>JAYRMB010000003.1:61645-356780 GCA_041904995.1 Azonexus sp.
ACCGTACGGCCTCGGTTTCCGATTTCTACGCGCCGATCCGTCCGGGCTCCGACATCGCCTTCCTCGGCGGCGTCATCAATTACCTGCTGGCCAACGACAAGATCCATCACGACTATGTGAAGGCGTACACCAACGCGTCCTTCCTGATCAACGAAGGCTTCAACTTCGAGGATGGCATCTTCACCGGCTACAACGACGAGAAGCGCAGCTACGACAAGGCGACCTGGTCCTACCAGCTCGACAGTCAAGGCTTTGCCAAGGTCGATGAAACCCTGCAGGACCCGCGTTGCGCCTTCCAGCTGATGAAGGCCCACTACGCCCGGTATACGCCGGACATGGTCGCCAAGGTCTGCGGCACGCCGAAGGAAGCCTTCCTGAAGGTCTGCGAATACATCGCCGAAACGGCCGCGCCGAACAAGACGATGACCAACCTGTACGCGCTGGGCTGGACCGAGCACTCCGTCGGTTCGCAGAACATCCGCTGCATGGCGATCATCCAGCTGTTGCTCGGCAACATGGGCATGGCGGGCGGCGGCATCAACGCGCTGCGCGGCCACGCCAACGTTCAGGGCATCACCGACTTCGCGCTGTATGCCCAGAACCTGCCGGGCTACCTGGCGGTGCCGACCGATGCCGAGCCGGATCTGAAGACCTTCCTCGAGAAGAAGACGCCGAAGATGCTGCGTCCGGGCCAGATGAACTTCGGCCAGAACCTGCCGAAGTGGTACGTCAGCCTGCACAAGGCCTGGTGGGGCGATGCGGCCAACAAGGACAACGGCTTCGCCTACGACTTCATGCCCAAGCTGGCCGGCGCCTCCGACGTGCTGTCGATCTTCAATGCCATGTACGAAGGCAAGGTCAACGGCTTCCTGTGCCAAGGCTTCAACCCGCTGGCTTCCGTTGCCAACAAGAAGAAGGTGGGCGATGGCCTGGCCAAGTTGAAGTACATGGTGGTCATGGACCCGCTGGCGACCGATACCTCCGAGTTCTGGAAGCCGCACGGCGAGTTCAACGACGTCAAGCCCGAGGAAATCAAGACCGAGGTCTTCCGCCTGCCGACCACGTTGTTTGCCGAAACCTCTGGCAGCTTCACCAACTCCGGCCGCGTCATCCAGTGGCGCTGGAAGGCCGCCGACGGTCCGGGCGATGCCAAGGACGACACCGAAATCATGGCCACGCTTTTCCTGAAGCTGAAGGAAATGTACGCCAAGGATGGCGGTGCCTACTCGGAGCCGATCCAGAAGCTGACCTGGGCCTATCGCCAGCCGACCAAGCCGTCGCCGGAAGAGCTGATGATGGAGTTCAACGGCAAGGCATTGGCCGACGTGCTCGACCCGAAGGATCCGACCAAGGTGCTGGTCAAGGCCGGCGATCAACTGCCGAGCTTTGCCATGCTGCGCGACGACGGTTCGACCACTTGCGGCAACTGGATCTACTGCGGCGTCTGGTCGCAGGCCGGTAACAACTCGGCTCGCCGTGACAACAGCGATCCATCCGGTTTGGGCCAAACCCTGAACTGGGGCTTCGCCTGGCCGGTCAACCGGCGCATCCTGTACAACCGCGCCTCGGCCGATCTCTCCGGCAAGCCGTGGGATCCGAAGCGGACCGTGCTCAAGTGGCTGGGCGACAAGTGGGGTGGTAACGATATCCCCGACATGCGTCCGGACGCGGCACCTGACCAGAACGTCATGCCTTTCATCATGACCGGTGAAGGCGTCGGGCGTCTGTTCAGCCTCGGCCTGATGAACGAGGGTCCGTTCCCCGAGCACTACGAGCCGTTCGAGTCGCCGCTGGACAACAACCCGATGCACCCGAAGAACCCGAAGGCCCGCGCCAACCCCGCGGCCCGCGTGTACAAGGGCGACATGGAGGCGTTCGGCACGGCCAAGGACTTCCCGTACGTGGCGACCACCTACCGTCTGACCGAGCATTTCCACTACTGGACCAAGCAGAGCAAGATCAACGCGATCATGCAGCCGGAACAGTTCGTGGAAATCGGCGAGGAACTGGCGAAGGAAAAGGGCATCGCTGTCGGCGACCGGGTCAAGGTCCGCTCCAACCGCGGCTTCATCAAGGCGGTGGCGGTGGTGACCAAGCGGATCAAGGCGCTAGATGTGGATGGCAAGAAGGTGCACACCATCGGCATCCCGATCCACTACGGTTTCAAGGGGGCGACGAAGCCAGGCTTCATCACCAACACCCTGACGCCGTTCGTGGGCGACGCCAATACGCAGACGCCGGAGTACAAGGCGTTCCTGGTCAACATCGAGAAGGCGTAAAGGAGAGCTGATATGGCACTGCAATCGCTAGACATCAAACAGCGCTCCGCGACCACGACGCCGGCCCCGCAGGCTCGGCATACGGTCGAGATCGCCAAGCTCATCGACGTGTCCGCCTGTATCGGCTGCAAGGCCTGCCAGGTGGCATGCTCGGAGTGGAACGACATCCGCGACGAAGTCGGCAACTGCCACGGCGTCTACGACAACCCGATGGACCTGTCGGCCGACTCGTGGACCGTCATGCGCTACACCGAGGTCGAGCAGAACAACAAGCTGGAGTGGCTGATCCGCAAGGACGGCTGCATGCACTGTTCCGACCCAGGCTGCCTGAAGGCCTGCCCGTCGCCCGGCGCCATCATTCAGTACAGCAACGGCATCGTGGATTTCCATCAGGAAAACTGCATCGGCTGCGGCTACTGCGTGACCGGCTGTCCGTTCAACGTCCCGCGCATATCGCAGAAGGACAGCAAGGCCTACAAGTGCACGCTGTGTTCCGACCGTGTCGCCGTCAACCAGGCCCCGGCTTGCGCCAAGGCCTGCCCGACCGGCGCCATCCAGTTCGGCAGCAAGGAAGACATGAAGGACTACGCTTCCAAGCGCATTACCGACCTGAAGGAACGCGGCTACGACAAGGCTGGCCTGTACGATCCGGAAGGCGTTGGCGGCACGCACGTCATGTACGTGCTGCACCACGCCGATCAGCCGAATCTGTACGCCGGCCTGCCGGCCAACCCGTCGATCAGCCCGCTGGTCTCGCTGTGGAAGGGCTTCGCCAAGCCGCTCGCCACGCTGGCCCTGGCCGGGGTGGCACTGGGCAGCCTGTTCCACTACGTCACCAAGGGTCCGAACGAGGTCTCGAAGGAGATCGAAGACGAGATCGAACGTGAAGACAAGGAGGAAGCCAAATGATCCGCGATCCGAAAGACCTGCAACGCTATAACGCGTCCGAGCGGGCCAATCACTGGGTAGTGGGCATCAGTTTCATCCTGCTCGCACTGTCCGGTCTGGCCTTCTTCCATCCGGCCTTCTTCCCGCTCACCCAGCTGTTCGGTGGCCCGGTCTGGGCCCGCATCATCCACCCCTTCCTCGGGGTGCTGATGGCGGTGTCCTTCCTGTCCATCTTTCTCCGCTTCAAGCATCTGAACAAGATGACCCCGGCGGACAAGGAATGGCTGGCCAAGGCCAAGAACATGGTGGACGGCAACGACCACGACATGCCGGAACAGGGCAAGTACAACGGCGGCCAGAAAGTGATGTTCTGGGCGCTCGCCGTGTGCATGCTGCTGATGACGGTGTCCGGCCTCTTCATCTGGCGTGCCTACTTCGGCTTCGACATCACCGTGGTCCGCCTCGGTGCCGTCGTCCATGCCGCAGCAGGTGCCGTGATGATTGCGCTGATCATGGTCCACGTCTATGCCGCCATCTGGGTCAAGGGCACCATCCGCGCCATGTGGTACGGCACGGTCACCCGCGCCTGGGCCAAGCAGCATCACCGTGGCTGGTACAGACAAGTCACCGGCAAGTAAGACGACAGGGCAGGGCTGCTTTGGCGCCCCTGTCCCGTTCGCAACAGGTTTTAGCTTTACCTTGCGTTTAGGGGGCTCTGCAGCCAATATCGGTGCATCCCCCGTTTTTTAGAAACGAGCATTGGACGCCCCTTTTCGCCACCAATGCCAGGCTCAGAGACAACCCATGCAAACCCAACCGATCGACTTCCATCCGCCGACCGAAGACGCTGCGCCTTTCCTGCTGCCGGTCCCGGCCAGCCTGTTTTCCGAACGGGCCGATCGTTTCGAATTCCTCGCCCAGAACCACAGCCTGGGCGACTGGCTGGTCTTCCTCGGGCGCCTGACGCGCGCCCAGCACGAGGTGCTGAAAGGCTTGCCCGACCTGCCTTTGCCCGATGCCGCCAAGCTTGAGCTGGCACGCGAGCACCGCATGCCGCCGATCAACGCCCAGTCGCTGGCCCGCCCGGCTGCCTGGCGCTTCGCCCTGCAACAGCTCTGCCTGCGCTTGCAGGACGATGCACCGGAAGGTGCGCAGCTCGCGTTGAAAGCGCTCTTTTCCTCGTCCGAAGAGCAACTCGAAAAACTGGCCAACGGCCTGCTCGGCGGTGAGCCGGACATGGATTCCGCGGCTCAGCTGCCTTTCGTCGGCGCCGCCCTGCAATTGGTCTTCACCAAACTGGCCAGCCAGCTCGATACCAGCCATCTGCAGATCCAGGATGCCCACAACGTCTGCCCCTGTTGCGGCAGCCCGGCCGTGGCCAGCATCGTCCGCCTCGGCGCAGCGATCAACAACCTGCGTTACCTGCATTGCAGCCTGTGCAACACCGAATGGAACGTGCCGCGCGCGGTCTGTACGAGCTGTGGCTCCGACAAGGAGGTCGCGCTGCACGAACTGGAAGGCAGCAAGGGCGAGGTGCGCGCCGAGACCTGTGATTCCTGCAAGGGCTATCTGAAAGTGGTCTATCAGGAGAAGGACCCGCGCGTCGATCCGGTGGCTGACGACCTTGCCACGCTGGCGCTCGATCTGCTGGTCGACGAGGCCGGCTATGAGCGCACCGGCCCCAATCTGCTGCTGATCGGTGCCCATAGCGCCTGACCCACCCCTTCCCATCAACCTTTCTGCCCGGTCCGGGTGAAAGCCATGAACGAAAACAGACGTCTGCCCGCGGTCGACCGCGTTTTAAGCCAACTTTCCGAACTGATTGACGCGCATGGTCGCCAGCTGGTGACCGGCTGCGTGCGCGCCGAACTGGCCGCCGCCCGCGAAGGGCTCAAACACGGCCTGCCGTTGCCCGAAGAAACGGCGCTGCTTGCCGCCATCCGTCGCCGCGCCGACGAGGCCGGGCGCGCGAACCTGCGCGCCGTGTTCAACCTGACCGGCACTGTGCTGCACACCAATCTCGGCCGCGCCTTGCTCTCCGAAGAGGCCATCGCGCTGATGGTCGAGGCGGCACGTTCGCCCTGCGCGCTGGAATACGACCTGGCTTCCGGCGGACGCGGCGACCGCGACGATCTGGTTTCCGGCCTGCTGGCCGAACTGATCGCTGGCGGTTCGCCGGACGTAGCCGCCACCATCGTCAACAACAACGCCGCCGCCGTGCTGCTCAGCCTCAATGCGTTGGCCCAGGGCAAGGAGGCGGTGGTGTCGCGCGGCGAGCTGGTCGAGATCGGCGGCGCTTTCCGCATCCCCGACGTGATGCGTCGGGCGCAGGTGAAGCTGATCGAAATCGGCACCACCAACCGCACGCACGCCAAGGACTACGCCGAGGCCATCGGGCCGAAGACGGCGCTGCTGATGAAGGTGCATACCAGCAATTACGAGGTGACCGGCTTCACTGCTGCGGTGCACGAGGCGGAAGTGGCAAAAATCGCCCACGCCGCCAACCTGCCTTTCCTGGTCGATCTGGGCAGCGGCACGCTGACCGACTTCGCCGCCATCGGCCTGCCGCCCGAACCGACGCCGCAACAAGCGCTGGCGGCGGGGGCGGACATCGTCACCTTCTCCGGCGACAAATTGCTCGGCGGCCCGCAAGCCGGCCTGATCGTCGGCCGCAAGGACCTGATCGCCAAAATCAAGAAGAATCCTCTGAAGCGCGCCCTGCGTGTCGGCAAGACGACGCTGGCCGCGCTGGAAGCGACCCTGCGCCTGTATCGCGACCCGGATCGCCTGGTCGAACGCCTGCCGACCTTGCGCCTGCTGACCCGGCCGGTGGCCGACATCACGGCGCTGGCCGAGCGCGTGCAGCCGGCGGCGCAAGCCGCAGTGGGCGAGTTGGCGACAGTCTCGGTGCAGCCGTGCAGCAGCCAGATCGGCAGCGGCGCATTGCCGGTCGAGCGCTTGCCGTCGGCGGCGCTGGTCTTCAAACCGACCGCGAAGAAGCCGGGCAAGACGCTGCTGGCGCTGGAGGCAGCCTGTCGCGGCCTGCCTGTGCCGGTCATCGGCTACATCCGCGACGACGCCTTCCATCTCGACCTGCGCTGCCTGGAAGCGAAGGACGAGGTGCGTTTCGTCGCCCAGATGGCCGAGCTGAAAATCTAGTATTCCGGAAACGGCCTCGCTGGGCGGTCTGCGTACCGCCCGCCGTTCCCGATCCTGCCCGCGAGGGCGACCCTGTAAATCCAGGCATCTCCGTGTCTGGATGGTTTTTCGAATGGAGACGACATCGTGAGCTTGAACCGACGACAATTCCTGGCCGCCGGCGCGGCCCTGGGGGCGACGGCCGCCGTGGCCCAGCCGACCAGTCCGCTGCCTTTCCTGATCAACATGCAGGCCGATCCGCTGCTGCCCAAAGCCAAGGGCAAGCGCGTCGTCATCTGCGGCGGCGGCTGGGGCGGAGTCTCCGCCGCCAAGCATCTGCGCAAGCTCGACCCGACGCTCGACGTCGTGCTGCTCGAACGCAACCCGGTCTTCTTCTCCTGCCCGATGAGCAACAAGTGGCTGGTCGACGTGGTCGATACCCAGTTCCTGACCTTCAGCTACCTGCCGGTGGCGCAGAAATACGGCTACACCTTCATCCAGACCGAAGTCACCGGTTTCGAACGCGACAGGAAGCGCGTCATCACGGCCCAGGGCTGGCTGGACTACGACTACCTGATCGTCGGTGCCGGCATCCGCTACAACTACGAAACCTGGTTTGGCAACGACCGCAAGGCGGCGGATTACACCAAGGCCATGTTCCCGGCGGCCTACATTCCGAATGCCGAGCACTTCCGCCTGAAGCAGAGCATCCAGAACTTCACCGGCGGCGACCTGGTGATGACCCTGCCGCCGCCGCCGCATCGCTGCCCGCCGTCGCCCTACGAGCGCGCCTGCTTGATCGCCGGCCTGTTCAAGCAGCGCAAGATCAAGGGCAAGGTCATCATCCTCGATCCCAAGCCGAGTCCCGCGCCGATCACCGGCGGCTTCCAGGAAGCCTTCGCCAATCTGTACAAGGACCAGATCGTCTATGTGCCCAAGGCGGTGATCAGCGAAGTCGATCCTTTCAACAAGAAGATCAAGACCGCAGCCGGCGACTTCACCTTCGACCATTCCATCCTGATGGCACCGCACCAGGCCGGCGACATGGCATGGAAAGCCGGCGTCATCGGCAAGAACGAGGAAGGCAAGCCGACCGGCTGGGCCGGCGTCGATCCCTTCATGCTGAACATGAAGGATGATCCCGACACCTACGTGATCGGTGACTCGGTCGGTGTCGTTTCGCCGCTCTTCCGCTTCTACCCGAAGGCCGGCCACGTCGCCAACGCGCACGCCAAGATCGTCGCCAAGTACATCGCCGAACGGGTCAAGGGCCGCGAGCCGAAATACGCGCTGCCGGACAACCTGTGTTTCATGATGGTCAACACCGAGCCGCGCGAGGACATCGCCGTGCGCTTCAAGTACTGGGTCAACGACAAGGGCGTCATCGTGCAGGATCAGGACGACGACAACCTGCGTCGCGACGAACTGGTGACCGAAGACTTCGCCTGGGCCGGGCGGATGTACGAGGACATGTTCGGCTAAAACGCGGAACCCCGGCCGGCGGCGGCCGTCAGACAGCGGTCGCCGGCCTTTTGAGAACATTGGATGGAATTGCTGCGTATCGCCCTGTTGTTTGCCGTGACCGCCGTCGCCGAGATCGTCGGCTGCTACCTGCCGTGGCTGGTACTGAAGCAGGGCAAGAGTGCCTTGCTGTTGATCCCGGCCGCTGCCTCGCTGGCACTCTTCGCCTGGCTGCTGACCCTGCATCCGACCGCCGCCGGCCGCACCTACGCGGCCTATGGCGGCATGTACATCGCCGTCGCGCTCGGCTGGCTGTATTTCGTCGATGGCCTGCCGTTGACCCGCTGGGATCTCGCCGGCGCCGGCATCGCGCTGGCCGGCATGGCGATCATTGCGCTGCAACCGACTGCCTGATGCCAAAATAAGCCTTTTCACCGTCTTCACTGCCATGTCCCGCTTCCTCTTTCTCAACGCCACCACCCGCGAACCCGGCCATGTCGGCAACAGCGAAACCCTGGCCCGCCACGCTGCGGCCAGCCTGCCTTCGGGCACTGAAGAAATCTGGTTCAAGCTGGCCGAACTCGAGCAGCTGCCATTCGTCGATCTGCGCCATACCGCCGGCACTTATCCGATGCCATCGGGCGACATGAAAACCCTGCTCGAAGAGACCTTGGCCGCCACCGACCTCGTTTTCGTCTCGCCGGTCTATTGGTTCTCGGTGCCGTCGCCGCTGAAGACTTACCTCGACCACTGGAGCGGCTGGCTGCGCGTGCCCGGCATCGATTTCAAGGAAAAGATGGCTGGCAAGCGCCTGTGGGTGATCAGCACCAGCGGCAACCGCGAACGCGCCCAGCCGATGTTCGACAGCTACCGCCTGTGCGCGGAATTCCTCGGCATGCAGTTCATGCCGCCGCTGTGGGGCAAGGGCGGTGCGCCGGAGGCCGTACTGGCCGATGGCGAGGCGATGGCTGCTGCGGCCGGCTATTTCGCGGCCCGATGACTGCCATGGTCGTCGAGCACCTGTTTTTGAGTCCGCAGCGCGGTGCACCGCAGCAGGCATGTGTGCAGCTTGAATTGCGCGCCGGGCAGGGGGTTGTTGGCGACCGTCATCAAGGCCGGGCCGATTGGTCGGGGCAGAATCTGACCCTGGTCGAGGCCGAGGAAATCGAGGCATTCTGTGCGTTAAGCCAACGTGCAATCGATTGGTCACTGACCCGGCGCAACGTGGTGACGCGCGGCGTCCGGCTCAATGAACTGGTCAGCAAGACCTTTCGTCTCGGCGATTGCCTGTTACGCGGCGTTGAACGCTGCGAACCTTGCCGTACGCTGGGGCAGCGCTTGGCGAACACTGCACTTACCGGGCCGCAGGTGGTCAGCCATTGGCTCGGTCGGGGCGGCTTGCGGGTCGACGTGTTGCGCGGCGGTACCCTGCGGATCGGCGACATTCCCGAAGTCGTGGAGGGCGGCGCATGATCATCGGTACCGCCGGCCATATCGACCACGGCAAGACCACGCTGGTCAAGGCGCTGACCGGGGTCGATTGCGACCGCCTGAAGGAAGAAAAGGCGCGCGGCATCACGGTGGACCTCGGCTATGCCTACACGCCCTCGTCTTTTGGTGAAACTCTCGGTTACATCGACGTGCCGGGGCATGAAAAGCTGATCCACAACATGCTGGCCGGGGCGACCGGGATCGACTTCGCCCTCCTCGTCGTGGCGGCGGATGACGGCCCGATGCCGCAGACGCGCGAGCATCTGGAGATCATCGAACTGCTCGGCATTCAGCGCGGCGCGGTGGCGCTGACCAAGATCGACGCTGCTGCGGTGCACCGGCAAAAAGAGGCAAAAACCGAGATCGAGCAATTGCTGGCCGGCACCGCGATGGCCGGCGCGCCGATCTTCCCAGTAGCGGCGACCACGGGCGAGGGCATCGCCGCATTGAAATCCCATCTCGAAGCGGCTGCCGCTGAACTGGGCGAGCGTCGTGCCGAAGGCGGCTTCCGCCTGGCGGTCGATCGCTGCTTTACCTTGTCCGGGGCTGGGACGGTCGTCACCGGCACGGCCTTCGCCGGCGAAGTGAAGGTCGGCGATCAATTGCTCCTCAGCCCGCCGAACAAACCGGTGCGCGTGCGCAGCCTGCGCGTGCAGGATGCCCCAGCCGAATCGGGCCATGCCGGGCAGCGCATCGCCCTGGCCTTGGCCGGTATCGAGAAAAGCGAGGTAACGCGCGGCCAATGGATCGTCGCGCCGGCCTTGCATGCGCCAGTCAGGCGCCTCGACGCCAAGGTGCGCGTGCTGTCCGGCCAGCCGGCCCTCAAGCACTGGACGCAGGTGCATCTGCATTTGGGGGCCGAAGACGTGCCGGCGCGTATCGCGCTGCTCGGGGCCGACGAAATCGCGCCGGGCGGTGAGGGGGGGGCGCAACTGACGCTGGAGCGCGAGATCGGCGCCTTGGCCGGCGACCGCTTCATCCTGCGCGATGCCTCGGCCCGCCACACTATCGGCGGCGGTCGGGTGCTCGACATCTTTCCGCCCAACCGCAAGAAGCGCAGCGCCGAGCGCCTGGCCATGCTCGCCGCGCTGGCCGATAACGATCCCGGTGTTGCCCTGCAACTGGCGGCCGAGCAGCAGCCGGCCGGTGTCGAATTGGCGCCGTATGCGCTCAATCGTAACCTTGATGCCAAGGCATTGACCGAGCTGTGCGGCCGCCTCGGCCTGATCGTCATTGGTGGCACCGCCTTTGCGCCGCAAGGCTGGCTGGAACTGGAAGCCCGTCTGCTCGCCGCACTGGCGGCCGAGCACGAACGCGCCCCGGACATGCCCGGCGTCGAACGCGACCGCCTGCGCCGCCTGACGCTGCCAACGCTGTCGCGCCCGGCCTTCGACGCCTTGCTGGCCACGCCGCTGGCCGACGGACGCATCGCCCAGACGCACGCCTGGCTGCACCTGCCGGAACACCGCGTGCAACTGGCCAAGGCCGACCACGATCTGTGGCAGACTCTGAAGCCCTTGCTCGCCGCCGAACCCTACGCGCCACCGCGCGTGCGCGACGTGGCCAAGGCCACGGGGTTTGCCGAAGATACCGTGCGCGCCCTGTTCAAGCGGGTTGCCCGCTTTGGCGAGGCTTACCCGGTGGCGCACGATCATTACTTCACCGCCGAGGCGGTGGCTGACCTGGCCCGCCGCGTCGCTGCGCTGAGCGAACGCGATGGCCACGCCCGCGCTGCCACCCTGCGCGACGAGATCGGCGGCGGGCGAAAAGTCGCCATCCACATTCTCGAATTCTTCGACCGCATCGGCTACACTCGGCGGGTGCGGGATACCCACGTTCCACGTGGAACGCCCGAACAATTCGGATCATGAACAACGGAAGGAATCGCTCCCCGGTGGGACGGACGGTCTTCAAAACCGTCAGGACCTGTCAGACAGGTTTGGGTAGGTTCGACTCCTGCTTCCTTCCGCCAGCTATCGTTTGCATTGCATCCATGACTTTGTCGACATCGCCTCGTCGTGCAATAGCACTGCCTTCGGCTCGTCTTCGCGTCCTGAATGCAATGCAAACGTAGCTCATTTCTCCATCTTTTCGACATGGCCCACACCCCCTTCACCGGCTCCATCCCCGACGACCGCCTCTACTGCCCGCGTTACGACATGTGGGTGCAGGAGGTCGGCGACGGCGCATTGCTGATCGGCGCCACGTCGTTCGGCATCTTCCTGGCTGGCGAGATCATCGCCTTCACCAGCAAGCCGAAGGGAGCGGAGGTAGAACTCGGGCGGGGCATGGGCACGGTCGAGTGCCGTAAAACGGTATTGGCGGTGCATGCGCCGGTGTCCTTCATTTTGCTCGAAGGCAATGAGGCGGCCGAGGAGCGGCCGAAGCGGGTCAATGACGATCCTTACGGCGCAGGCTGGATGGCGCGCGTGCGGCCGACGCGCTGGGCCGAGGAGAAGGCGACCCTGGTCGATGCTGCGGTGTACCGTGCCCACGTGCTGAAAATCGAGCCGGAGGCCACCTTTGCCTGACAAATTCGCCTTTTTGATCTGGGCTGCGACGCCGGATCGTCCGGACCTCGTGGTGACGCCGCTGGTGCATGCGCTGGCGGCGCGGGCGCTCGATGCCGAGGTCGAACTGCATTTCGCCGGCCCGGCGGTGCGCTGGTTGGTCGAGGGGGTGGCCGGCTCAGCCTTTGCCACGCCAAACCGGGAAAAATCGGTGGCCGATTTCTTTCGCGAACTGCAAAGCGAAGGCGTCGCCTTCTTCGCTTGCGGCATGGCGCAGGCGGCCTGGGTCGGCGAGGGGGAAGAACTGATCGAAGTGGCCCGCTCGGCCGGCGCGACGGCCTTCGTTGCCCGCTCGCTCGACTCGGCCTGGCGAACCCTGGTCTTCTGATGACTCATCCCGACATTACCGGCGTCATCCTGGCAGGTGGCCTGGGCCGGCGAATGGGCGGCGTGGACAAGGGCCTGCAGTTGCTGGCCGGCAAGCCGTTAGTTCGTCATGTGGCGGAGCGGCTGGCGCCGCAGGTGGGCAAGTTGCTGATCAACGCCAACCGCAGCCTGCCCGATTACGCCGCGCTCGGTTATCCAGTGGTGGCCGACAGCATTCCCGATTTCGCCGGGCCGCTGGCCGGTTTGCATGCCGGTCTGGCCGTCGCCGATACGTTCTGGGTGCTGACGGCGCCCTGCGATTCTCCGTACCTGCCACTCGATCTGGCTGAACGCCTGCTGGCCGGAGCTGTGGCGAAGGGCAGCGGATTGGCGATAGCTCGCGCCGAAGACCGGGTGCATCCAGTCTTCTGTCTATGCCGTCGCGATCTGCGGGGTGGGCTGGAAGCCTTTCTGCACGGCGGTGGCCGGCGGGTCATGCAATGGTGCGAGGAAAACGGCGTGGCTATCGTCGATTTCGACGACCAGCCGATGGCCTTCCGCAATTTCAATACGCTGGAAGATCTGCAGGCTTGATCAGCCGCGCATGTCGGTGCGCTTCGAGGTCTTCTTGACCAGGCCGCTGCTCAGGTCGAAATGAACCATGAAGTAGGCCTCGCCGGTTTTCGGCGTGTCTTCGAAATGCCACTCCCAGATATCCTCGCCGAGATTGTCGAAGACCAACTTTGAGGCCGGGGCACCAAGCAGGCGGCGAACCTGTTCAGGCGTCAGGCCGGGCTGGATTTTGGCGAAGGTTTTTTCGTTGATGACCTGATCCATGGCGCTGACCACGTCCTTGCTGTCGAAGCGGATCATGTAGCAGGTGACGCCGGCAGGTTGCCGTGAGTATTCCCAGGTTTGGGTCCCATCGTCGTTGCGATGGACGAATCCGGGTTCGCCCATGTGCTGGCGCACTTCCGCAGCGGTCGTCACACCGGGGCGAATCTGCGGCAGGTTGACCATGTCGCAGGCGGGAAGCAGGGCCGCGATCAGGGCACTGCCGGCGGCGCGTAGCCAGCGGGGAAGGTTCATGCAGCCTCCTTGGGGCAAAAGCACAGTTTACGGCGTCTCAAGGTTGCTTCCATAATATTGGTCTTTCCTAATCTTCGGACATGCCCATGCAGCACCTCGACCCCCGCGCCGCTTTTGCCTACCTGCAGGAGAATCCGCAGGCCGTGCTGGTCGATTGCCGGACCGAGATCGAGCATATGTACGTTGGTCATCCGGTCGGTGCCGAGCACGTGGCCTGGCAGGAGGCGCCGGACTGGGAGATCGATCCCGATTTCGCCGCCAAGGTGAAGCGTGTGGTCAAGGGCGATGTCGAGCGGCCGGTGCTGTTGATCTGCCGTAGCGGTCACCGCTCCATCCATGCTGGCGATGCGCTGGAAGCGGCCGGCTTCACCACCGTGATCAACGTGCTGGAAGGCTTCGAAGGGCCTCTCGACGACGATTTTCATCGCGGCACCTTGGGCGGCTGGCGTTTCCGCGGCCTGCCCTGGCAGCAGTCCTGATTCAGCTTGGAGCGAACTGCTGGCGACGCAGATGCCGGTGTAGCAGCGCGGCGATGCCTCCGCTCAACATCAAGCCGCCCATGCCGAGGGCCAGGGTCAGTGTCGAACCCCAGAGCATGGGCGCGATAAAGGCTGCGGCCAGACTGTTGAATCCGGACTGGAAGAAGGTCTGGCACGAAGCAGCCAGGCCGCGTTGGGCCGGAAAAGGATCGAGCGCGAACAGCGTCAGGTTGGGCATGGCCAGCGACATGCCCAGTGTGTAGATGTAAAGCGGCAATACGCTCCACGGTAGGCCGGGCGGCAGTACGAGATTGAGGCTGAGGTTGACGGCGAAGGCGGTGGCCATGATCAGGTAGCCGCGTTGTACGGTCTTGCCCGGCGCCAGCTTGCCGGCCAGCCGGCCGGAAATCCACGAGCCGGTCATCAGGCCAGCCATGGCCGGGCCGAACAGCCAGAGAAAGCCGGTTTCCGGAATGCCGAGGTGGGTCATCAGGAAGACCGGGGCCGACAGCACGTAGATGAAGAAGCCGCCGAAATTGAGCGATAGCGCGGCACAGGCGCTCAGGAAAAGCGGCGAAGTCATGACTTGCCAGTAGGTTTTGCCGAGGTAGCTTGGCTTCAACGATTGGCGTTTTTCCGGGGGCAGGGTTTCCGGCAGCAGTTTCCAGCAGGCCAGCCACAATGCTGCGGTGGACAGCACCAAAAAGGCAAAAACCGAGCGCCAGCCAAACAGGGTCTGCAACCAGCCGCCGATCACCGGCGCGACGGCCGGGGCGAGGGCGAACATCATGGTGATCTGCGACATCAGGCGTTGCGCCGGCGCGCCGTCGAACAGGTCGCGCACGATGGCGCGGCTGATCACGATGCCGGCGCCGGCGGTGATCCCCTGCATCGCTCGCCAGAACCACAGGTGTTCGATGCGTGTGGCGAAGACACAGCCCGCCGAGGCAAGGCCGAACAGGGCAAGCGCCACCAGAATGACCTTGCGCCGGCCGAAACGATCAGAAATGGCGCCGTGCCACAGGGTCATCACGGCGAAGGCCAATAGGTAGACGGAAAGGGTTTGCTGTACTTCCAGTTGCGTCGCCTGAAGCTTGTTGGCGATGTCGTGGAAGGACGGCAGGTAGGTGTCGATCGAAAACGGACCCAGCGCCGACAATGAAGCGAGTAGCAAAGCGATGCCGCGAGTATCGCGGGCCTTCTGGTGTTCACCCATGGTTGAAGCGACGGTACTGGATGGCTTCGGCGACGTGTACTGCGCCGATGGCTTCGCTACCGGCCAGGTCGGCGATGGTGCGGGCAACGCGCAGGATGCGGTGCCAGGCGCGGGCCGACAGGTCGAGGCGGCTGGAAGCCTGCTGCAACAGTTTTTGCCCGCTCGCATCCGGCTGGCACAGGGTATCGACTTCCTTGGTGCTGAGACGGGCGTTCGGTTTCTGTTGGCGTTGCTGCTGCCGTGTGCTGGCGGCCTCGACGCGCTGGCGCACGGTGGCCGAACTTTCCCCATCCGGCTTGTCGGCCAATTGCTCGGCGCTGACGGCCGGTACCTCGATGATCAGATCGATGCGGTCAAGGAAGGGGCCGGACAGCTTACTGCGGTAACGCGTGATCTGATCGGGAGTGCACCGGCAGCGCCCGGACGGGTCGCCCTGGTAGCCACAGGGGCAGGGATTCATCGCCCCGATCAACTGGAACTGGGCCGGAAATTCGGCATGCCGTGCGGCACGAGCGATGTGCACCGAGCCGGATTCGAGCGGTTCGCGCAGGGTTTCCAGCACCTTGCGGTCGAATTCCGGCAGTTCGTCGAGAAACAGGATGCCCTGGTGGGCCAGGCTGATTTCACCGGGGCGTGGCGGATTGCCGCCGCCGACCAGGGCAACGGCAGAGGCGGTATGGTGTGGCGAACGATAGGGGCGGCGACCGAATTCGTCGGGCCGGAACTGCCCGACCAGCGACAGCACGGCGGCCGAAGCGCGGGCCGCCTCCAGCGTCAGTGTCGGCATCAAGCCGGGCAGGCGGGCCGCCAGCATCGATTTGCCGGTGCCGGGCGGGCCGACCATCAATAGAGAGTGGCTGCCGGCTGCAGCAATTTCCAGGACGCGCTTGGCCTGCGTCTGGCCGCGGACTTCGGCGAGGTCGGGGAAATTTGCCGCAAAAGTGCTGTGCACCGCAGCAGTCACCGTCGGCAGGCTGTCGCGCTCGCTCAGATGGGCGCAGACGCCGAGCAGCGAAGTCGCACCGAGGATACCGTCGGCCCCGGTTAGCGCCGCTTCCTCGGCACTGGCCACGGGCAGGATGAAATGCCGCCCGTCCAGGTTGCTTTGCAGGGCCATGGCCAGCGCGCCGCGCACCGGGCGCAGTTCACCCGAGAGCGATAACTCGCCGGCGAATTCGTAATCAGCCAGGGCCTTGGCCGGAATCTGTCCGCTGGCGGCCAGGATGCCGAGGGCGATAGGCAGGTCGAAACGGCCAGATTCCTTGGGCAGGTCGGCTGGGGCTAGATTGACCGTGATCCGTTTACTCGGGAATTCGAAGCCGGAATTGACGATGGCGGCGCGCACGCGGTCGCGTGCTTCCTTCACTTCGGTATCCGGCAGGCCAACCAGCGTGAAGCTGGGCAAGCCGCTAGCGAGATGCGCCTCGACGATGACCGGCGGCGCATTCAGGCCATCGAGGCCACGGCTGTGGGCGATGGCCAGCGCCATTGCTATTTACTGACCGGCGCGGGCTTTTTCCAGAGCCTCGACCCGAGCTTCGAGTTCCTTCAGTTTTTCACGAGTGCGGGCAAGCACCTGAGCCTGGACGTCGAACTCCTCGCGGGTGACCAGATCGAGCTTGCCGAGCAGGCCGCTCATCATGGCCTTGGCATTTTTTTCGATATCTTTCGCCGGCGAACTGGCCAGCAGGGCGCTCATCTTGGCGCTGATGTCTTCAAAGACTTTCGGGTCGAGCATCGCGTGTCCTCCTAGGCGTCGCAGTGTAACACAGGGGTGAAATCGTCCCAGGCAGCGGGCCGCCCGGGGGTGGTGCGTAACAGTCTGTGACCGCACAGCTTTGGTGCGCTCGTTTGGTGCGTTTTGATTGTTGCAGCGCAGAAACCTTTGATTTGTGTCAAGAACGTGACCTGGCACGCCTCCTGCTATTAGACGCAGCACAACTAACTTTCGTTTTACTTTTTTACCGTTCTACAGGAGAGAAAGAATGAAGAAGTCTCTGATCGCTCTGGCACTGGTTGGTGCCTTCGCAGCTCCGGCCATGGCCCAGACCGCTGCCCCGGCAGCCGCCGAGGAAGCCAAGAGCGCCCACACTTTCACCGCCAACGTCGGTGTCTTCAGCGATTACCGTTTCCGTGGCATCACCCAGACCAAGTCGCGTCCTGCGATCCAGGGGGGTTTCGACTACTCCCACGAAAGCGGTTTCTACATCGGTAACTGGAACTCCAACGTTGACGAATCCGCCGGTTTCCCGGATGGCAACATCGAAATGGACATTTACGGTGGTTACAAGACCGCTTTCGGTGATTTCGGCCTGGACGTCGGTGCCATCACCTACTGGTATCCGGGTAGCAGCTTTAGTGGTGGTCGTAACAACGGCGAAATGGTAACCAACAAGGAAGTCTATCTGGGCGGCTCCTGGAAGTTCATTTCTGCCAAAGCCTATTACTCTATCGACGACTATTTCTCGGCCACTGGTCTGGACAATACCAACACCTTCACCGGTAAGAGCACCAAGGGCACGATGTATTTCGACCTGTCTGCCAACTACGATCTGGGTGACGGCTGGGGTGTGAATGGGCACGTCGGTTATCTTGACTTCAAGAACGTCCATAACGGTGACTACACCGATTGGAAGTTGGGTGTGACCAAGGATGTGAATGGCTGGGTTTTCGGCCTGTCTTACGTTGGCACGAATGCCAAGGGTGACCAGGATTCGACCGGTACCAACTACCAGCCGTATCGCTTCCTCAAGCCGGGTAGTCAATATACCTATGACGCTGGCAAGAGCACCTTCGTTGCCTCGATCTCCCGCACCTTCTAAGCAAACTTAAACATTCCCCGCCGGTGACCCGGCCGGCGCCGGTGGGGAATTAAAGACTTCAAACCTAAATGGGGAACTACTCATGAAATTCGTTACCGCCATCATCAAGCCGTTCAAGCTTGACGAAGTGCGTGAGGCGTTGTCCGCCATTGGCGTGCAAGGCATCACCGTTACCGAAGTGAAGGGTTTCGGCCGGCAGAAAGGGCATACCGAGTTGTATCGGGGCGCTGAATATGTCGTCGATTTCCTGCCGAAAGTGAAGATCGAGGCTGCCGTTAAGACCGAGCAGATCGATCAGGTTATCGAAGCCATCGAAAAGTCGGCCAGTACCGGCAAGATCGGCGACGGCAAGATCTTCGTCTTCGACCTCGAACAAGTCGTGCGTATCCGGACCGGCGAAACCGGTACCGACGCCCTGTAAGGAGAACTTCATGAAACGCGTATTCGCATTGCTGGCTCTGGTCGGCGCCGTCGCTTTCGGCGCACCGGCCTGGGCTGAAGAAAAGGCTGCTGAGGCCGCGCCGGCCGTTACCGCTCCGGCTGCTGCAACCGCTGCTGCCCCGGCCACCGCGCCTGCTGCTGCCCCGGCCGCTGCAGAAGCTGCTGCCCCGGCTGCCGCTCCGGTGCCGCCGAACAAGGGTGACAACGCCTGGGTCATGACCAGCGCCGCCCTCGTCATCCTGATGTCCATTCCTGGTCTGGCCCTGTTCTACGGTGGCCTGGTCCGCTCGAAGAACATGCTGTCCGTGCTGATGCAAGTCTTCGTCGTCTTCTCGCTGATTTCGGTCCTGTGGGTGGTCTATGGCTACTCCGCCGCCTTCACCGAGGGTAACGAATTCTTCGGTACGCTCGACAAGTTGTTCCTGAAGGGCATCACCGTCGATTCCGTCGCCGCTACCTTCTCCAAGGGCGTCAATATCTCGGAATTGGCCTACGTGATCTTCCAGGGCGCTTTCGCCGCCATCACCTGCGGCCTGATCGTCGGTTCCTTCGCTGAACGTGCCAAGTTCTCCGCCATCCTGGTCTTCATGGTGATCTGGTTCACCCTGTCCTACATCCCGATGGCTCACATGGTTTGGTACTGGGCGGGTCCGGATGCCTACATCGACGCCGCTGCTGGCGAAGCTGCCGGCAAGACCGCTGGCTTCCTGTTCCAGAAGGGTGCGCTTGATTTTGCCGGCGGTACCGTCGTGCATATCAATGCTGCCATCGCTGGTCTGGTTGGCGCCTACATGGTTGGCAAGCGTACCGGCCTGGGCAATGTCGCCATGGCCCCGCACTCCCTGACCTTCACCATGATCGGTGCTTCCCTGCTGTGGTTCGGCTGGTTCGGCTTCAACGCCGGTTCCGCTCTCGAAGCCTCCGGCGGTGCCGCTCTGGCCATGGTTAATACCTGGGTTGCCACCGCTTGCGCAGCGCTGTCCTGGATGTTCGCCGAATGGATCCTGAAGGGTAAGCCCTCCATGCTGGGTGCTGCTTCCGGCGCCGTTGCCGGCCTGGTTGCCATCACCCCGGCTGCTGGCTTCGTCGGTGTCATGGGTGCCATCATCATCGGCCTGCTGGCTGGTGTGGTCTGCCTGTGGGGCGTCAATGGCCTGAAGAAGCTGCTCGGTGCTGATGACTCGCTCGACGTCTTCGGCGTCCATGGCGTCGGCGGCATCCTGGGTGCGGTCCTGACCGGTGTCTTCTGTGACCCGGCCCTCGGCGGTACCGGTGTCTATGACTATGTCGCCAACGCTGTCGCTCCGTACGACATGACTGCCCAAGTGATCTCCCAGCTGTGGGGTGTGGGCACGGTGATCGTCTGGTCTGGTGTGGTTTCCCTGGTCGCTTACAAGCTGGTTGATATCGTGATCGGTCTGCGTGTGCCGGAAGAAGAGGAGCGCGAAGGTCTCGACCTTACCTCCCACGGCGAAAGCGCTTACCACCACTAAGCAAGAAATTCGTAGTCTCTCTCCCTTCGGGCACCCTCGGGTGCCCGCTTTTTTTGGGGTGTTTTATTCGATCTTCGGGCTTGCTAATCTTCAAGCATGCGTATCGTCCAACTCTCCGACCTGCATCTGCGTCCCGGCCTGCTGTACAGCGGTATCGATCCCTGGCAAGCGCTGGAAAATGCATTGTTGCGCCTGGCCGGACTGGTGCCGCGGCTGGACCTTCTGCTACTCAGTGGCGATCTGGCCGATGATGGCACTCCGGTAAGCTATGCGCGCCTGGCCACGCGTCTGGCGGCGATGGATATCCCTTATGCCGTGTTGCCGGGCAATCATGATCAGCCGCCGGCCATGAAGGCCGCTTTTCCGAATCAGGCCTGGGCACCGATCGATCCAGCCTGCCAGCGTCTGGATTTTGCTGACTGCAGCCTGTTGTTGCTCGACACTTCCGTCGCGGGTGAGGAATGGGGCGAACTATCGAGCGAAATCCTAAGCTGGCTGGAAAGCGCCTGTCCGACGGAGCGCAGGGTTTTGCTTGCCCTGCATCATCCGCCATTTACTGTCGGTATTCCGGGCATGGATGTCATTGCCTGCCGCGATGGGGCGCGTCTGGCTCGTTGGCTGGCCAAGCGGCCCAATGTCGAGGCCTTGCTGTGCGGCCATGTGCATCGCCATGTGGTGGCCACCTTTGCCGGGCGCCTGGCCATGACCTGCCCTTCGACAGTGCACCAGATTGCGCTCGGCCAAGGGGGATTAGCCTGGACCAATGAGATGCCAGGCATGCTGGTGCATGATCTTCCGCCGGGGCAGGCCTTGCGCACTCACTATCTGCCCGTAGTGGCAGCGTCGGTCGTGCCCTACACGGAGTAGACGGTTTATTTGATCAGCGGGAGCAGGGTGCGGAATTCGTCGGTGCCGGCCTGGTGCAGCCACTCGAAGAGCACCATTTCGGTGGTTACGATGCCGATACCGCAGGCTTGCAGGCGCTCCAATGCTGCCTGGCGATTTTCCGGGGTGCGGGAAGACGACGCGTCGGCGACCAGGAAGACCTCGTAACCGGCACTGAGCAGACTGAATGCGGTTTGCAGCACGCAGACGTGGGTCTCGGTACCGCACACGACAACCTGTCGACGTCCACAGCTTGCCAGCAGGTTGAGGACGCCGGGTTCGGCAGCGCAGGAAAAATGGGTTTTTTCGAAAAATCGGGCGTGCACCGCAGCAGTCTGCACGGCCGGCAGGCTGGGGCCGAGGCCGCGCACGTATTGCTCGGAAACAAAGGCGGGAACGCCGAGTTGCCGACTGCCTTCGAGCAGGCGAACGGCGTTGGCCGTAACCTGCTCACTGTGGTGAATGGCTGGTGCAAGTTTCTGTTGCAGGTCGACGACCAACAGCAGCGAATCGGCCCGCCGGATTAGCATCAGCGGAAGACGACCGTCTTGTTGCCGTGCACCAGGACACGGTCTTCTAGGTGGTAGCGCAGGCCGCGGGCCAGCACGGTCTTCTCGATGTCCTTGCCGTAACGCACCATGTCTTCCGGCGAATCGGAGTGATCGATACGGATCACGTCCTGCTCGATGATCGGGCCGGCATCCAGTTCGGAGGTCACGTAGTGGCAGGTCGCGCCGATCAGCTTGACGCCGCGTTCGTAGGCCTGGTGGTAAGGCTTGGCACCGACGAAGCTGGGCAGGAAGCTGTGGTGGATGTTGATGATCTTGCCGGACAGCGCGTCGCACAGTTCCGGGCTGAGAATCTGCATGTAGCGGGCCAGTACCATCGTATCGCCGCGCACATCGTCGAAGATGCGGGCGATTTCGGCGTACGCCGCCTGCTTGTTGTCAGGCGTGACCGGCACGTGGATGAAGGGGATGCCATGCCACTCGACGAAGCCCTTGAAGGTGTCGTGGTTGGAGATGACGCAGGGAATCTCGATGTCCAGTTCCTTCGACTGCCAGCGCGCCAGCAGGTCGTAGAGGCAGTGCTCCTGCTTGGAAACCAGCACGACGACGCGTTTCTTCACGGCGCTGTCATTGATGCGCCAGGTCATCGACAGCGGCTCGGCGACCTCGGTGCGGAAACGCTCACGGAATTCGGCCAGCAGGAAGGGCAGCGAATCGGCCTTGATCTCGATCCGCATGAAATAGCGACCGGTGAGCGCGTCGGCATGGAAGCTCGACTCGAGGATCCAGCCGCCGTTCTGGGCGATGAAGCCAGAAACGCGGGCAATGATGCCGACCTGGTCGGGGCAGGAAGCGGTCAGGGTGTAGAAACGGTCGCGATGCATGGCGGTAGGTGGCCGTGAGAAGGGAAGGCTGTGAGCCCCCATGGGGGGCGGGGAGCGCAGCGAGCCGGGGTGGTACGCTGCGCCGAAGGCTTTCGCCCGAGCCGTTAGGCGCGGGCGAAAGCCTTGTCGATCTCGGCGCGCAGCTGGTCGTAGTTCAGCGTGACCGGGAACTGCGGGAATTCGCGGATGACGTTTTCCGGCGGGTGGAACAGGATGCCGCCGTGGGCTTCGCCGAGCATGGCGGTGTCGTTGTACGAATCGCCGGCGGCGACCACCTTGAAGTTCAGCTCCTTGAAGCGCTTGACCGCTTCGCGCTTCTGGTCCGGCATGCGCAGGTGGTAGTTGACCAGCATGCCCGCATCGTCGTCTTCCAGCGAGTGGCAGAACAGGGTCGGCCAGCCGAGCTGGCGCATCAGCGGATGGGCGAACTCGTAGAAGGTGTCGGACAGGATGACGACCTGGTAATCCTCGCGCAGCTTGTCGAGAAAGGCCTTGGCGCCTTCCATCGGGCCCATTTCGCCGATCACCTTCTGGATATCCGGCAGGCCGAGCTTGTGCTGGCGCAGGATGTCGAGGCGGTAGGTCATCAGCTTGTCGTAGTCCGGCTCGTCGCGGGTCGTGCGCATCAGTTCGGGAATACCCGTGCGCTTGGAGAATTCGATCCAGATTTCGGGGACGAGGACCCCTTCGAGGTCAAGACAGACGATTTGCACGGTTCAACTCCCTGCGCGGTATGCGAAAAACCACGATTTTACCCGATACGGGTCGGGTTATCCGGTGTTTTGGCATAAAGGAAGCGTGTTAATGGAGTGTTTTCCTTGGGTTGGCTCAGGCCGGGGCCAGACTCTCCCAACCAGCACGTTCGCGGCCGCGTCCGGCCGAGCGTCCGCCGCGGTTGACGCAATGGCCGGTGCCGGATTTCAGGTACTGGCGCAGCCGATCGACATCCGGGATATGGATATGGCGCCCTTCGACATTGATCATGCCGCGTTCCGACAATTGCCGGAGCAGGCGGGAAAAGTGTTCCTGCGTCAGGCTCAGGCGCGAGGCGATGACCGACTTTGTTTGCGCCAGACGGATCACGGCGTGCGGACCTTCGCTGCTGTCGGCCAGTTGCCGCACCAGGAAGGAGACGATGCGTTCGGTCCCGGACAGGAGCGAGGTGGCCTCCATGTCGAGCAGCAGGAAGTGCAGTTTCTCGGCGATGCGCAGCATCAGCTGGTGGGCGAACAGTCGGTTGCTCTCCAGGCATTCGCGCAGGATGGCTTGCGGCAGGAAGAGCAGGGTGGTGTCGGCCAGTGCCTCGGCATTCATCGGGTAGTGCTGGCCGATCGACATGCAGGCCTCGCCGACGCCATCGCCCGAGCCGATGATGCCGACCACTTTCTCGACGCCCTGCAACGAGCAGAAGGCCAGCTTGATCTGTCCCGACACGACGACATGCACGCCGCGACAGGCATCGCCCTGCTCGAACAGCGCGCTGCCCTTATCCAGATGCTGAACCCGCACGGCGTCGATTAGACGCGCGAATTCCACGCCATCGAGCGACGAATAGGGGGTGATTCCGCGGAGAAACTCCCCGGGGTCGATCGTTTGCTGCCTGCCCATGCTTTACCTCCTGCTTTGGCTGTCTGGGTGGGCATTTCCCCATATTGGTGCAAACGAATTTTGACCAGGATCAAAATTCGCCGAGAGATGTGGTCCGGCTACGACCGAATGACTAGCGGATATGTACCAAAGAAGGAAGTTGAAGCGTCTCGCCGAGGCTGCTTAGGCGGCTGGCCGCCGCCACAGGGGAAACAGACCGAGCAGCCCAAGAATCGGTCCGGGCAGCAGCAGCCAGGCGATGCTCAGCCCCCATTCGCCAACCCAACGGGTGGCGAGCTGGATCGACACCATGGTGATGGCGAAGCCGATGGCGTTCTGGAAGGCGAGCGCGCTGCCGACGATTTCGGGCGGGCAGGCGCGGGCCGAGAGGGCGGAGAAGTGCGGCGAATCGGCCACCACGCTGAAGCCCCAGAGCAACAACAGACCGATGCGCAGCCAGGCCGGCAGCTCGCCAGTGAGCGGAAAGAGGGCGCAACACAGGGCGGAGGTAGCCAATGCCACTGCGGCGACGCGGGCGCTACCGATGCGGTGGCTCCAGAAACCTCCGGTCACGCAGCCGAACGCCCCGATCCCCACCGTGGCGAAAGCCAGCCCGGAGAGCAGGGCCGTCCCGCTCTCGGCCAGGCCGCTGGCAACGAGCAAGGCCGGAACGATCGTCCAGAAGGCGTAAAGCTCCCATTGATGACCGAAATAACCGAGGGCGGAAGCGCGGAAGGCGGGGATGGAAAAGGTGTACAGCACGCGGCCGAGGCGCAGCGGTGGCGCGCCATGTCGACGCACCAGATGCGGGCCGTCGCCCAGGCGAAAGATCAGGCCGGCGGCGAGTAACGCCAGCAAGGACGAAACCGAGATGGCGACCTGCCAGGGTAGGCCGCTGCCGAGCAGACGCACGCCGTGCGGCAGCGCCGTGCCCAGCGTCAGCATGCCGACCAGCCAGGCCAAGGCCGCACCGGCGCGCTCCGGCACCCAGGTGACGACCAGCTTCATGCCCAGCGGGTAGACGCCGGCCAGACAGAAACCGACGGCGAAGCGTAGCGGCATGCCGCTGGCCAAATCGTGGGCGAGCAGGGCGAAGGCGGCGTTGAAGCCGGCCCCGAGCAAGGCGCAGACGGCGAAGATGCAGCTGGCGGGAAAGCGGTCGGCCAGCCCGCTCAGCGAGAAGACCAGGGTGCCGAGGATGAAGCCGAGCTGGACGGCATTGGTCAGCGTGCCGATGTCGGCCGGTTGTATCTGCCAGCTGCGCACCAAGTCGTCGGCGGCGCTGTTGGCCGAGAACCACAGCGAGGTGCCGAGCAGTTGGGCGAGGACGATGGTGACGACGGGCGGCATGGCGAAATCCGACAGGAGGTCGGCGGATTATCGGAGCGGACAGGGGCGTTTGCCAATGCCCCTCGGGTAATGCCCGTCAGTCGGCGCTGGGCAGCGCTTCCAGTGCCTCGTGCAATTCCAGCCAGCGCAGCTCGGCCGTATCGATCTGCTCGCCGAGGGCATTGGCCTGACGATGCATTTCTTCGCTTTTTGCCCGGTCCACCGCAGCATAGAAGTTCGGGTCGGCGAATTGCGCGTCGAGCGCCGCTTTTTCGGCCTGCCACTTGGCCAGTTGCTTGTCGATCTGCTCGATTTCCTTGCTCAGCTTGCGTCGTTCGGCCAGCAGCGCCTGCCGGTTGGCCTTGGCTTCGGCGCGCTGTTGCAGGCGCTCGGCCTTCTCGGCCACGGCATCGGGTTCCGGCGCTTTTTCGGCGGTGCGCTGGGCGGCCAGCCAGGCGGAGTAGTCGTCGAGATCGCCGTCGAAGGGCGTGACCTTGCCGTCGGCAACGAGCAGCAGTTCGTCGGCGCAGGTGCGCAGCAGGTGGCGGTCGTGCGAGACGAAGACCACGCCGCCTTCGAAATCCTGCATGGCGAAGGTCAGCGCTTCGCGCATTTCGAGGTCGAGATGGTTGGTCGGCTCGTCGAGCAACAGCAGGTTGGGCCGGGTGCGGATCAGCAGCGCCAGCGCCAGGCGCGATTTCTCGCCGCCGGAAAAGGGGCCGACCGGGCGCGTCGCCATGTCGCCGCGGAAATCGAAACCGCCGAGGTAATCGCGCAGCTCCTGTTCGGGCGTCAGCGGCTCCAGTTTCTGGACGTGCCACAGCGGCGATTCTTCTTCACGCAACTGTTCCAACTGGTGCTGGGCGAAATAACCGATCTTCAGCGCCTTGGCTTCCTTGCGCTCACCGCCTTGCTGCGGCACCGCGTTGGCCAGCAGCTTGATCAGGGTCGATTTGCCGGCGCCGTTGCGGCCGAGCAGGCCGATGCGGGCGCCGGGGCGCAGCGTCAGCGTGGCTTTGTCGATGATCTTGCGGTCGGCGTAGCCGGCGCCGGCGTTTTCAATCACCAGCAGCGGATCGGGCAGGCTTTCCGGCTGGCGGAAGCTGAAGTGGAAGGGCGAATCGACGTGCGCGGCGGCCACGATTTCCATGCGCTCCAGCATCTTGACCCGGCTCTGCGCCTGGCGTGCTTTGGTTGCCTTGGCCTTGAAGCGTTCGACGAAGCGGGTCAGGTGGGCGATCTCGCGTTGCTGCGCTTCGTAGGCCGACTGTTGCGTCGCCAGGCGGGCGGCCTTGGCTCGTTCGTAATCGGAATAGCCACCGCTCGTCATGTTCAGGCGCTGCTGGTCGATGGCGATGATCTGACCGACCACCGCGTCGAGGAAATCGCGGTCGTGCGAAATGAGCAGCAACGTGGCCGGCGTCGATTTCAGCCAGCCTTCGAGCCAATAGACGGCGTCGAGGTCGAGGTGGTTGGTCGGCTCGTCGAGCAGCAACAGGTCGGCGCGGCAGGACAGGGCGCGCGCCAGATTGAGGCGAACACGCCAGCCGCCAGAGAAATCGGCCACCGGCCGGGAGAAATCGGCGTCGGTGAAGCCCAGACCGTGCAGCACCTCGGCGGCACGTGCCTTGGCCGAGTAGCCACCAATTTCGCCATAGCGGGCGTGCAGGTGGCCGATGGCCTCGCCGTCGCCCTTGGCTTCGGCCTCGGCCAGCTCGCGTTCGACCCGGCGCAACTCGCTGTCGCCATCGAGCACGAAGTCGAGCGCAGCATCGGGCAGGGCCGGGGTTTCCTGGGCAACGCGGGCGATATGCCAGCTGGCCGGGATATCGACATCGCCGGCTTCGGCGTGCAGTTCGCCGCCCAGCAGGGCGAAAAGGCTGGATTTGCCGCAACCGTTGGCACCCACGACACCGACTTTCCAGCCGAGGTGGATTTGCAGCGAGGCATCGATAACCAGCGGGCGGCCGGCACGGGCGAAAGTGACTTGGCGTAAGGCGATCATGAGGCCGCGAATTATAATCCCGGATTGCCCATTAGACGGCCCGCCGGGCCTTGCACGAGCGCTGGCGGTCGTTCGGCGGCGCCTTGCCGCCGTCGCTTCGCGCCAATGGGAGCCACCATTGGCTTGGCGCGCCAGCGTCAATTCGCTCGCTAAACGCCGCGCCATCGTCTCGCACCCTAATGAACATCCGGGATAACGGCGGCCTGCTAAAATCCGCCGCATGATCAAGCAGATTCGCGCCGACCAGCTCAAGCCGGGCATGTATATCCACGACCTGAATTGTGGCTGGATGGATCATCCTTTCATGACCAATGCTTTCCACGTGCGCGATCAGTCGACCGTGGAAAAGATCGTCAATCTCGGCATCCGTGAGTTGTACATCGACACGGTCAAAGGGGCGGACGTCTGGGAGGCGCGTACTCAGGGCGAGGTCAATGCCGAACTCGATGTGCGCATCCGCGAAATCGCCCGCAAGCAGACCGACAAACCAATCGTCACCGAGCTCAAGGAAGAAGCGGTGCGGGCCCATCGACTTCATGGCGAAGCCAACAAGATCGTCCGCCACATGATGGAGGATGTCCGCCTCGGCCAGCAAATTCAGGTCGAGCGGGTCGAGCCGCTGGTCGAGGGCATGGTCGATTCCATCTTCCGCAACCAGGATGCCCTGTTGCCGCTGGCCCGCTTGAAGAACCACGACGACTACACCTTCGAGCATTCGGTCAGCGTCTGCGCGCTGCTTGTCGCCTTCGGCCGCGGCATGAAGCTCGAGCGCCAGCAGATCAAGGAACTGGCGCTGGGCGGGCTGTTGCACGATGTCGGCAAGGCCAAGATACCGGACAGCATCCTGAACAAGCCGGCTAAGCTCTCGGACGAGGAATTCGCCACCATGCAGTCGCACGTGGCGCAAAGCGTGCTGCTGCTGAAGGACGCGCCGGGCATCAGCCGCATTGCCCTGCAGGTGGCCGGCGAACATCATGAACGTTTCGACGGCACCGGTTATCCGCGCAAGCTGGACGGCGAGCATATCTCGCTCTATGGCCAGATGGCAGCCATCGTCGACGTTTACGACGCCATCTCTTCGGAGCGCGTCTATCATAAGGGCATGCCGGCCTCGATGGCGTTGAAGAAGCTGCTCGAATGGAGCGCCCACCACTTCGATCCGCAACTGGTGCAGACTTTCATCCGCGCCATCGGCATCTATCCGACTGGAACGCTGGTGCGTCTGGAAAGCAATCGCATGGGCGTGGTCGTCGAGCAAAATGAAGGCAATTTGCTCGAACCGGTCGTCCGCGTGTTCTATCATGCGGCCAAACAGCATTATCTGCCGCCGGAGATCGTCAACCTGGCCAAGACCCAGGACCGCATCGCCAGCTTCGAAAGTTTCGAGAAATGGAAAATCGACCCCTATCAATGGCTCCCCTCCTGATTGCCGCACTGCTGGCCTGGCCGCTGGCTGCAGCAGCGAGCGAGCCGTCGCCGGGCCAGCAGGCCGCGTGGGAGGCTCGTCTCGAGCAGGCCGCCAAATTGCAGGCCGAAGGCAAGGAAATGCAGGATTCCATCGACAAGACTTTCGACGAGCAGACCAAGGCCTGCTACAAGAAATTCCAGGTCAATTCCTGCTTGAAGGAATCCAAGCTCCAGCATTCGAAGTCGTCGCATCAGGCCCAGCGCCTGATTAACGAGGGCAAGGCCATCGAGCGTAGCGTTAAGAAGGAGCAGCTGGCCGACAAGGATGCCCGTCAGGCGGCCGAAGCGCCGCAACGCGAAGCCGAATTGAAGGCGCGCGAACGCGAGGTCAGCGCCGAGCAGGCCGAGAAGGCCGCGCAAATCGAGCAGACCCGCGCCGACAAGGAAAGAAGAGCGGCCGAAGGTGCCAAGCGTAAGGCAGAGCAAGCCGAACGCCAGCGCAAGAAGGTCGAGGAGCACGAAGCGCGGCTGGCGGCCAAGAAGGCGCAGGCCGAGCGGCGGGCCGCCGAGGCAGAAGCGAAGTAGCGAGGCCCGGCGTGATCCGCAAGATTCCGATCCGCGATCTGCAGCCCGGCATGTTTGTCGTCGATCTGCACAAGCACTGGTTGGAACACAATATCTGGCGGAAACGCTTCATGGTGCGCGATGCGGCCCACGTGGCCCATCTTGTCGACGAAGGCATCCATGAGGTCAGCATCGACACCGAGCGCGGCCTCGACATTCCGCCCTCGCCGATTCAGCGCATCAACGCCGTCGAACAGAAAATCCGCTCGCTGGCCGACATCAAGGCCGAAATGCCGCGCCTCGTCTCGCTTGGCGAAGAGCGCCGAAGGGCGGCTCGGCTGATCAAGGAAGCCAATGCGCTGGTCACCGACTGTGTTTTATCCCCCCGATTGCCCACCCTTACCATTGTCACAGACCACTGTTACCAGAATCGCTGCCCAGTCAGAAGCAACTGACCACGTATTACCATTCTGACCAGTACGTTCCCTGCGCCCAGCAATCTCGCCTGACCACGATCCAGTTGCCCGACCACCTGATCGGCAGTCCACAAAAAACGGAGGGGGTGTGACGCCCCTCCGTTGCTATGGTACAGCTCTGCTTGATATCAATTAGTTGTTGCTGGCGTACTCTTGATTCCCCGGCGTTTGCGGATCGATTCCCCTCGAATTTCAAGACGGTGGGCTGAATGCACGATCCGGTCGAGCAAGGCGTCGGCAACCGTTGGCTCACCGATCCGGTCATGCCATTCGGTTACCGGGTGCTGGCTCGTCAAGATCAGAGAATTTTTCCCGGCCCGATCATCAACCAGTTCCAGTACCTCGCGAGCCGCGCCGGCATCCAGGGGGGCCATCAACCAATCATCCAAAATGATTACCGAGGCTTTCGCCAACTGGGCTCGCAACCTGGACAGCGACCCGTCGCCCTTGGCCACAGTCAGTTCCTCCACCAAACGCGACAACCGAAAATATCGAACTGATTTACCTTGCCGGCAAAGCTGGATGCCAAACGCAGATGCCATCCAGGATTTGCCTGCGCCCGTCGCTCCGGTAATGATCACGTGCTGTCCGGCTTCTACCCAATGCCCTAGCGCAAGCGAATTGATCAATGAGCGGTCCAAACGGCGAGCAGGATCATAGTCGATCCCTTCGATGCAGGCCCCTGGTTCCTTGAGCTTGGCATCCTTTACTAGCTTTGCCATGCGCTTGGTGTTGCGAGCCGAAACTTCCGCCTCGACCAGCATGCCAATCCGATCCTCGAACGGCAGGGACTGAACGTCCGTTTGCCCCAACTGCAATTCCAGCGCACTGACCATCCCTGTAAGTCGCAGCTCGCGCAGCTGGTTGAAAGTTTGTTGAATCAGCATGAAGACTCCTTAATGGTAATACCCGGCACCGCGGATATTGGCGTGCGTCTGAACGAGAGCGGGCTCTGTAGATTCCTGTGGCAAGGCCGCCGGACTTTGCTTATCTCGTCCTGTCCGCAGAATCGAGCGAATACTGGATAAAGTCAGTGAGTTGATTTGCAACGCCACACCGGCAGCGGACTCCAGACGTTCCAGACCGTGGCGCTTGCCTTCTTCGACTAACGCCACGCATGCCCGAAAACCGGCCTCCGGATGTGGCTTGTTGGCCAACAGGTGCCGAAAGATTTTCTCCGTTGCTTCGCCTACCGACTGCCCCCAGGCGATCAAGCGTGTCGGCGACCAATCGGAATAATGCTGATGCGATGACGGCATGAAGTCGCGATTGGTCGCCCGCAAGCCTTCGCCATACAGGCGAACGTGACTCGCAACCCGCCGGTGCTTGAACAGTACCTCCACCGTCTTCGCCGTCGCACGGATATCCACCGACTGATCGACCAAACCGTGTGGAACCATATAGAAACAACCGTCGTACTCAACCATGTAATCCAGTCCGACCCGCGTACCCAGTTTCCAGTCGGCGTATTCATAGGGTTCCGGCGGCAAAGCCTTCAACGCCGGTTGATCAATTTGAGCAAAATGCTCGTTCCTTGAACCTTTCAATTTCTTGAACGGACGAGCGTTGAATTCCTCTAGTAAGAGCCGGATAGCGGCGTTTGCTTCCTCAATACTAAAAAATACCCGGTTACGCAGCTTGGCCAGAATCCACATTTGCGCGATGCGAACTCCGCCCTCAACCTTTGCCTTGTCCTTCGGGTGTTTTGGTCGAGCAGGTATGATCACCGTCCGATAGTGGCGAGCAAAATCGACGAAACGCGGATTGAGCTTGATATTCCCCTTCCCATTTTTCAGCACCGCCGATTTCAGATTGTCGGGAACGATCATCGACGGCACTCCTCCAAAATAAGTCAGAGCATTGGCATTTGCCAGCAGCCACTCAGGTTCCTGCTGCGAGCGGCCAGCCTCAACGTAAGCTTTGCTGGAAGCCCCCATCACCGCCACGAAAATTTCCGCCATCGTCACCTCGCCGGTTTCCCGGTCGGTGATCGGCAGTCGCTTTCCCGAGTAATCGACAAACAGTTTTTCGCCGGCGCGATGGATCTGCCGCATCGTGATGTTGAGCTTGCGCGCCCACCGTTTATAGAGACGGGAAACGTGGACATAGGAATAGCCGGTTGGGTGATCGGCTCGGTATTCCTGCCAGAGTAGTTCGATTGTTACCCCTCGAATTTTGAGTTCGCGATGCCACTGCTCAAAATCCGGTAGAGGCCGATCTGCATCGCAAGAGAGGGGACGAGCATTGAAGCTGTTCTCCAATGCTGTATCGTCCATGGCCTCGATTTGGTCGAGGGTGATGCTTTTCTCGACTCTTAGCCGATCGTAACGACTGACAGTGTTATGACTGATGCCAATAATGCCGCCAATTTCCCGGTAGGTCATTCCCCCGGCGAAAAGAACACGCAGTATTTCTCGGATGGTACTCATCCTTGCCTCCTTGAAGCTATTTGGCAAGGGGACGACAAATCGACGTGACGGCCCCTTGCCATCAAAACGATCCAAGCCCGTCGTCTTGACATGGAATGGAGCAGAAGGCAGAATGAATTCGTAGTGATTCATTAGCGCTTCAGAAAACGGCCGCGGTTGGCAGACCAAGGCCGTTTTTGCTTTTGTGCTCCCGCTGTTTGATGCAATACGGGTCACTAGATCATTCGACGACCTCCTTTGCGCTACCAAACTTCGCGAGGAGTATCGACCGATTAGTGCGCGAGAGCGCCATCTTCGATACCTTGCTTGATGCCGAGACGTACGGCAATTCGGTGGGACTGGCCGCGCAAGCACTTCTTGCGACCGCCCAGAATGTCGAAGACCAGATTTGCGGAGAAGCCATTCTCCCGAGCCCAGGCGGAGATGCACAAGCCACGAGCAACAAAATCGGCGCGGACTTCCGCTAGGGTTTTGACGTGCGCTGACCTATCATTACGGTCATTCATGGATCGCATCCTTTCCCGAGTGATTGAGAGTTGATGCGAGTGATTTTCCGCACTTTAGTTACAAACGTCAACACCAAAGAGCGAGATGCGCAAACTCTCCAATACGAACGCCCCGGACGAAGAGGTCGAATCGACCGCCGCCAACCCCGTGCCAGAAGAAACATTAGCCGATCGTTTGCAGATGATCATCGGCAGCGAGTCCGTCGCCTCGTTTGCGCGACGTAGTGGTGTGGGAGAGAGTTTGCTGCGCAAGTATCTGAACGGCGCATTACCGAATTCAAACAATCTGGTGCTGCTAGCCGATGCCGCGGGATGCTATGTCGATTGGCTGGCGTGCGGCCGCCCACCGATAATGCGCGTAGATCCGGCTGCTGGCACAGAGTGTTCTGACACAGAAGGCGAGTTTCTGCTGCTGAAGCGTTACCGTGCTGCCGATGACGATGAGAAAGCTGCGGTCCGAGCCTTGCTCGACGCGATAGCGAATCCGGGAGGCGGCGCCTGGTTCCGGGTCGGGCAGGCGATAACCAGCATCGCCAATATCTTTCCGCGCAAAAAATAGCGGCTACTCTAATGAGCAGCACTCCCTGCGAGTCAGGTGTTAGTGCTAATCTGGGAAATCTTGCGCCAGAGACGTCATCTCGAAGGCAATATCAGCTCGTGCACCGGCACACGTAGCGCATCCGCCAATTTATCGATATTGTCAATCGGGGTGTTCCGGACACCGCTCTCCACATGCGCAACAAATGTCCGGTTCAGATTCGCCTCCTGCGCCAGGTCTTCCTGAGACACTATCCATTCAACCCGCTAGCTGTGTAAACCCACCAGGTTGTTCAGAGAGGTAATGCGGGAGACTGGAGGCAGATATTGAAGACTGGCATGAGGGCGATGCCAGTTGTATTGATGCAGCCAGAGGGGGAGATGTTGAGCGCGGTGGTCGGAGGATTCATAGGTGCGCGCATAGGCCCATTCCCGCAAGGCAGTCTGGATGAAGCGCTCGGCCTTGCCGTTGGTTTGCGGTGTATAGGGCTTGGTCCGCAGATGGCGCAGCCCCAGTCGTTGGCAGAGACGGGCGAAGCGCCGGGATTTGTAGCAGGCGCCGTTATCGGTCAGGACCCGCCGGAAGGTGACGCCGAACTGGCGGTAGTAGCGCAGGGCCGAGAGCAATGCGCGACAAGCGCTCCGGCCGCTCTCGTCGGGCTGGATGTCGGCAAAGGCGACTCTCGAGTTGTCGTCGAGGGCGACATGGACGAATTCCCAGCCGGCGCCGGGCGAGGTCTGCGTGTGGTCCGCGGTCACCCGATGCCCCGGGCGGTGGAAGCGCCCGAGCTTCTTGATGTCGAGATGGAGCATGTCGCCCGGTGCGGGATGCTCATAACGCACGACGGGGGCCGCCGGCTCCAGTGAGGCCAGGCGGTTGAGTCCGGCGCGCTGGAGCCAGCGTGCCACGGTGCTGTGGCCGACGCCGCATTGCTGACTGATCTGGCGATAGGTCTGGCGGCTACGCCGTTGCTCGATCACCTGAGCCTGGATGGCCGGCGACAAGGCATGGGGACAGGTTTGGGGGCGTGATGAGCGATCACTGAGTCCGGCCACGCCTTCGGCGCGGAAACGCTGCAGCCATTTGTAGGCGGTGCGCACACTGACGCCGCTGGCTTGGGCGGCTTCCTCGGGGCGCAGCCTACCATCGAGCATGCGACGAACCAGAAGGGCTCGACCGTGCGGCGTTAATCGGGCATTTTTATGGATGTTCATTCGGGGCCCCGGCGGCTTGGTTGGTTGGCGCCTCCAATTCTCCGGGGAAACACCCCGAGTGAACAACCTACAGAGAGATCACAGCTAGCGGCGCAGACCGTTCACCAGCAGTGCACGTGCCGAACAACTAAATTCCACAGTGAAGGTTCCGAAGGCCCGTTCAGACCGTAGGCAGCCGGCGCGGTGGATAACGCGGATTTCATGCGGCGAGGTTTTCCTGCGGCAATCTGGTTCGGATGCACATCGAATTGCTGCGCGAACTCGGCTAGCGTCCTGTCGCCGTTCAAGGCGACGATCGCCACCTTGGCCTTGAATTCCGGCGAATGATTCCGCCGCTTTCTTCTTGTCATGCTCCTGCTCCATTTCTCCGCCACTACGGGGCCTGCGATTGAGCAAGGCCATTATTTTTCCAACTTTCCGGGGATGGTTATAAGCGGGCGCGTCGTGCAATGCCATTTTTCCGACAGAAGAAGCGCAATTGGGAGCCGAAATCTGGGACTTAATTTCGACAGTCTGTTAGAGCGAATGAAGTGCATAAAAGATTCTTTCGGCATATGCCGTTAACATTCAGTCATGCTGTTGACATTTTGTGGAAAATAATAATAATGCCAAGTCAATGCTGACCGGAGTGGCTGAAGGAAGACTAATGATGAAGATGCTTACACAGTTCTTCTACAAAAGAATAGGCATCTCACCATCTTGGTTCTGCACCCCACTAAACCAATGATATTTAATAAGAATTAACATCGAGTTGTTCAAAATTTATTAGAAATGTTCTGAACATACACATACATGCATTCCGCATATCGATCTATGCTCCCGTCCTGTTCATGGGTGCGACGTAGGCATGTGGTGTCACATTTAAGCCAAGAAGAATGATCCAAATAAATTTTAAGTATTTAATGTTTGTGGCGACGCTATTGCTGGTCGCAATGATGCAGTCAGCATCCTTTGCAGCAGAAGCCCCAAAACAGGAACTTGTGATGGGCTTTGTTCCCAGTCGCGACGTGAACCAAATCCAGTTTTCTGCGGATCGTATCGCACACTTCCTGTCCGAACAGACCGGCTACAACATCAAGGCTGTTACAGCCCAGAGTTATGCAGCGGTCGTTGTCGGTATGAGTAACAAGACTATCGATATTGCATTTCTTGGGCCGCTCGATTATGTCGTCGGCCACATCAAGAATGGCGCTTATCCAATTACTGCATCAGTCCGTGCAGGCAAGAAGGGATACAACGGCATCGTGATTGTGCGCAAGGACAGCGAGATCACAGATCTGAAAGGTTTGAAAGGCAAAACGCTTGCCTTGGGTGACCCGCTGTCAGCGTCGTCGAATCTCTATCCAAAATCCGCGATGATCAAAGCCGGTGTCGAGCCGATGAGAGACGTCAGGACAATGACGCTAAGCAGCGCCAGCGCGATCGTTATGTCAGTCGCGCAAGGCAAGGTCGATGCAGGCGCGGTATATCTCGATGCGCGCAAAAATCCAGAGGTAGCTGCGCGCTTCCCGAAAATCATGGATGACACGAGGGTGATTCATTCTACCGAGACGATTCCGGCCGACCCGCAGATTGTGCGAAAGGATCTGAATCCGGAGCAGGTACAGGCGCTGAAGAGAGCGTTGCTCGTGTTGTCTTCCAACGGCGAAGGCCAGAAATGGCTGAAGGAATTGTTCGGCATCGACCAGTTGGTAGCAGCGGACGATCGGGACTACGACGGGCTGCGTCACGTAATTCGCGAGGTCAACCCGATGCTGTTGAATCCTTGATTGCTCAAGACAGAGCATGGGTGATTTTCTCAGGACAGCTGGATTGGCGAAGCGTTTCGGTGACGCAGAATTTGCGTTAGCGCCTACGGATCTTGCCTTCGGTCGTGGGCAGTTCGTTGCTGTTATCGGCCCATCTGGCGCGGGTAAAACAACGTTCCTGCGCTGCATGAACCGCATGATCGACCCGTCCGAGGGTAAGGTTTTCATCAACGGGCAATGCATCTCATCAATGGGAAAGCGTGAGCTGAGGCGGCGCATTGCGATGGTCTTCCAACAACCCAATCTTGTGCAGCGCTTGAGCGCGCTCGATAACGTACTGATCGGACGGCTAGGCTTTATGACCGGTATGCGCACATTGCTTCCATGTTTTAGGCGTGAAGACAAGATGAAGGCGCTCTCTGCGCTTGATCGAGTTGGCATGCTCGAGTACGCCGCTACTAGTTGCGTCAGCCTGTCGGGGGGGCAGCAGCAACGTGTGGCGGTCGCCAGGGCGCTCGCGCAGGAAGCCGATGTACTTCTTGCTGACGAGCCCGTGTCCAGCCTGGATCCCGAGAATGCCGCCAAGGTCATGGCGCTCCTGAAGGACATCAATCAACAGGATGGTGTGACTGTGCTTGTAAACTTGCATCAGATTGATCTTGCGAGACAGTGCGCCAATACCATCGTGGCATTCAAAGCTGGCCGTGTGGTTTATTTTGGCACTGGCGAGGCTTTCATGGATGAGCATTATCAGAAAGTTTTCGTGGCGGCGGCATCGTGAAATCCAATCTCTCCGTAGCCCTCAATCTGTTACCCGGTGTTGGATATCTGCATCGCGGCGAATATCTGCGTGGCGCGCTCGATCTAGCATGCTTCATCATCGTTCTTGGCATCGGGCGGGGACTCCTGTCTGAAGGTGGTGTGTTTCTCTCCCTGCTTGTGATGGTCAGTTCGGCGTACCGTATGGCCTATGTAGTGCATGTGTCGGCACCGATCGTCCAGCAGGCGGGGCGGACTGCTGGAGGCTCTAAAACCATCGATCCGCTGGGCATGATTATGATGCTCAAACCGCGCTGGTGGGTGAGTGTGTTCAACTGGCCTTGGCTGTATATCGTAGTGGCTGCCATGTTGGTGGCGTATCTGTCGCGCGAGACTGAGTTGTCTTGGACGCAGATAGTCATGGGTGCTCCGGGCGCGATGGAGCTGGCGAAGGACTTTTTCTCGCCGGACTGGTCCCTCCTGCCGAATGCTTTGGGATATGCGATGCAGACGATTGCGATCGCCGTCCTGGGTACCTTCTACGGCATACTGATCGCCGTACCAATGTCGGTGTTTTGCGCGAAGAACCTGATGCGTGCAACGTCATCAACCCACTCGGTGTACTACGTCGCACGTTGGGGGATGGCGGTGATGCGAGCCACACCGACCTTCCTACTTGGATTGATTTTTGTCGCATGGGTAGGCTTGGGTCCATTTCCTGGCGTGCTGGCTATCACAATCTTTTCCGGCGCCTTAATGACCAAGCTGTTGTCGGAAGCTATCGAGTCGGTAAACCCGGGGCCAATCGAGGCAGCAACCGCTACGGGCGCTAATCTTTTCCACGTGATTCTCTTCTCGGTTTTTCCACAGCTGCCAACGGTATTTATTGCAATATCGCTTTACTGCCTCGAGATCAATATCCACAGCGCCACGGTTCTGGGTCTGATCGGTGCACAGGGCATAGGCATGCCCATACATGAATATCTTTCGTCCCTAGCCTATAGCAGTGCATCGGTCTATATCTTGGTCGTCATTTTCATCACGATCGGGACGGATTATGCGAGTGGTCTGGTTCGCTCGCGCATCAAATAGCGAATGAAACCACTGTTTGAAAATTGCTATTTTGACTCCGTATCCATTTTCCGGGATGGAACTACACGCACGGTCAGTTACTTGTTGTTTTCAACTTGGCGAGGATTTATTCATGAATTTGTCCGATTTCTTCATAGGAGAGATAAATTGAAAAATCAGCATTGTCCGTCTACTCAGCGCAAGTCGCTGTTCATCGTGTCGAGCCCGGATATCGTCGGAGAGAAACTCAACGATAAGCATGTATTCAATGGCTTCGGCTACTCAGGAGGAAATGAGTCGCCAGAACTCAAATGGAGTGGAGCACCGATTGACACCAAGAGCTTCGCCATCACTCTCTATGACCCGGATGCTCCAACTGGCAGCGGGTGGTGGCATTGGGTCGTATATAACATTCCGGCAAATGTTACCTCTCTACCTGGGGGGGCCGGAGCGGATGGCGGAAAATCGCTACCCGAAGGGGCGGCAATGGGGCGCAATGATTTTGGTTTGAAGGCCTATGGCGGAGCCTGCCCGCCACCTGGCAAGCAGCACCGCTACCTTTTCACAGTGCACGCTTTGATGATCGAGAAGATCGAGGTACCAGAAGACGCATCGCCCGCCTTAATCGGTTTCAACCTTACTAGTAACTGCATCGACAAGGCGGTGTTGACCACGATCTATGGATCTTAGATGAAGGTGTGTAGAGGATGCATTGCACCTAAAGACTTGCTAATAGCGAGCCTATATGTGCACATCTTTAAGGCCGCCATGTATCCGCTTTGCTTACCAAAGAGTCAAAGAAAACACTTTTAGAAAACGAAAGTTAATCTTATGTCAATAGATAAATTGATCGATGATCTAGTCACCCAGGCTGGAAAAATGCCAGCATCCATTTCGGTTCAACGTGCACTCACGGTGGATGGGTGTATCCCAGAGGAGGACAAGCTTGCGCCATTAACGTCAGCAGAACGTTACGCAATCGAATGCATCACACGTAAGAATCACAGCTTCGCGAGCGACGGTCAAATTAGTTTGGCTTTCCGGCCTCACGGGAGATTGCATGTTCTGCCGAGAGAGGATTTTGAAGTTCACTCTGAATTTCTTACATTAATTGGGCATGTTGAATTAACAGAAGCTGAGCTAGTAACTTACTTGGCAACAAAGCAGTCTGCACAGTGTGCGTTGGAAGAAGAACGAACTGTCATTCTAAGTTACTTGTTCAAGCATGGGTTCGAATGCATATGTGGTGAGTTGTCGCGCTTGTCCGAACATATGGCGCCGTTAATTTATTACGTTGGCGAAATCTGTATTTCTAATTTCTATGACATTGGAAAGTCTGATTTCAAGTTGGAAAGTACTTTGGAACATGCCTTGAAAGAGGTTCTCGAGCAGCGTGAAAATGCTCCCATAGAGTTTCTGACCACCATCTATTGTCTGCATCTGCTTTTGCAGTCTGGAAGCTATACGCGCCTCGAAGAATTGAATTCGAGCCAACTGTCTCGATCCGTTCTAGCGGATTACTTTGATGCCAAATACGGCGTCTATCAGAAAGCGGGCGGTGTTTACTCTGATGTGGAGAGCTACTCCTTGTTTTCCTCGTCCTCTCTGGAGGATAAAGCGGTATTGCTCGCGCATATCCGGAGGAGCATAGAAACTACTAGCCGTTTTACTCGCCATATCAATGGCGTGAATCTGCGCAAGAAGGAAAACATTCTTCCAATTCCTCCTGCCCAAGTAAATGCTTCACTCCCGTCCCTGCATCGCTCTGCGCACACTATGGCCATGCTACAGCGTTGGGTGGGGCCAAACAGATCTGCTCAACAAACCTTCCTTCCCAGTTCTTTTGGGGATCTGCTCAAAGAAATAGAAATATTGCTTGCACAAAAAGCTTCGTTTCCGTCTCGACTTGAGTCCTTAATTGATTATGTGGTCGCAGAGGCAGTGTGCAGCACACGATCTGATTTCGGCATGACTCGCGGTGCACGTGATTTCCTTAAGTTCGCCACGGCCTTGTGCCAGGGGCAAACTGAAGTTGCCAGTTCGTGGGGACAGGGAGAGTATTTCTGCCACGTAGTGCCAAACGAAGAAATGAAGGCAGCGTATTCACCAAAGACGCTCTCAATGATTCTCAATGCAATATCCGGACGCATGCGCTACAACTCTTGGCATTACGCGCCAAGCTATTTCGAAATTGCGAGCATTTCTGCTGACCGAGGCTGGTTCTATGCCCCACGAATGGCCGATATTGCAGACTGGTGCGACCAGCATCACACCGGCCATATACATGCCTCCGTTCGTTACAGCATCAGATCCCCTCTGCCCATTTGCGTACGAGATTCCGTGTTCCCGGGATTCATTGATTTGAGGTTAATGCGTCAGTCTGGCGATCCGTATAGCCGAGAGGATTTGGTCACAGCCATTGCCTACACTGAAGCTCTTCAGTTCATCTATCAGAGCTTGATGAATTTTGTATTGAAAGAAAACAAAAGTTTTGTATTTACTTTTGGCGATAAAAAGTGGATCGAAAAAGTCTGCTTACCACAGACACCAGAGATGGTTGCCGCAATCGCGTAGCTTGCACAAATAGGAGGAGAGAGAAATGACTTTCGTCGTTACCGAAAATTGTATTCGCTGCAAATATATGGACTGCGTTGCGCCTTGTCCCGTGGATTGCTTCTATGAAGGTCCGGAGTTTTTGGTTATCAATCCAGATGAATGTATCGATTGCAATGTTTGTGCAGTGGAGTGTCCAGTCGATGCAATTTATCAAGATAAAAATCTGCCGGAAAATCAAAAAGAGTTCATCGAGATAAATAAACAACTCTCACAAATATGGCCACGTGTGACTGGTGGTACCTCTGCCCCACTGCCAGATGCTGAACATTGGCGAACGGTGAGTAATAAAAAGGGCTTCCTGGTTCTACCAGAAAACTGAAATCAGTTTGATCGAGTGCGACCGGCTAGCCTTTCTATTTGCAAGCCTACAAAGTAGATCTTAACAACTTAAGGAGTACCCCCGGCTCTGCCGGAGGATTGTTACCAACAAACCTGTCACGAGGAGTGAGGCAAATTGAGTGATCTGAAGTTGTCAGAAATAGTGCGACGAAAAATTTCGTCGGTCAAAGGTATCCAGGAGACTTCGATATCCGCAGAGAGCTCCATTAAGGATGATTTGGGAATTTCGTCGATGGAGTTTATTACCATTTTGACCGAAGTTGCTGAGGTGCTGCGTATTGATCTGATGAAGTTTTCAGAGAAAGAAATTGTCACCGCTCTTACTGTCGGCGACCTGGAGCGAGTAATTGCCTCGAAGCTTCCCAAGCAAGGAGAAAAAGTGATCAATTTTAGTTCTGACATCGTATTGAAGGGATGGGGGGTTGTACTTAGGCCTTGGATGGAGCAAGACGTTGGGCAGATTGTAGAGTCGGCTACAGACCCGCTTGTTTGGAAATATACGACTGAGGCACTTTCGAACAAGGGCGACGTTGTTAAATATGTTGCGCGGGCTATGGCTGATCGAGAGGCGGGTAAGCGCTACTCTTTCGCAATTTGTCTGGAAGGTAGCGATGCAATCGTGGGTAGCTCTAGCTTCGGGAATATGTCTGCAAAAGATGGCCGACTCGAAATCGGTTGGACTTGGTTAGCCCCGGAATATCACGGGCAAGGACTTAACAACGTCGTCAAGTACCTCATGTTGAAATATGGTTTTGAGGAGCTCGATTCACACCGTATAGAGTTTAAGACGGACAACGCAAACCCTCGATCGTGCGGAGCGCTTGAAAAGATTGGTGCAAAGCGGGATGGCGTTTTGCGTTCGCACACCTTAATGCATGATGGGCGCTATCGGGATACGGCGTACTACTCGATACTCAACGAAGAATGGGCTCAGGTGAACGCTGCGCTTTGCCATCGGATAGCGAGCGTGCTTGAGCAAGGGGCTGATTACTCACAAAACGTATCCATTGCTGGATGATGCAATGAGAGTGAGGGGCGCGAGTATGCATACTCGCGCCCCATCAGCGATATTCCTCGTGTGAAGGTTCAATAATGCAAATGCCAGAAAATGCTGTGCGGCTATCGGGTGATCCGATAACCCGCGGGGTCCAGCATGGGCGAAAGCTGGCCCCAGAAATCAAACGCCTTCTTTCTAATGACTGTGCGCGGATTAACTGCCATCTATCACGCCCTGTTCCGGAGGAGCTGATCTACGCTTATGTGAGGAAATTCGCTTTTGAAATAGAGAGGGAATTACCTTTGATCGCGGCAGAGATTGAAGGGCTCTCCAAGGGCGCGGAGATTTCTTATGAGCAAGCAGTTCTCCTCCAGGTCCGCCGTGAAATTTTAATGCACCTGCGTAAAGGTGCTAACAGCGACTGCTCTACATTTTCGCTACCGATAAATAAACGGGTTGTTGCTCAAACTATCGACCTCAATAGTTCCTTTGCAGAATTTGGCACGGTATTCCAAATTGAACCTTGGTGCGGTAGCCCCGAAATCCTGATGTTCTCTTTCGCTGGTTTGCTGGGGTACATGGGCATGAATTCCAGTGGCCTAGCTATTGCGATCAATATGGTTTCTTCTGATGATTGGCGTCCAGGCGTTCCTCCCTATCTGTTGGTGCGCCACTTGCTGGAGCTACACACCGTTGAGGAGTGTCTTGAGGCAATAGCAAATATTCGGCGAAGCAGTTCCCGCAGTTTCACTATCTGCGACTCGACGCGCAGTGTTACGGTCGAAATGACCGCTACTTCATTCGCCGTTCTGGAAGGGAAGAAGTTGTTGCACACCAATCATTATTTGTCTCCTGATTTGGCCCCTTACGACACCATCAATTTTCTAGCTCGGCACTCTTCCATGCAGCGGCTTGCGAAGCTTCATACCTTAACGCAAAACCTTCCAGAAACGCCGGCCGTCAGCGAGCTATTCAATCTCTTCGCTGATCACGAAAACCATCCTGTCGGATTATGTAGTCACGCCGATGGCGATCTGCGCCGGACGGAAACAGTTGCCACGGCAGTAATGCATCCGGCGACTGGAACGATGTACGTTCGTAAGGGAATGCCGTGCTGCGGCTGTGAAATTGAAAAGTTCACGATGGCCAGCATGGATGTTAAATCCGACATGCAGGCTATTTCCGCCGCGACTCATCGAGTAAGTGATAGTCGGCCTGACCTGGTGCCGGGCGTTCAATTCGAAAATATCGGGCAGTTATGAATCACAGACTCCAATCTTCAAGTTCTGACGCGACAGAACTCTCCCCCAACGCACTGATGGCCACAGCAAAAGAAATTACCGCTTCGGACGGAGAGAAAATTCGTTGGGTTGAGTTTGGTTGTGGGAGGCCGCTTGTGGTCTCGCCGGCTCTGGGGACCCCCCTTGCATCGTGGCTGCCCGCGTTATTGGTGTTGTCAGCTGACTTCAGAATATTTTTTGCCTTAACCCGAGGAGGCTGCGAGGGGGCCACGCCGAAAGGATTGGCTAATTTAACTGTCCAGCGTCGAGGGGAGGATTTGGCCGAGCTTATCAACTCGTTAGATCACAGAGAGTACTGCATGGTTGCGCACTCGAGCGGCGTTTCTCCCGCAGTTGTTAGCCTGAAGCAACTAAATACGCCGCCGTCGCACGTCTGTTTAATCTCCGCCAGATACGGTGCGGGCCAGCCTATTGGCGCCGAAGATTTGCTTCAGCGCGCTAGAAAAGACTCTGGATTCATGAACGTTGTTCAGTCGATTGTTGTTAATTACTCTCCGCCGTCCGCTGCCGGCGTAATGCGAGAGCTATTGCGTGATTTTGGCCGGCTTGAAGCATTGCTTCGAGCCTTTGATCTATCACGTACCTTCAGCTACACCGAACCCTTGTGCGCCGGTATCGCGATGACTTTCGTTATGGCCGAGCATGATCCAGACGACGTGCGAAAGACGACTCGCCAAATAGTCGATGCCCAATTGGGAGAGCCATGGGCATTGGTTGATGTTCCAGATGTAGGTCACTTTTTTGTACAGGACGATGGCGAGGCGGCGGCAGCACTTATCGCTACACGCCTTTCTTCGCAATAAGTACGCCAGCAGAATACTTTGCCAAGATGGCTGATTTGCCAGTGCCAAAATCTGCGGGATGTTGCCGTGATAAATAAAAATGAGGATGAAAACGTATGGCCCACTTTGAGAACGTTGAAACGATAGCCAAAACACAGTGGTACGCCTCTCCGACAGCAGAAACAGCGCACAAAGTTGCGCAATGCGTAGATGACGGCGGTGTCGCGATGTTTCCTGCCGATACGGTTTACGGATTTTTCGGCAATGCGCTCGACCCAAAGTCGTATGAGCGCGTCTACGACATCAAAAGGCGAGAGCGTCGGAAACCCTTTGTTATATACACGGTTGCATCTCGGGTTGAGCAGGTCGCCTACCTCAACCCAATGGCGCAGCGATTAATTGAGCGCTTCTGGCCGGATGAGGCACTTGCTCTGGTTCTTCCCAAAAAGGACATCATTTCGAACAGTTTTACTGATGGGAAGGACACGGTTGCAGTGATGTCGGCTAGCGGAGGCTTTATCTCCGAGGTGATGCGTACCTGCAATTCAATCATGTTTGGAACGACTTGCAATATTTCTGGCATGCCAGAAATTACTAAGATCGACGATGCACACGAGTTTAATGAGCAAGTAAATATCGCCGTTGGTGGAGACAGCCTTTTGAGACACAGTGTGCCGTCAACCATTGTCGACTGTACTGGTGCTGTGCCAAAAATCCTTCGAGAGTCGGCAATTCCGGCTTCAGTTGTATTTGAAGTGTGTCGCGCTTGATGTGGTAGCAAAGAACACATGTTTTCCCGCAAAAATGTGCGTGAAAATTCCGTGCTCATAAGCGCAAATTTTTATTCGCTTACATCTTGAAATCTATATTGTCGACATACTCCAATGCCTAGACTATTTCTGCTTGTTCTTTTTCTGACGGTAGCAATCAATACTGGTATGGGAATGATTATTCCCGTCATGCCAACCCTTCTCAAAGAGTTTGGTTTTAGCACGTTAGGACTATCGCTACCCTTCGCCGCCCTGATCATTGCACGGATAGTTTCAAAGCCTTGGGCGGGTGTCGCACTCAATCGTCTGGGTGGGCGCTACCTTATGTTGATGGTTTTCGCCGTCTACTCACTTGCGTTTTTCTTGTACCCGGTCTGCCATAGCCAATTTGGCTTTATTTTGCTGAGAGTGCTGGAGGGCTTTGCCGAAGGCGTGGGTGGAGTCGTCATAACGAATTCAGCAATCGTGATGACGACTGGCCTACGAAACCGTGGGGTTCTTATGGGCTACTTCTCAGCAGCATTCGGCGTGGGCTTCATTGTCGGACCAATAATCGGTTGGCTAGCACTCGAAACCGTGGGTACCACTGGAATGTTCTTTGTAGGTGGATGTGTCGGCCTGCTCGGATTGGTTGCAAGTGCTATGTTGCCGCGAAGAAATAATGAGTCGTTGCCGCCAAAAACGAGCCTAAGAGAGCTTGCCAATAATTTGGGATATCTCATTCCATACATCCCCAGCGTACTTCGAAGAGCGTTGTTTTTCTCTTTCATGATTATTGTGCCGTTATTTGCCACGGGTCGATTAGGGGTTTCTGCAGAAAAGGTCGGCTTACTGTTTACAGCGTCTGGAATAATCTCAACAGTATGTATGTTTTTTACTGGGAAACTCGCGGATTTCTTTGACCCCAAGAAATTAGCGGCTTGGTGCCTCGCAGGGATGGGCATTCTGATCGCCATATGCGGATTCACAAATTCGGTTGAGGCATTTTTGGTTTTCTTTCTTGCGGAAACACTACTTTTCGCAATTATGTTGCCTGCGGGTACGAAAGTATTTGCAGTCGCGATTGACAATCATCCTTTGCGCGAGCCAATGGTTGGTTCATTCGGTAGCTTTACCGAAGTATGCACCGTCATTTTGGCCTTTCTGCTTCCGGCTATTTTAGAAATTAGTATCACCGGCGCCTGGGTCTTTATGGGGGGGCTTTGTGTCGTTGGTGCTGTGCTATTGCTTCAATGGCAGCCCATTTCCGGGGCCAGGCGCGAAGTCGTAAGCACGAGCTGAACGACAGCATGCCGATGGCTGAGGTCGACCATTGATCGACACAAAAGCACGTCGTAGCAACGCTCAATTTGACTGTTAGAAAATGATCTAAGGTGTGCGAATGCAAATATCCAATGGAAGAAAAACCCCATTTCACGATGAGCACGTAAAGGCCGGAGGTAGATTGATGTCTATCTCCGGGTGGGTCAGGCCGCTCCACTATGGTTCGCCTGCAATGGAGATTTCTGCTATTCGGAATGCGCTTGGACTTTTTGATCTCCACCCCATGAGCAGGCATATTATCGAAGGCCCCGACGCTCTTGCATTTATGCAGCTCGTAGTAACAAGCGATGTAAAACGAGCGATATCCAATTCCGCGGCCCAGTACACATGCTTTTGCGATGAACGGGGCGGAATCATTGATGACGTGTTGATCTTCCCGAGGTCTGCCGATGAGTTCCTGATCACTTCCAGTGTTGCGGCTGCAGAAACGCTGGGGGGGTGGATGAGGCGGTGGGTCCAGGAGAGTGGTTTGAATGTTCAATTGCGTGATATCAGTGCATTCGAAACCCAATTTGCATTACAAGGGCCGCGCAGCCTGGAACTCGTTCGCAAAGAGTTTGGGGCGAAGGTCGCTGCCTTAAAGCACATGCAATTTGTCGAGACAGCGCTCAACGGCACTCCTGTGTTCTTGGCCCGCACTGGGTATACGGGAGAGTGTGGCTTTGAGTTTCTTGCTGATGCTCATCAAGCAGCAGATCTATGGCAGTACTTGCTTGAATCTGGCGCGGAATTCGGTATCGCACCGTTCGGAATCATGGCCGCTCAAACGCTACGCATTGAAAAAGGATACGTACTGAATGGTGTAGATATGAGTAGCCAAAACAATCCCTATGAGATTGGCCTTGATTGGACGGTTTGTACGGACAAGGAGGGTTTTCTGGGGAAAGATGAACTGTTACGCGCGAAGGCTCAAGGCGTTAAGCGACGCTTTCGCAGATTCTATATCGAGGGAACGGACATAGTACCCAGCGGCACAGAGATCTATGCTCAAGAGAGCGAAGTCGGTCGAGTTACTAGTTGCTGTAATAGCCCCACGTTAGGTCGTGTCATTGGAATGGGCTTGGTTGATACGTCGATTAGCGGAGACTGTCCATACTACGTGCGAAGAGGTAATCAGCGATGGCAGGTGTCTTTCATCGAAAGGGCGTTTTATGACCCAGAGGGCACCAGGCTAAAAGCGATACTGCCCGAAGAGAGTTTGTTGGGCTGAACGATGTGCGGAGACAATTTTTCTTATTCCGTTAGACACAATATCTGCATAACGACAAGGGCGATCTGTCTACTGATGGCATGCGTACTGCCATTTGAATCTTTCGCAGCGGAGGATGGATTTTCGATCGCGAACAGCATCACCCGTCTTCAGATACGTAATACGGTCGACACAAATGACATTACTAGCGTTACCGCTTCATCTTTTTTGCAAGCAAAAAACAAGACGTACTTCTTGGGAATTGTCGACTATCAAGTGGATCATGAGCGGCACAACATCAATGGCCGCATCGAGGGAAATCTGGGCGGTCCATTTCCCGGCAGTCCTTTGGGTTGGGTTGCGCGTGGCAGAGTGTATTACCAGCAAAACTCGGTTGCTGCCGCGGGCGTACAGCTGAGCTTCAATGAGTTGCCCGAATTGGGGCCCGTCCTTAAAAAGTTAGGTATTACAACCTTCGTACAATTGCTCCGCAATACCAATGATCCTTATTTCGGCGATTCCGAGGTTCTTCACTACTACAGTGTCGATATTGTCCCTAAACAATTAGCGCTCCGCGGATACAACGTGTTCAACAGCGCGGGGAAAGATAAGGCTGTTCGCAACTCTTGGGCAGACCTAATTTATTCGTTAAATGACAGGTTCGACGTTTACTACCGGATAAACGATGTGAGCCGGAAAAATGGATATCTCGGCCCACCTGGAGCAACGCAATATTTAGGGTTTCGGATCAACTGGTATTAGTGCCGACCCCGCTTACGCCTTGACGCTAAACAGCGCATCTCTAAAGGTTGTCCAATTCATTCCTTTTAACTTTTTATACCAGGCAATTCAGATGCTAGAGCTCCTTAATTCAGTGGTCGCACGCATGCCCCAAAGTACCGGGGTTCTGCACACCATCTCGCAGGGTCATAGACGTTGCTATACCTATCCAGAGGTATTTGAGGATGTCCTCCGTGTACGCTCATACCTTGATTGTCTCGGCCTCAAGTCTGGATGTTCTATAGGTGTTCGTGCGGACAACAGCTACGAGTGGATACTTCTTGACCTGGCATGCCTTTCCTTGGGCGTTGTCCTTGTACCTTTCGATCCGAAAGTTCAGGAGTCGCCAGAGATTCTTATCGAACACTACGGACTGAGTGCGCTATTCCATGATCGACCAGAAGGGGTTGCGCATCGCAATTCCATCCAAATATGCACCGTCCTCGAACACCCTAAATCCCTCGACGAAAGTGACGCACCCTTCTTCCAATTTGAGGCAGACTCAATCGTATGCATGAAGTTTACGTCGGGGACAACCAGTCTACCAAAAGGAATTCCGGCTAAGGCCAAAAACATTGCTGATTGCGTACATGTCATTCAAGATGCATTTCACCATACAGCCGACGACTTGATTCTTTCGTTTCTCCCGCTCTATCTCTTGCAGCAACGGTACTTCATCTACTCGTCCATTTTGTTCGATATTCCTCTTGTCGTTGTACCGTACATTCAGTCGTTTTCGGCCATCTCAAATCTACATCCAACGGTTGTGATGGCGGTCCCCCATTTTTTAGACACGCTATTTCAGCGCTATCATCAGGCGAACACTGCGATAGGAGGTGGCCCGGACTTAAACTCGCAAGTGTCCGAGGCTATCTTTGGCAAGCGGTTGCGGTATCTGTGGACAGGTTCTGCTCCAATATCAATTGACCTTCTCCGTCGGTATGAAGCACTGGGAATACCCGTCTATCAAGGCTACGGGACTGCGGAAACCGGCATTCTCACTAAGAATGTATCCGGAAATAATCGCTACGGCAGCGTCGGCCGAGTGTTGCCGGGACGAGAGATTAAGATTAGCCAATCTGGAGAGATTCAGGCGCGTGTCCATGCTGAGCTCAACACGCACTACTCTGCAGGAAGCATATCCAAGCTCGGACAGCGCTTTCTTGATGCCGATGGATTCTTCCCGACGGGTGATCTTGGCTATTTCGATGATGATGGCTTTCTGTACATCACCGGAAGACTAAAGAACATTATCGTTTTATCGAGTGGTCGGAAAATCAATCCGGAGCCAATCGAAACAGCGATTGCATCTGGTGTCGACATCGAGGCCTGTGTTCTCTTCGCGTCACGCGCGGGGCGGCTGACAGCCATTGTCGATTCGGCTCTCTCCGAGCAACTTGTCGCTAAGCGATTAGCAGAGGTAAACAGTACGCTTGCGGCGGAAGATCATATTGCAAAATTCTTGGTTGTTAAACACGCGTTTTCAAACGAGAGTGGGCTGAGAAATGCGCAAGGGAAGATTGTCCGCGATCGCGTATACCAAAATTTCAGAGTACGACTCCAAGAATTGGGCGTGGAATAGCAAACTTCATGCTGTTGCATTCTATAAATTGGCCACCGTTTAATTCGACGGATTCCGTTAGCGCAACCCGGCCTCAAATCGAATCTGCATTACCAGGACTCGAAGGTTCTTGGTCGATGTCCGTTCATAGCACGCAACCAGACGAGCCCGTCTTAGAACTCACAGTACATTTCGTTGAGTTCGAGAGTCGGCTCTCTGTGCTGGGCAATGGTAAAACGTTAGCCGGCTCGTCGTGCCCAACGCAAATAGGGTTCAGCGCATCTTGTCGCAAAGCGGAGTTTTCATCGGGACGACAGGCCGCGCGATGTGCCCTAACGCAACTCTCCCCCGCGCTGGCCAGCGTGTTAGTACCTATTGGTGGTGATCGAGAGCCACTTTGGCCGCAAGGCGTAGTGGGAAGTATCACGCATGTCTCGGGCTTGGCGGGAGCTGCGGTAGGTCTGTCAAATTCGTGGCGCTACCTGGGAATTGATCTTGAGCAGACTGCAGGTGGCAAAGCACAGTCGGCGTTACGCGCTTTTGTGCTCGACAGTGCGGAACTATCGTTGCTGCAACGACGCTGCGAAGCGATTGGGCAACTTAACCTGGATACTCATGTTACTCACGTCTTCAGCGCGAAGGAGTGCTTGTACAAAGCAGCCTTCCCGAGTGTGCGCCGCTTCTTCGGTTTTTCCGAAGCCAGGTTGTGCGAATACGATTTTCTTTCTGCCGATCGTGGACCTGAGGTTCGGCTTGCGCTTGAAATTACGGATGGGCTTGGCGGCGAATTTGTCGCGGGTAGCCGCTGGTGGGTTGAGGTTTGGCGAATAAAAACCCCCTATACATATCTGTCTGTGTTGGCGTGCTAGCGGCGGAGATAAAACACTGACGTACGTTATTAGAAGACTAAATTCAAACTCAAAGAGGAGGGCACGCATGAAAGCGTGGACCTGTATGTGTATGGCGGTATCTATGACGAAGTGGCGGACATAGGGGAGGGTATCGACCCTAGTGCGCAACAGGGAGAGATATAAAACATTGACAGTGTCTGAGTGGCGCTTTTACCAAACCTGATTTGGAAATGACAGGCGTTTTGACGTGGCTGTTGCAAAGCGCAAGTTCCCACAGTTTTATCTTCAATTGCTTTAAAGGCTAGCTATGACTTATATCGTACCTTCAGAATTTGCCAAGAAAATGGTGGATGCAGGCGAATCAAAAATCTGCATGTCCACTCGAGATACGTTGATCCGTGCGTACATGGCTGGCGCGGTCTTGGCACTATCTGCCGCATTTGCCATATTTCTTAGCGTGCAAACTCAACAACCGTTAATAGGAGCATTGTTCTTTCCAGTCGGTTTCTCGATGCTCTATTTAATGGGGTTTGATTTACTGACTGGCGTGTTCGTCCTAGCCCCGTTGGCATTGATTGATAGACGGCCCGGTGCAACGATAAAAGGTGTCCTTCGAAATTGGAGTTTGGTCTTTTTCGGCAATTTTGTGGGCGCCCTCACCGTAGCAATGATGATGGCAGTCGTGTTTACTTATGGCTTCTCCACGTCTCCTGGTCCAGTTGGAGAAAGAATTGCCAGTATCGCTGAAGGACGGACCCTAGGGTATGCACAGTACGGTTTGGCGGGCTGGATTACCATCTTCTTTCGCGGCGTGCTGTGCAATTGGATGGTCTCGATGGGAGTCGTAGGGGCCATGATCTCAACAACTGTGGGCGGCATGGTCATCGCAATGTGGATGCCAATTATGTTGTTCTTCGCAATGGGATTCGAACACTCAGTGGTCAACATGTTCTTATTCCCTTCGGCGATGATTATGGGTGGCAATTTTACAATTGCTGACTATTTTATTTGGAACGAAATTCCGACCGTTCTCGGCAATATGCTCGGCGGCTTGGTGTTTACAGGCATGGCACTTTATAGCACCCATGTGAGAACGGGTGCAAAACGCAGCGTTACCTAATCTCAAAGCCATCAAGGCATGGAGCATGGCTCATTTTTAGTAACTATTCACGCACGACAGGTTGATCGAAATCGAGGCCAAGCTACTACCTATAGTAGCTCGAAAATGAACCAATCCTCGAAATTTGTCGTATTTAGCACGGCGTCATGGTGGCGCTGAATGCATTGTTCTACAAGTGGTTGTTTTTCACGGTTTTCGGAAAAGCCCCGCTGAATGGATACCATTTTTATATCTGCCAGCCCGGCTTGTTATCAAAGCGGCCGTATCTTTCTGGCGCTTCGTTGCACATCCGAATCTAAGTAATACATCACTTTTCTTCTTCACTGCCGCACATGGCACAACCCCAAGGAACCCACATGACTAACCGAATTTACTCCGCGCTCTTCGCCACAGTGGAAATGGCGCCCCGTGATCCAATTCTTGGTCTGACTGAAGCCTTCAACGCCGATATCCGCAGCAACAAGGTCAACCTCGGCGTCGGCATGTTCTTTGATGACGATGGCCAAATCACGCTACTCTCTGCGGTCAAGGCAGCCGAAAAGGCGCGCCTCGAAGCCATGCCAGCACGCGCCTACCAGCCAATCGACGGCCTTGTCGCCTATAACCAGGCCGTACAGGAACTGCTATTCGGCGAGGACTCTGAAGTGGTTGCTGATGGCCGCGTGCTGACCATCGAGGCGCTCGGCGGCACCGGAGCGCTGAAAGTCGGCGCCGATTACCTCAAGCGCCTTTTGCCCGATACAAGAGTATACGTTAGTGATCCGAGTTGGGAGAACCACCGCGCCTTGTTCGAATCGGCAGGCTTCCCGGTCGAAACCTACCCATACTACGACCCAGCTACGCACGGGGTGAATTTCTCAGGCCTTAAGAGAAAGCTCGGTGAACTGCCCGCCGGTTCGGTCGTCGTTATGCATGCCTGCTGCCACAACCCGACCGGAGCCGACCTGAATAAAGCTCAGTGGCGTGAACTCGTTGAGATCTGCGGTACACGTCAACTAGTACCATTCATCGACATGGCCTACCAGGGCTTCGCTGACGGCGTCGAGATGGATGCTTTCGCGCCGCGCCTTTTCGCCAGCTCGGGCATGTCGTTCTTCGTTTCTAGCTCATTTTCGAAGTCGTTTTCACTATATGGCGAACGCGTCGGCGCGTTATCCATCGTCACCGCCACCAATGATGAGCGCTTTCGCGTCCTGAGCCAAGTGAAGAGCGTCATTCGCACCAACTACTCGAACCCGCCGACTCACGGTGGCGCAGTCGTTGCATCCGTGCTTTCAAACCCCTCTCTGCGCGGGTTGTGGCTCGACGAGCTGGCAGGCATGCGTGAGCGCATCCGTGCCATGCGTACCAGCCTTGTCGCCAAGCTCAGCGAACGCGGCGTCAATCAGGACTTTTCTTTTGTCACTAACCAACGCGGTATGTTCTCCTATACCGGTCTCACTGCTGAGCAGGTCGAGCGCCTGAAGAATGAGTACGCCATCTACGCTGTCAGCACCGGCCGCATTTGCTTGGCTGCATTGAATTCGCGCAACATTGACTACGTCGCAGACTCGATCGCCGCAGTTCTGACAGACTGAGTATCGGTAAGGGATACTAGCCGATGGCGCCTTGGGATTGGCGAAAGGGAAGACGCTAGCACTCTTCTTTGCCTCGATTAGCCTTGAATAGCTCGCCTAATCTTTGAGAAAGTTCTGATGCTGTTCTGGTGTCATCGGCCCATCGGGGGGGGGGCAGTTCCTGATTATCTAGAGTTCCCAAGCTTGGCGTGGTATCTGCCGGAATTTTCAAGAGTACGGGCTGCCAGCGGTCAATAGAAATCTGTTGGACAACAGGCAACCGCTGGTCGGCTTGTTGCTTTACTGGTCAGTATGAGAACTCTGGGTACTATGAAGTGTGATGGGCTATGCTGTTGAAAGTGTCTGGTCTTCTGAGTGGTAATACGCACCGACATGATGCTGGCGGCGCGTGCCGGGCGTGATGTCGATGCCGGTCGCCTCGAACCCGTCGTCGCCAAGATGCTCGAATCGGTGACGCGTAACCCGGATGCCCTGGTGCCGCTGGCCTGCTTCAAGCAATCGGCCGATTACACGCACGAACACGCGGTGGCCACGGCGGCGCTGATCATTGCCTTTGGCCGCCATCGCGGCATGCCCGAGCCGGAAATCGAGAAGCTCGCCATCGGCACCATGCTCAAGGACATCGGCGAGGCCGCCATCGACGCCCGCCTGATCGAAAAGCCCGGCATGCTGTCGCAGGCCGAGTATTCCACGGTACAGAGCCACGTCGAGGCCGGTCTGTCAGTGCTGCAGGCGACCACGCGCCTGCCCGACACCTCGGTTGCCGTCGTGCTTGAACACCATGAGCGCTACAACGGCTGTGGCTACCCTTACCGCATGGCCGGCGACGAAATCACCGAAGCCGGCCGCATGGCCGCCATCGTCGATACCTACGACGCGATGACCTCTGACCGCCCCTACCGCGCTGCCTTGTCGCCCTCGCATGCGTTACGCCAGGTCTTCGAGCAGGGCGGCAGCCAGTTCGACCCCAATCTGGTTTCCGCCTTCGTGCGTACTGTCGGCATCTATCCGGTCGGTACGCTGGTCCTGCTACAGAGCGGCCACCTTGCCGTGGTCGAGGAACTGCATGCCGACAACCTGCTCAGCCCCATCGTTCGCGTCATCTTTCACGCCGGGCGCAAGCAGTATGTGACGCCGGTCGACGTCGACCTGTCGCGCAAGGTCGGCAACCACTATGGCCAGATCGTGCGTGCCGAAACCTTCGAGGCCTGGGGCCTCAGTCCGGAGCGCTGGCTACCAGCCTGAGCAGCTTGCGGATCGGTGTCGGCACACCGGCATCGGGCGCGCTGGCCAGATCCACCCATTGCAACCCCGGCTCACCGAGCACGGCGCCCGGGCTGACCCGGCACAGGATCGGCTGCAGGGTCAGGCGGAAATGCGTGAACGTATGTTTCAGCGGCGGCAGGGCGCGCATTGTTTCGGCGTGCAGACCAAGTCTGGCGAGCACCGCGGATGCCTCGCCCTCCGGTGGCACCAGCAAGCCACCCCACAACCCGCTGCCGGGTCGGCGTTCGAGCAGAATGCGCTGGCCGTCAGTGATCAGCGCGTAGTCGGCGCTGCGTTCGGGCAAGGCCGGGCGCGGCCGGGCGGCAGGCAACTCGCCTTGGCGTCCATCGCGTTTGGCGACGCAATCTTCCGCCATCGGGCATTCGCCGCAGCGCGGCTTGCCGCGGGTGCATAGCGTTGCGCCGAGATCCATGATGCCCTGCGTGTAGACCTCGATATCGGTGTCCGGCAACAACTCTTCAGCTAACGTCCACAGCCGCTGCTCGACCGGCGCCGAACCGGGAAAGCCGTCGATGCCGAATTGCCGGCACAGTACGCGTTTGACGTTGCCGTCTAGAATCGCCCCGCGCTGCCCGAAGGCGAAGGCGGCGATGGCCGCTGCGGTCGAGCGGCCGATGCCGGGCAACTCGGCGAGCTGCGCCGCGGTTTTTGGGAAATTTCCGCCGTGCACCGCAGCAATGGCCTGAGCGCAGCGATGCAGGTTGCGCGCCCGGGCGTAGTAGCCCAGCCCGGCCCACAAGGCCAGCACGTCATCGGTCGGCGCCGCAGCGAGGGCGACAACGTCCGGATAAGCCTCGAGGAAACGCAGGTAATAGGGGATCACCGTCGCCACCTGCGTCTGCTGCAGCATGATCTCCGAGAGCCAGATGCGGTACGGGTCGCGCGTGTTTTGCCAGGGCAGGTCGTGGCGGCCGGAAAGCTTCTGCCAGCGGATCAAACGGTCGGTGAAAGGGTGTAAAGCGGACAAAACAGCCTCGACGCGGGGGGCGGGAGCACGGATAATACGGCCTTTTGACGCAAATCAAAGTCCGATGTCCCAAGCCCCGACCGACAGCCGCGCCCTGCGCAATGCCCTTGGCCGTTTCGCCACCGGTGTCGCCATCGTCACGGCGATCGATCCCGATGGCCAGCCCATCGGCCTGACCGTCAACTCCTTCAGCGCCGTCTCGCTCGACCCGGCGCTCGTGCTCTGGTGCCTCGACAACGGCTCGCACAGCCTCGAAGCCTTCCGCCGCGCCAGCCACCACGCCATCAACATCCTGGCGCTCGATCAGGAAGAACTGTCCACCCGTTTCGCCACCTGGCCGGTCGACCGCTTCGCCGGCCTCGCCTGGCAAGCCGGTGCCGGCGGCGCTCCGGTCTTCCCCGGCTGCTGCGCCCGTTTCGAAGTCGCCAACGAAAGCGCCGTGGCCGGTGGCGACCACACCATTTTCATCGGCCGCGTCGAAAATTTCAGCGATGATGCCAGCAAGGCACCGCTCCTCTTCCACGCCGGCCGCTACGCCAAATTGGCCGCTACCGACTGAGAACCGTTGAAGCACCGGCCGACAGCGTCTAGAATGCAGCCTCGGCCCACCGAGCGGGCGTCGTATAATGGTAATACCTCAGCTTCCCAAGCTGATGCCGTGGGTTCGATTCCCATCGCCCGCTCCACATCGAATTCAGGCAGGTCGTTGATCTGCAAAAGAAAAAGCCAACCGATTCTGGTTGGCTTTTTCTTTTTAACCTTTGATCTATTGAATTGCGCAATCGCTATTGCTGACCCAATTAGCTAGCCTGTTGTTCAATTATCGGCGTAAGTTTAGTGACAAATGTCTTTTCAAATTCCCTAAAACTGGCCAAAAGACGAAGAGGGGAAAAATCTTCGATGAGTTCTGCAACCCTGTGCCTACGCTGATCTACTCGGAATTTAGTAAGGCGACGGCCAGATAACTCTGATGCAACTCTAAGCGCATTGAATAACATTTCCTTGGGGTCCGGGATACTTTCAATGCGACTAATTTCAGGAAGATTCAAGGGGCTTTCCCCATTTGGGTTATCAGCCGCGGTCCGTATAGCTGCTTCACTACATAGCAACCATGATTCGAGCATCCGAACGGGAATCGCTGGTACGATGGGTACGTTAATTCCGGTGGAGGCATTAGCAATTTCATCTAGACGTCTATTGGGTGCTTCACGCTCTGCGTCACGATGAACAACCATAACATCACACGGGTAGCAATGAAACGCAACTCCAATTCTTGATCCAAGGCCATCTCGATGAGGTGGTAGATTTTTCGCAAACTCGACTCGAAACGATGCATTTGGGAATCTGATGGACATTATCCAGTGAATTAACGGCACTAAACATGCATCAGAAGACCCATCACCAACTAAGGTGAGTTTCAAGAAATTCATTTACTCGGTCACTCACTAAATAGCGACAGTTGGCCACGAACAAAGTCATGAACAGTTGTTTTTTCCGGGTTTGATACCAGAAAACTATCTTTTTTGTCGTCGTCACTTAAATAGCTAAGTAGCGTACCCAACGGTACGGTAGGAATTTTGGCTCCCTCAGAAACACGCCACGTAGCCTCAATTGGAGCGAATATAGTAGTTGATACGCCGCCTGTCTTGATTGGCAGCGAGACCAATAAATCGTCTTTGCAAAGTTTTTGAACTACAAGTGGGGAGTGGGTGTTTATTATTATCTGGCGCAGCGGATTATCTGGCCCGACGGCTAAGTCGGGATTAGACGCGATATCTCCAAGGAGTTCCATCATCGCTCTAACGCGGGATGGATGGATTCCGTTCTCTGGTTCCTCTAGGCAGATGAGGCCCCCGGATGAAGCATCGGCACTTATAATTGCTAGAGCAAGAAAGCGTAGCGTCCCATCCGATAAACTTCTTGCTGTGTGACTGCTGCCGTCCCGCTGCGTTACAACCAATGTCTTTAATCTGCGACCCTCATCAATATCAACTTCTACCGTACGTACTTCGGGAAGTAGATCACTGAGTCTATTTGCAACCTCCGAGTATTTAGCCAAACGTGCCAAGGTCGCTGGCATATGCGCACCTTCAGATGACACCCTGCTCTCATCTGAAAAATCATCGGGCAAACGCAATTTAGATGGTTCTAGCTGGAGTAGCCTCCAGGACTGCATTTCGCGGCGAGCAGCAAGCGCTGTTGGCTTGTCATCTGTGTTAATTGTGCTGAGTATCGTTCTAGGAGAGTTGGGGGCTGGTATATCTAAAGGGCGTCCCTGATGGCCATCCTGTCTTAAACGAATAACTGGTACTCCACCATTTATTTCTGTAGAAATGAAATCTGCTCTGCGGGCACCACCAATTACTGAGTTCCAAAACTCAGTGCTAGTTTTAAAACCAAGACGCTTCCGAGATTCAGTTTTTAGGACATAAGTAAGCGATTCATGAATGAGTTCGATGCGTTCAGGAGTTTGTCCTAAAGATCGAACGTATCTAAGCGTGACCTTATACCTAAGATGGGTCGCGGAAGGTTGAGCTTCTCTACCAAAGTCATCTAGTACTACCTTTTGAACTAGAAACTCTGCCTCTAGGTCAATGTCGTGAATGTCGCCATTAGGAAGAGCCGTGAATAGAGATTTCAAATCTGTGGCTCTTCGGCCAGAGTTATCGCGCACGCGAGATGCGGCCTCGACGATTGAATAATCAGCCAAGTCCCGCAAAAACATAATTGCATCAAATAGATTCGATTTTCCAGATGCATTTGTACCAGCAACACAGGTAAATGGGCCGAACGCGATCTCGCAATCGAATAAATTCTTGAAACCCTTGATTTTTAGTCTAGTAAGCATTGGCCGAATTTTCCCAAGGTATCAGCTGTATTTGATCAAGTTCGCCCGCAATGATCCCGAAAAATGCTAAGCGAATTTTCTCACAATACGACGGATCAAAGTTGCTACTCTCGTATGAACAAGTTCTTAGGCAATCATATCCGGCACTATTCGCAGACGTTAGCGACAAACTATATTTCTTATAGATGGTGAAGAGTATTGAGTGCAGCGCTGCTCCAAATCGAATTAAGGCAGGTCGTTGATCTGCCGCGCCAAAGCCAACTGAACCCGGTTGGCTTTTTTGTTGTCTGCTCGGTAGTGTTCACTTGTCTGTCGTCCAGCCGAGCCATCATGTTTGCCATCCATAGTCTTTCCGGTTTCAGTCTGCGTGCGCCCTTGGAGCAGTTGGCGAAGAGTGCCGAGGTGCGCGCCATTCGACGGGATGGCGTGGAGTACGAACCGACGCTGGTTGGTGGGGATGATGGGGTCGCGCCGTCGCCGACGGCGGCGCAGGCTTATCGGGCCATTCTGCCCAAGGCGCTGGAGCGCGGGCCGGTGAAGCATGCCTGGCAGGTGATGAACAAGCAGGTGATCAGGGTACGGCTGGAGGATTCGGTCGAGCTGGCTTGGCGGGTGCTGGTCAAGTCGCGGGTGCGTCAGGCGGTGGTGGTCAACGATGAGGGCACCATCGTTGGCCTGGTCTCGGAGCGGGATCTGCTCACTTCGGTGAATCTGGAGGATGGGGTTCTGCGCGATGTGCTGGGGCGGCGGGTGGCGGATGTGATGCAGACGCCCATCGTCAGTGCCGACCCGGTGACCGATATCCGGCGCATTGCGCAGGCCATGGTGGAATACGGCCTGTCCGGGGTGCCCATCGTCGAGGAGAGCGGGCGGGCCGTCGGCTTCGTGTCGCGTGGCGACATTCTGCGCTCGGTGGTCAATGACCCGCCCTTGAGCCTTTGGGTCTGAGCCGGGCAGGTCTGCTCAGACTCCGGTCGCGAGTCGGACGCCACGGTTTTTGCCCAAAATGGGCAGTGCACCGCAGCAGTGAGCTGAAGCCGGCCTGCCGGCCTCAATCGTTGGTTCGATGCGTCGCTTCGAAGTCGGCGAGGGGGATGGGGCGGCCGAACAGGTAGCCTTGGTAGTAGGTGCAGCCGTTGCGGCGGAGGAATTCGAGTTGTTCCTCGGTTTCGACGCCTTCGGCAATGGCTTCCAGCCCTAGGTTTTCCGCCATGCCGAGAATGGTCTGGACGATGACCTCGTCGGCCCCGGTGACGCCGATGTTGCGCACGAAGGATTGGTCGATCTTGACCTGATCGAGCGGCAGGCGCGATAGGTAGGCGAGCGAAGAGTAGCCGGTGCCGAAGTCGTCGAGCGAGAAACTGACGCCGGCGGCCTTGAGTGCCTGCATCTTGCCGATGGTGTCGTCGACGTTGTCGAGCACCAGGCTTTCGGTCAGCTCGAGCTTGAGCAGGCTGGGGTCGATGCCGCTTCGTTCGACGACGGCAAGTACCTTTTCGACGAAATCATCCTGGCGGAACTGATGGGCGCTGACGTTGACGGCGAGCGACCAGTAGCGGGAAACGGGGTCGTTCTCCCAGGCTTTGAGTTGTCGGCAGGCGGTTTCGAGTACCCATTGGCCGATAGGTACGATCAGCCCGGTATCTTCGGCCAAGGAAATGAAGGTGAGCGGCGAGACCATGCCCTGCTTGGGGTGTTGCCAGCGGAGAAGGGCTTCGGCGCCCTGAACGCGGCCGCTGCCTTCGATTTGCGGTTGGAAGTAGAGCAGCAACTGGTCTTCGGGCAGGGCGCGGCGCAGGTCGGTGTCGAGCGCGATGCGCGCTTCCATGGCGGCGTGGGTGGCCGGATCGAAGAAGCGGATGGTGTTGCGGCCCGAGCGCTTGGCTTGGTACATGGCGGTGTCGGCCCGTTTGAGCAGCTCGTCGATGCTGATTTCCTGGTTGCCGAAGAGGCAGATGCCGATGCTGGGCGAGGTGTGGTACTCGCTGCTTTGCAGATTGAACGAGCGGTTGATCGCCGAGCGCATCTTTTCGGCGATGACTTCGGCTTGCGCGGCGGCCTGGCGCGGGTTGGGGCCGAGGTCGACGAGGATGACGACGAATTCGTCGCCGCCCAGGCGGGCGACGGTGTCGTCGGCACGGACGCATTCCTGCAGGCGGTTGGCGACTTCGATCAGCAGCAGGTCGCCGATGTTGTGGCCCTTGGTGTCGTTCAGTTCCTTGAAGCGGTCGAGGTCGAGGATCAGCACGGCGCCGTGGCGCTTGTTGCGGGCGCTGCTGGCCATGGTGTGCTCGAGGCGGTCGAGCAGCAGGCGGCGGTTGGGCAGCGCGGTCAGCGGGTCGTAGAAGGCGAGGGTGTGGATTTCGGCTTCGGCCTTCTTGTGCAGCGAAATATCGGAGAAGGCGGCGACGTAGTTGCAGATGCGCCCGGCGGGATCGGTCACCGCCGTGATGTTCAGCCATTCCGGGTAGATGTCGCCATTCTTGCGGCGGTTCCAGACTTCGCCCTGCCAGTGCTTTTCGTAGGTCAGGGCACGCCACATTTCGGCGTAGAACATCGGGTCGTGCCGTCCGGACTTGAGCAGTTGCCCCGGCGTCTTGCCCAGGGCTTCCTCGGCGCTGTAGCCGGTGATGCGGCAGAACGAGCGGTTGACCTTGATGATGCGCTCTTCGGCGTCGGTGATGGCGATGGCCTCGAGCGATTCGAAGGCGATGGCGGCGATGCGCAGCTCGACTTCGGCGCGGATGATGTCGGTGATGTCGCGACCGAAGGCCAGGGCGCCGACGACGCCCGATTCGTCGCGCTCGGCGGCCATGCGGACGTGGTGGATACGGTGTTCGCCTAGGCGGTCGCGTACCTGGATTTCGATTTCCTGCGCTTCGCCGGTGGCGATGACCTGCTTGAGCGCCGCTTCGTAGTGCAGCAGGTCGTTGGCTCCCTCGAACGAGCTGCCGGTCGGTGTGCGGCCGAGCAGCATTTGCGGCTCGAGGTTGGTGCTCTCGGCCAGCATGCGATTGACGTAAACGGCCCGGCAATCGCTGTCGTAACGGATGATGTTGTCCGGCGAGCTCTCGACCAGCGAGCGGAAAGCCAGTTCGCTCTGCTTGAGTTGATGTTCGGCGGCGCGCCGTTGCGTGATGTCGGTGAAGGTGAAGACGCGGCCGATGATGCGCTCTTCGAGGTATTGCGGCTGCGAGCGTTGTTCCAGCACCTGGCCGCTGTCGAGTTCGAGCGTGTCGAGGGTGTGTTCCTCATGCAGGCGGATGATATCGGCGAAGCGTGCCAGGTAGCCTTCGGCATCGTCCTGGCGGCCGGCCATGAAGGCGATCACCTCGCCATCGTCGCCGCGGGCCAGGATGTCTTCCGGCAGCTGCCAGAGCGCGGCGAAGCGCTGGTTCATGTTGACCAGATGGCCGCGCTCGTCGCAGACCAGGATGCCGTCGGCGGTCGATTCCAGCGTGGCGCGCAGCAGCGAGGTCAGGCTTTCGAGGTGGGCTTTCTCGTCGCGTTGATGCGTGATGTCGTGCGCCCGGATCAGCAACCAGTGGCGCTTGTCGTGCTCGACACGTGAGATGCGTTCGTCGACCGGAAACAGGCTGCCGTCGGCACAGCGATAGAGCCCTTCGGAGGATTCGACCTCCTGGATGTTGCCGGCGGCGACTTCCTCCCAGTAGAAGATGTCGGCCAGCGAGCGGCCGATGTCGGTGATCGGGCGCTCGAGCAGTTGTTCATGCTCGTAGCCCAGGCGCGTGCAGGTGGCGCGGTTGGCGGCGCAGATGCGCTGTGTTTGCGGATCGACCAGCAGCAACAGATCGTCGGCGTGCTCAAGGAGCAGGGAGTCGAATGAGGTCGGGGACGTCGAGTTCATGCGTTGCCTGGGCTGCCTTCGCCGAAATAGTAGGAAACATGCTTGCGCATGCAAAGGTAGTCGTAAATGCTGCGCGGCAACTGGTTCGGATTCAGTGCGTGGGCGATCTGGACATCGGGTTCCTGGTCGAGGTCGATGATGATGGCCTCGTCGCGCGGCACGCTGGGTTCGTACACGATGAGCACCGGTTTCAACGGGCGGGTCGGGTTGACCGAGGTGACCAGCGCGGTGGCGCCATTGGACAGGTGCACCAGCGTGCCGGGCGGATAGACGCCGAGACTGCGGATCAGCTGGCGCATCATCTGCGGGTCGTGCTTGCTCGCCTGCTGGGCGAACATGTAGGACAAGGCCTCATGCGGCGTTTTGGCCTTGCTCGGCGTGGTCGGGTTGCACAGGCTGTCGTAGCGGTTGGCCACTTCGACCAGACGGGCCAGCAGCGCGATCTGCTCGCCGCGCAATTGCTGCGGATAGCCGCTGCCGTCCATCAGTTCGTGGTGCTGGGCGATGATGTCGAGCACGCCTTGTGGGAAGCCGAGCTTCCTGCCGAGTTCGACGCCTTGTTCGCAGTGCGTCTGGCGCAGCTTGACCTCTCCGGCCGTCAGCGGATCGACCTTGCGCAGCAGCGTGCTCGGGATGGCGTGCAGGCCGATGTCGTGGAAGAGTGCGCCGAGGCCGAGGGTGCGAATCTGCTCGGTCGGCAGGTCCAGGCCGCGAGCCATGATCAGCGACAGCACGGTGACGTTGAGCCCGTGGTGGTAGAGCGAATCCTGATGCCCCTTGTCGCCCATGGCATGGATGAGGGCATCGGGGTGGCCGAAGTAGTCGCCGGCAATGTCGTCGACCAGTCGGGTGGCATCGTCGAGGGCGCTTTGCGGGTCGGTCGTGCACCGTCCGATGATGCGCCGTACTTCCTGCACGGCTTGGTGCAATGCCTGTTCGGCCTGGGCCACCGAGGTGCGGTAGTTGGCCAGATGGGCGCCGCGCGCCTGCTTGGCCAGCAACAACGGGTCATCCGGCGGCAGGAGGGGCGGCGGCGGGTGGGCATCGCCGGTTTCCTGCAAGGGGAGCGGCAGCGTCGAGCTGCGCCGAGGATCGTAGCGGACCTTGTCGAGGCCGAGCTGGCGCAACTGGCGGATCTGCTCGTCGCTCTTGATCTTGAAGCTGCTGAAACTGAACGGGTGCTTCATCCATGGCAAATCGAGCTCGACATAGAGCCCGACCCGCAACTGATCGATGAAGACGAACGAAGACATCCCGGCAGACCCCCTGATTCTTTTGGATTAATTATTTTTGGCTATTCTAAACAGCCTGTTAGCGGAGGCGTTGATGAAATTGTCAAATTTCCGGTGCCGCGATGAAAAATTGCCGAAATGGGCAGTGCACCGCAGCAGTCCGGAGTCGGATGAGGCTAGCCGAGCAATTTGCGCTGATCGAGGAATTTTTCCAGGATTTCGAGGCGGGCGATCGGGTCTTCCAGTTCGAGCAGCTTCTGCTTGGCCAGGTTCTGGATGGGCAGCACCTCGGTGATGCGGTAGCCGACCCAGGCCGCATCGTCATAGCGATGCGGCTCGGGAATGCGGGCGCTGCCGAGATCGGCGACGATGCGCTGGAGCAGCGGGAGCAGCCGTTCGCGTTCCTGCGGCAGCGGCTCCGTGTCGCCCTCGCTGAGCAGTTCGACGTGGCCGCGCAGCAGGTTGCCGGGGCCGACCTCGCTGTCGATGATGCGGAAACGCCGGCCACCCAGGGCGGTGATCTGCAGGATGCCGAGCTGCTCCATCTCCCAGTCGCCGATGCGGGCCAGGGTGCCGACCGGATGCGGCTGGGCCGCAGCACCGACTTCCGAACCGCTGTCGATCAGGCAGATGCCGAAAGGTGTTTCGTCCTTCATGCAGGCGGCGGCCATGTCGAGGTAGCGTTGCTCGAAAATCTTCAGCGGCTGCACGCCGCCGGGGAAGAGCACGGTATTGAGCGGAAAGAGCGGAATTTCCAGCGTTTCGACGCTGCGCCCGCTCGGCGAACGGATGAAGTCGAACCAGCCCATCAGTTCCCCCAGCGCTGCATCAGCGTATGCGTCACGCCGACCTGGTCCATGACGCGGGCGACGACAAAATCGACGATGTCCTGCACGCTTTCCGGATGGTGATAGAAGCCGGGCGAGGGCGGCAGGATGACGGCGCCGGCCCGGCTCAAACGCAACATGTTTTCCAGATGGATGGCCGAGAACGGCGTCTCGCGCGGCACCAGCACCAGCTTGCGGCCTTCCTTGAGCACCACGTCGGCGGCGCGTTCGATCAGGTTATCGGCCAGGCCCTGGGCAATGGCGGCCAGCGTGCCCATCGAGCACGGGCAGACGACCATGGCGTCGGGCGGGTTGGAGCCGGAGGCGACCGGAGCGAACCATTCCTCGCGGCCATAGACGGCGAGCAGCTCGGGATCGACGCCGGGGTGGCGCTCGAGCAGCGCGGCGCGGGCATCGGCCGGGCGCGAGGGCAGCTCGAAATTCATTTCCTGGCGGGCGACGACCTGGGCGGCCTGCGAGTAAAGCAGCTGTACCTTGCAGCCGGCCGCCAGCAGGCAATCGAGCAGGCGCAGCCCGTAGGGCATGCCGGAGGCACCGGTCAGGGCGAGGCAGATGGTCTTAGGCATCGGAAGGTTCCGGGGCGGACGATTCAGCCAGCAGTTTAGCCGCGATCAGGCCGTTGATGGTGCCGAATACCAGCGCGGCCCCGGCGAAGACCGGCGTCAGCAGGAAAACGCCGTCGTGCGGAATGAGCCAGGCGCGGGCGAGCAGAAGTTGCCCGCCGATGTGGGCAAAGGCGGCGAAGATGGACAGGCTGACCGGGCCGAACCAGCGTTGTGGCAGGCGATGGGCCAGGCCAAGGGTGAGCAGGCTGAGCGTGGTGCCGGTCAGCGACAGGAAGAAACCGGGGGCGAGGAAATAGCCGAGCAGCAGGCTGCCGGCCAGCACGCGCAGGCCGCTGACCCAGACCGCCGTGGCCCAGCCGTAGCGCAGCAGCACGACCAGGGTGACGATGTTGGCCAGCCCCGGCTTGACGCCGGGCAGCGGGGACGGAATGGCCGCATCGACCAGCGACAGGGCGACGGCAGCGGTGGCCAGCCAGGCGACCCGGCGGTCTTCCTCGGTGACCTGGAGTTCAATAACTGATCGAGTCATAGACCTTGGTCCGGCCGGTAATTTGCAGGCTGACGCGGTTGGGGGCGCAGATGGCGATTTCGCCGGGGCGCATCAGCCAGCCCTGCTTGACGCAATACTGGCGCGGCCCGGGATCGGCCACGACGCGGGCCCGGCCGGGCTCAACAGCAATCACCGTGGTGCCCAGCGGCCCCGGCACTTCGAGTTGGCGCTTGGCTTTCAGGTCCACTTCGGCGAAGACCTTGCCCTCTTGGCGCACGATGGCGCGGTCAGCCAGTCCACCCTGCCAAAATAAGGGCACGCTGCCGGCGACCAGGGCGGCACCGAGCAGGACGACCAGCCAGTCGCCCGGCCGGATCAGGGAAAGCCACGGCTTCAATTGCCGGCCAGCGAACGGTGCCGGACGAGGACGCGGGCGTCGCCGTTGAATTGCTTGGCCAGCCATTCCGCCATGCATACCGAGCGATGCTGGCCGCCGGTGCAGCCGATGGCCACCGTCAGGTAATTGCGGTTATCGCGGATGTAGGACGGCAGCCAGGTGGCGACGAAATTGCGGATGTCCTCGCGCATGCGGCGGAATTCGGCTTCCTTTTCCAGGAAGTCGATGACCGGCTGGTCGCGCCCGGTCAGCGGGCGCAGCGCCGGGTCGTAGTGCGGGTTGGGCAGGCAGCGCACGTCGAAAACGAGGTCGGCGTCGAGTGGGATGCCGTGCTTGAAGCCGAAGGATTCGAACATCAGGGTCAGGCCCTGGCCAGGTTCGGCTTCGATGAACTGGCGCACCCATTCGCGCAGGGCGTTGGCCTTCAGGTCGCTGGTGTCGATGCGGTTGCCCAACTGGCTGATCGGCTCCATCAGCACGCGTTCGGCGCGGATCGCCTCTTCCAGCGTCTGGCCGGCGGTGGCCAGCGGGTGGCGGCGGCGCGATTCCGAGTAGCGCTTGAGCAGGGTTTCCTCGTCGGCCTGCAGAAACAGGAAGTTGTGGCGTACGCCTTCCTTGGACAAATTCTCCAGTTTGTCGGGCAGCAACTCGATGCCGCCGCCGGAGCGGGCATCGACCGCCACGGCGATCTTGCGGATGCCTTCTTCCTTCAGCATGCGGACGAGCACGGTCAGCATCACGACCGGCAGGTTGTCGACGCAGTAATAACCGGAGTCTTCCAGCAGATTGAGAGCGACCGACTTGCCCGAGCCGGACAGGCCGCTGATGAGAACGAGTTCCATGCGGTGCACAATAATCAAGCCGGCACGTCGCCGCAAGGCGCGGCATAATATTCGTCTGTGGCGGCGAGCCGGTCGGCTGTCGGCCGCCGCAGGCAAAGACAAGAAGGAGACGATCATGGCCCCGACGATTCCCCAACTCCAGCTGCCTTTCCTGGCCGAACTGACGGCACTGCGCCGCGACATCCACGCTCATCCCGAACTGGCTTTCAACGAGACACGCACGTCCGACATCGTCGCCCGCGAATTGCAGCGCTATGGCTTGGAAGTCCATCGCGGCATCGCCAAGACCGGTGTGGTCGGCGTGCTGCGCGCTGGCACCTCGCAGCGCATGATCGGCCTGCGCGCCGACATGGATGCGCTGCCGCTGTGCGAAATGAACGAATTTCCGCATCACTCCAGATACCAAGGGAAGATGCACGCCTGCGGCCACGACGGACATACCGCCATGCTGCTCGGTGCCGCCCGCTACCTGGCCGAGAACCCCGATTTCGACGGCATCGCCGTCTTCATCTTCCAGCCGGCCGAGGAATCGGAAGGCGGCGCCGCGGTGATGATCGAGGACGGATTGTTCGAGCGTTTCCCGGTCGAGGCCGTGTTCGGCCTGCACAACTGGCCCGGCATCCCGGTCGGCCAGATGATGGCCATGCCCGGCCCGGTCATGGCTGGCACCTGCGCCTTCGAGATCAGCGTGCGCGGCCACGGCTGCCACGCCGCCATGCCGCACCAGGGCGTCGATTCCATCGTTACCGGCGCGCAACTGGTGCAGGCCCTGCAGACCGTGGTCAGTCGCACGCTGCACCCTTGCGAATCGGCCGTGGTCAGCGTCACCCAGTTCCACGGCGGCGAAGCCTGGAACATCATCCCGGAAGAAGTGATCCTGCGCGGCACCATCCGCACCTTCAAGCCGGAAATCCAGGAAACCGTCGAGCGTGCCATCGAACGCCTGTGCAGTGGCATCGCCGCGGCCAACGGGGCGCAGATCAACGTCAATTTCGACCACCGCTACCCGCCGACCGTGAACAGCGTCGCCGAAGCCCGCTTCTGCCAGGAAGTGGCCAAGGAAGTCTTCGGCGAGGAACACGTGCTGACCGACATCCTGCCGTCGATGGGAGCGGAGGACTTCGCCTACATGCTCAACGAAAAGCCCGGCTGCTACGTCTGGCTCGGCAACGGCCCGGGCACGGGCGGCTGCACGCTGCACAACCCGCACTACGACTTCAATGACGAGTTGCTCACCCTGGGGGCGAGTTATTGGGTGCATTTGGTGCGGAGGTGGTTGGGGTCGTAGGGGTTTTAGGCGCCGAGCGCGAGTTTTTTTTGCTCTGGCGCCTGCTTCAACTGCTGTGTTCCGCCTTTACGGCGGGCGTACTTTCTTCTTGCTTCGCCAAGAAGAAAGTAGCCAAAGAAGAAGGCGACCCGGGGTCGGCGCCCGCTGCGCGGGTACCCTGCGCTACTCGACGGTCGGGGCACCCCAAGAGTACTTCTTCGCGATGCTCAGGGCGCGGCTGGCTAAACTCGCCTTCGGCTCAAACAACGCCAGCCGACGGCTCCCCGCCCGCCTGCGTTGCTCGGCGCCTCCCACGGGGGTTGAAAACCGAACGTATGCTGACAGGAGGGCGTTTGGTTTTTTGCCTTTTTAGGCAGTGCACCGCAGCAGTCACTATTTCTAAGGTCATTCCCGCGTAGGCGGGAATCCAGAAATGACGCCAAAGCCTTTCACTCAGCACTGGATTCCCGCCTACGCGGGAATGACGCAGAAGGCGCATCAGCAGCATGCGGTTTTCTGGGCCCCTTGAGAGGCGCTGAGCAACGCAGGTTGGCCGGGGGCAGTCGGCTGGCGTTGTCTGAGCCGCGCAGCGGCGAGTTTAGCCAGCCGCCCGGCCGGCCGAGTAGCGGAAGGGATTGGGCGTAGCCCAACGCCGACCCAGGGGTGGCCTTCTTTTTGGCTACTTTTTCTTGGCCAAGCAAGAAAAAGTAAGCCCGCCGTCAGGGCGGAAAGCAGAGGTCGATCTTTTTAAAAAGTCCCCAACAGTTGGTAAAGCGACCTTTAATCAGCCCGAAGCCACTGCTGCGGTGCACAGCCAAAAAAGGCAAAAAACCTCAGGCCGCCGGCCGTCCCACCACCGCCAATGCCGGCTTATCCGCCACGCCCTTGCGCAAGGTCAGATAACGCAAACAACTCACCCGCAAAAACGACGCGAAGTTGTCGATCTCCCCGCGATATTCGAGCAGCTCGTCGTACAGCTTGGCGATCAACTGATTGGTTGTATAGCCGTCACTCGCGGCGATTTCCGCGAGGATGTCCCAGAAGTGGTTTTCCAGCCGTATCTTGGTGACGCACCCGTGTATGCGCAGCGAACGCGAGCGCGATTCGTAGAGCATGGGGTCGGCCTTGACGTAGATTTCGCACATGGGACACCTCGCGGGTGGATGGATCAGGCTTCGATGCGGCTACCGAGAACCTGCAGGAACTTGGCCAGCCAGTCCGGGTGGGCCGGCCAGGCGGGGGCGGTGACCAGATTGCCGTCGACGATGGCCTGGTCGACCGGAATGGTGGCGTATTTGCCGCCGGCTGCCGTGACTTCCGGGCCGCAGGCCGGGTAGGCGCTGCACGAACGGCCGCTCAGCACGCCGGCAGCGGTGAGCAGCTGGGCGCCGTGGCAGATGGCGGCGATCGGCTTGCCGGCATCGGCGAAGTGCTTCACGGCGGCGAGCACTTCCGGGTTCAGGCGCAGGTATTCCGGGGCGCGGCCACCGGGAATGACCAAAGCATCGTAATCAGCCGCCTTGACGTCAGCGAAGCTGGCGTTGAGGGTGAAGTTGTGGCCGGGCTTCTCGCTGTAGGTCTGATCGCCCTCGAAGTCGTGCACGGCGGTCTTGACCTGCTCGCCGGCCTGCTTGCCGGGGCAGACCGCATGCACGGTGTGGCCGACCATCAGCAGGGCCTGGAAAGGCACCATGGTTTCGTAGTCTTCGGTGAAATCACCGGTGATCATCAGGATTTTCTTGGCTGCCATCGTTGTCTCCTCTAGGTGTAGTTGGCGAAACGATTGTGCGCGCCTTCCATGTCAGGCGGGTAGCAATCCCATGCTACAAGACTACGTATTGGCGATCAGGTTCCCGTCTTCGAGTTGCAGCGCGCCGACCAGCAGCAATTCGCGCTCGATGCGCTCGATCAGCCGGTCTTCGGCCAGGCCGAGGATGCGTTGATTGACGTCGGCGGCGAAGGGCAGGCCGAGGATGAAGGCGGCGAAATCCTTCTGGGGAATGCTGCGCCGCTCCAGCATGGCGAAGGAGACGATGACCTTGATGCCGTGCCAGGCCAGTTTGTCGAGCTGCTGCTCGAACATCTCCAGGCGGCGGAAGGCGCGGTCGAGCGCCACGTCGACTTCGCCGAAAGGGCGGCCGTGGCCGGGAATAACGGTGTCGATGGCGAGCCGGCCGAGCATTTCCAGCGTCGCCCGTGTGCAGGCGATGCCGTCGCCCTCGCCGAGCAGCTCGGGAAAGATGACGCCGAAGCCGTTTTCCCACAGGGCATCGCCCGAGATTAGCAGGCGCTGTTCCGGGTTGTAGTAGGCCAGCGCTTCCATGTCGTGGCCGGGCACGGCCAGCGCCTGCCAGTTGAGGCCGCCGAGTTCGAGTTCGTCGCCGGCCATGATCACACCATCGTGCTGGAAGCGGGCGCCCTGCTGGCCGAGTGGTGAAAGGAGCAGGGCGTTTTCGTCCCAGTCGGCGATGGTCGCGTGCAGGCCAGCCGGCACCAGGATGTCGCAGGCGAAGGCGGCCTTCAGCGCCGCGTTGCCGCCGATGTGGTCGGAGTGCGAGTGAGTGTTGATCAGGCGCGTGAGTTGTCGGCCTGCCAAGGCGTGCCGGACCAGCTCGACCGTTTGTGCGGCGTGCGTGACGTAGCCGCTGTCGATCAGCGTGGCCCGCTCGCCTTCGAGAAACAGGATGTTGTTGGCCGACAGCCAGCCGCGCTCAAGGACGCGCAGTGTGTCGGGCAGCGCCGGACTCATTCGGCCTCGTCGTTGCTGGCTTGGGTCTTGGCCGGAGCCGGTGGAGCGACCTCGATGGCAACTTCCGGCGAGCCTAGCGGCGGACGGCCGCAGCCCATGCAAACGCCGGTTTCCGGGTCGGACATGCAGACGCCGACGCAGGGGTAGAGGTCTTCGTTGTCGTCGCTCATGCGTGGGCTTTCGCGGGGCTGGCCGGAGCGCTTTGGCGGCGCTCGGCGATCTTGTCGAGGATGAGCTGGCGCGCCGTGTCGTCGAGGCGGGACCAGGCGCTGATTTCGTCGATGGTGCGGTGGCAGCCGAGGCAAAGCCCGCTGTGGCTGTCCATCTTGCAGATGTTGATGCAGGGGGAGGGAATCATGGAGCGTCAGAGCCGGTGAATTTTTCGGGCGCGCCCGAGGAACGCGTTCAAGTGCGCCCGATCAAGGCGCAAAGCGGAGTCATAGCTCGGGCTATGGCGAGCATTTGCAACGCGGAGCGGGTGCGCTTGGGCAGGGGCAGCGGGGGCGAACGAGAATTTCACAGGCTCTCAGATAATCATGAAGCGGTGTTGCTCGTCGCGCACCATTTCGACGGCCTCGAGGGCTTCGTCGCGGCTGATGCGGGCGAGCATGGCCAGATGAAGACGCCGGTCGCGGGCAGTTAGTTCCGGAAAAGTGATGGTATGCACGCTGGCATCGTCGGCCGGCACACTCTGGATGACACCGAGGCGATCCACGGTCAGGCTGACCGGCGTCAGGCGCAGGGCCGGTTCCGGACTCATCAGGTAGTCGGCCAGCGTATCGATCAGGTGCTCCGGCATCAGCGATTCGGCCTTGGCACGCAACTGGGCGTCGAGTTCGGCCAGATGGCGGGTCGCGCAATCGTAAGCCTGCTTGCTGCTGTGACCGTTCAGGACGGTGATGTGATTGCGCTCTTCGGTGACGTCGGCGCGCAGTCCGTCGCGCTCGCCGCGCAGCGCTTCGACGTGCGAACGGAAGGTGTGCAGCAGGCTTTCGAAGGTCTTGCAGCGTAGTCCGTGCAGCGTGGCTTCGAGCTGGCAGTTGGGCTCGATCAGGGTCTGACCGGAGAAATAGAGCACCGTCTGCGGCACGTCGTTGCGGATGACGTCGCCCTGCTGTGCCATGCCGAGCTGTTTCTTTTCCTGGCGGCGGGCAGCGAGCATGGCGTAGAAATAATCGTCTTCCCACGAGCAGGGTTCGGCCAGATAGTCGCGGATGGCCTGGCTGCGGCCGAGCATCTGGTCGATGTCGGTGGCGGTAGCGAACAGCGAATGGATCAGCGGGTCGTTGGAGAACGCCGGGCGACTGATCTCGACCGGGCCGGGCAGGCTGGCGACCAGGCCGTCGCAATAACCCAGGGCATAGTGCACCGGGCCGCTCAGTTTCTTTTCGAAACTGCCGACCGTGCGCAACAGGGGATCGACCAGCTCGCACACGCGGTCGAGCGCGCGCCGCACGTTTTCGTCCGGCGCTGGGGCGGGGTGCAGTAGTTCGGAAACGGCGGAGAAGAAGCTCACTCGGTGCTGGCGCAAATGGCCCGGCCGGCCTTGGCGCCGTTCGGGCGGTTGATGGCACTGGAAATCCAGTTGCCGACAACCGCCAGTTTAGCCAGATCGATGCCGGTTTCAATGCCCAGGCCGTGCAGCAGATAAACCACGTCTTCCGTCGCCACGTTGCCGGAGGCCCCCTTGGCGTACGGGCAGCCGCCCAGGCCGGCAACCGAGGCGTCGAAGGTGGCCATGCCCATCTGCAGCGAGGCGTAGATGTTGGCGATGGCCATGCCGTAGGTGTCATGGTAGTGGCCGGCCAGCTTGGCGATGGGCACGACGCGGGCGCAAGCCTCGATCATGCGCTGGATGCTGGCCGGGTTGCCGACGCCGACCGTGTCGCCCAGCGACACCTCGTAGCAGCCCATGTCGTACAGCGTCTTGGCCACTTCGGCGGCCTTCTCCGGTGCGACGGCACCCTCGTAGGGGCAGCCGACGACACACGAGACATAGCCGCGGACCTTGATTTCCAGCGCCGAGGCGGCCGAGACGACCGGCTCGAAGCGCTTCAGGCTTTCGGCGATGGAGCAGTTGATGTTCTTCTTGGAGAAGGCTTCGGAAGCGGCGCCGAAAATGGCTACTTCCGTTGCGCCGGCCTGCACGGCTGAATCGAAGCCCTGCAAATTTGGCGTTAACACGGGGTACACCGCGCCCCGCAGGAAGTCACCTTGGGTGGCAGCAGGGTGCTTTTTGATGCCCTGCATGACCGCGCTGTTGTCGCCCATCTGCGGCACCCACTTCGGCGAGACGAAGGAGGTGGCCTCGATGACGCGCAGCCCGGCCTCGGCCAGGCGCTCGATCAATTCGATCTTGGTCTCGGTCGGGACGACCTGTTTCTCATTCTGCAGCCCGTCGCGCGGGCCGACTTCGACGATTTTGACGCGGGTGGGGAGGGGCATGGTGAATGCTCTGAGACTAATGGTGGGAAGAGGCGGCAACGCCGACCATGACGATAAGCAGCAAGGGGATCGCCGCAATAATCAGCACGCCATCCGCGGCCAGGGTTATCGGGGTCAGCAAGACCTTCCCAGCCGTTGATGCCGCTTTGGCTCCGGCAGATTTTTCGACCGAAACGCTGATCGTGTATTCCTTACGCAGCTTTTGCGAGGCGGCGGTGGCTTCGATCCCATTGGCCGCATAGCGCGTGCCGGCGAGCGTGCCATTGAGGCTCAGATCGCCACTGGGGTTGGCTTTGAAGCCGGCCGCGAGCGCCTTGTCCTTTTGGCCCGGACTGGCGTTCTTGCCAATGCGCAATACGTATCCGCCGGCAATGCGCTGGTTCGCATCGACCTTGAAGGTGAAGAAACTGACCTCGACGACTTCGCGGAGTTCCGGCTGCAAGACGGTCTTGATCGCTTCGGGGGCGTCGAACAGGTAATGAAACTCCTTGCCGATAACTGCCAGTGTCTTTCCGTCGGCGGAAATCAGCACAGACCCAACCTTTTCAGTGTAGGTGTCGTAATTGCTGCCACCTCCGACGACGGCCGAGGTGATACATCCCATCGACATGGGAATGGCCGCCATGCCGCCGACGAAGAGCAGTTTTCTGCGCAGTGAGTTCATACCGGGCAAACGATCAGGTGAATGATCGAGTCATTATGCCTCGTTCTCGAACTCGACCAGCGCCGCGCCGTCGCTGACCTGCTCGCCGGCCGCATAGCAGAAGGCTTTCAGCGTGCCGGCGGCGGGGGCGGTGATGGTGTGCTCCATCTTCATGGCTTCGAGGATCAGCAGCGGCGTGCCTTTCTCCACCTTCTGGCCGGGCTGGGCGAGCAGGGCGACGACCTTGCCGGGCATCGGCGCGGTCAGGCCGCCGCCGTGGCTGTCGCCGGCATCGACGCGGTGCAGCGGATCGTCGCGCAGCAGCGTGTAGGTGCTGCCCTGCAGGAAGATGCTGCGCTTGTCGTCCACCGCCACCACCGAGGCGATTAGCCGGCGGTCGTCGAGTTCGACGGCAAAGCGGTCGCCGTCGAGCTTCTTTCCGCGTGCTGCGGTGCACTCGCCATTCAGGGTGATTTTCCAACTGTCGCGGCCGTAGCGGACCTGCACGTCGACCAGCGTTTCGCCATCCTTGAAGCTGATGGTGCGCGCGGCTGACAGGTTCATGCGCCAGCCGTCGCGGGCGTGCCAGGGCGAGAATGGATCGCCGCTCGCCTTGGCGGCCTGCTTGGCTTCATGTTGTTCCCACAGCAGTTCGCCGACCGTGGCGACGAGCAGCGCATCGCGCGGCACGGGCTGGGCGGCGGGGAAGAGGAAATCCTTCTGCCGTTCGATCAGGCCGGTGTCGAGATCGGCGCCGGCGAAGGCCGGGCAGGCGACGAGGCGGGACAGGAAGTCGATATTGGTCGTCAGACCGGCTACCTGATAGTCGGCCAGTGCCTTGCGCATGCGGGCCAGCGCGCCGTCGCGCGTTTCGTCCCAGACGATCAGCTTGGCGATCATCGGATCGTAGTAAGGCGTGATCTCATCGCCCTCCTCGACGCCCGTATCGACGCGCACGTTGATCGATTCGGCCGGCGGCAGCAGGCGGATGAGCTGGCCGGTGGCGGGCAGGAAGCCCTTGTTGGCATCTTCGGCGTAGATGCGCGCTTCCAGCGCATGGCCGCGGATTTCCAGTTGTTCCTGCTTGAGCGGCAGCGGCTGGCCGGCGGCCACACGCAACTGCCATTCGACCAGATCCTGGCCGGTGATCATCTCGGTGACCGGATGCTCGACCTGCAGGCGGGTGTTCATCTCCATGAAGTAGAAGGTGCCGTCCTGGTTGGCGATGAACTCGACCGTGCCGGCGCCGACGTATCCGACCGCCTTGGCCGCGGCGACGGCCGCTTCGCCCATCTGGCGGCGGCGCTCCTCGCTCATGCCGGGGGCCGGCGCCTCTTCCAGCACCTTCTGGTGGCGGCGCTGCACCGAGCAGTCGCGCTCGAACAGGTAAACGCAGTTGCCGAGCTTGTCGGCGAACACCTGGATTTCGATGTGGCGCGGCTTGGTGATGTATTTCTCGATCAGCACGTGGTCGTCGCCGAAGCTGGACAGCGCCTCGCGCTTGCAGGAAGCCAGGGCGTCCGGGAAGTCCTCGGAACGCTCGACCAGGCGCATGCCCTTGCCGCCACCCCCAGCCGCTGCCTTGATCAGCACCGGGTAGCCGATCTTCTCGGCTTCATCATGAAGCAACGTCGGGCGCTGGTCGTCGCCGTGGTAGCCCGGCGTCAGCGGCACATTGGCCGTGCCCATCAGCTTCTTGGCTTCCGACTTCGAGCCCATGGCGCGGATGGCCGAAGCCGGCGGGCCGATGAAGACGAGGCCGGCCTGGGCCAGGGCTTCGGCGAATTCCTCGTTTTCCGAGAGGAAACCGTAGCCCGGATGCACCGCCTGCGCGCCGGTGCGCTTGCAGGCTTCGATGATCTTGTCGGCGACCAGATAGGACTCGCGCGCCGCGGCTGGGCCGAGCAGCACGGCCTCGTCGGCCAGGCGAACGTGACGGGCGTTGGCGTCGGCTTCGGAATAGACGGCGACGGTGCGAATGCCCATGCGGCGGGCCGTTTTGATGACGCGGCAGGCGATTTCTCCGCGGTTGGCGATCAGAATCTTGGTGAACATGTATTTATTCCCCCATCCAGCTGGGCTGTCGTTTGTCGAGGAAAGCGCCAATGCCTTCGCGGGCTTCCGGTGTCGCGCGCAGGTGGGCGATGCGGTGAGCGGTCTCTTCCACCAGGGTGTCGTTGACCTGCTGGCCGTCCACTGCGCGGATCAGGTCCTTGGCGGCGGCTTGGGCGCAGGGGCCGCCTTGTAGCAGGGCGGTGACGATTTCCTGAACCTTGGCGTCGAGTTGTTCGGGTTCGACCGTTTCATGTACCAGCCCGATTTCGCGGGCGCGGGCGGCGTCGATGCGCTCGGCGCTCTGGAAATAGCGGGTGGCCTGACGCGCGCCGATGGCGCGCAGCACGTAGGGCGAGATAGCCGAGGGAATGATGCCGAACTTGACCTCGGAGGTTGCGAACACTGCCTTGGTCGAGGCGACGGCGACGTCGCAGGCCGAAGCTAGGCCCATGCCGCCGCCGAGGGCGGCACCTTGCACGCGGGCGATGGTCGGTTTCTTCATTTCGGCCAGGGTGCGCAGCATGCGGGCCAGGGCGCGGGCATCGTTGAGGTTGTCGTCGATGCCGTTGTTGGCGGCGCGCTTCATCCAGTTGAGGTCGGCGCCAGCGGAGAAGCTCTTGCCGCGTCCGGCAAGGACAACGACGCGCACATCCGGGTCGTCGTCGAGCGCGACGCAGGCAGCGGTCAGTTCGGCGATCAGTGTTTCGTCGAAGGCATTGTGCAGGTCCGGGCGGTTCATCCAGATCGTCGCGACCGGGCCGTTCAGTTCAATTTCGAGGGCGGTAAACATGGTCTGCTCCTTACATCCGGAAGACGCCGAATTTGGTTTCTTCGGCCGGGGCGTTCATCGCGGCCGACAGGCCGAGGCCGAGTACCCTCCGGGTATCAGCCGGGTCGATGATGCCGTCGTCCCAGAGGCGGGCCGAGGCGTAGTAGGGGTGGCCCTGGTTTTCGTACTGCTCGCGGATTGGCGCCTTGAAGGCGGCCTCTTCCTCGGCCGACCAGGTCTTGCCGGCGGCTTCGATGCCATCGCGCTTGACCGTGGCCAGCACGCCGGCGGCCTGCTCGCCGCCCATCACCGAGATACGCGAGTTCGGCCACATCCACAGGAAGCGGGGCGAATAGGCGCGGCCGCACATGCCGTAGTTACCGGCGCCGAAGCTGCCACCGATGACGACGGTGAATTTCGGCACCTTGGCGGTAGCCACGGCGGTGACCATCTTGGCCCCATCGCGGGCGATGCCGCCGTTTTCGTATTTCTTGCCGACCATGAAGCCGGTGATGTTCTGCAGGAAAACGAGCGGGATGCCGCGCTGGGCGCAGAGTTCGATGAAATGGGCGCCTTTCTGGGCGGACTCCGAGAACAAGATACCGTTATTGGCGACGATGCCCACCGGATAGCCGTAGATACGGGCGAAGCCGCAGACCAGCGTGTTGCCGTAGCGAGCCTTGAATTCGTCGAAATCGGAACCATCGACCAGGCGGGCGATGATTTCGCGCACGTCGAAGGGCTTCTTCGAGTCGGTCGGGATCACGCCGTAGAGTTCTTCGGCGGCGTAGAGCGGCTCGGCCGGCGCGGCGAGGCTGACCGGCGGCTGCTTCTGCCAGTTCAGGTCCTTGACGATGCGGCGGGCGATGGCCAGCGCGTGCGCGTCGTTCTCGGCCAGATGGTCGGCGACGCCGGAAATGCGGGTATGCACGTCGGCCCCGCCGAGGTCTTCGGCCGAAACGACTTCACCGGTCGCCGCCTTCACCAGCGGCGGGCCGCCAAGGAAGATGGTGCCCTGGTTCTTGACGATGATCGACTCGTCGCACATGGCCGGTACATAGGCGCCGCCCGCCGTGCACGAGCCCATCACCGCCGCAATCTGCGGGATGCCCCTGGCCGACAGGTTGGCCTGGTTGAAGAAAATGCGGCCGAAATGTTCCTTGTCCGGGAAAACCTCGTCCTGCATGGGCAGGAAGGCACCGCCGGAATCGACCAGATAGACGCAGGGCAGGCGGTTTTCCAGGGCGATTTCCTGGGCGCGCAGGTGCTTCTTGACGGTCAGCGGGTAGTAGGTGCCGCCTTTGACCGTCGCATCGTTGGCCACCACCATGCATTCGACACCATGGACGCGGCCGATGCCGGCGATCACCGAGGCGGCCGGCACGTCGCCGCCATACATGCCGTAGGCGGCGAACTGGCCGATTTCGAGGAAGGGCGTGCCGGGGTCGAGCAGGCCGTTGACCCGCTCGCGCGGCAGCAACTTGCCGCGGGCCAGGTGTTTCTGGCGCGCCGCTTCCGGGCCGCCGAGGGCGATCTTGTCGACCTTCTCGTGCAGGTCGTCGACCAGCGTGCGCATGGCCGATGCGTTGGCCTGGAAGTCCGCGCCGCGCGGGTTGAGTTGGGATTTCAGGATGGTCATGTCTCCTCGCTTCTTTTCTGTGTGCGTTGCCTGAAAAATCGGGTGAATAAATACCGCTACAACTGTTTTTCCTCTTTCAGCCACTTGCTGACCGGCTCGGCCCGATAGGCCTCCATCTGCGCCAGCAGGCTTTCGATTTCGGTGTCGGCCAGGGCCATTGCCCGGTTCTGCGCGCGCAGGAAGCCGTCCGCCACGGCGCGGTCGAACATGGCCAGCAGCGGGTCGTAGAAACCATTGACGTTGAGCAGGCCCATCGGCTTCTGGTGAAAGCCGAGTTGCCCCCAGGTCAGGATTTCGCAGAACTCCTCGAAGGTGCCGAAGCCGCCGGGCAGGGCAATAAAGCCGTCGGACAGCTCGGCCATGCGCGCCTTGCGCGTGTGCATCGAATCGACCACCTCGATGCGGGTCAGCGCCCGGTGATCGACGGCGCGGCCGGCCACTTCCTTGCCCATCAGCGCTTCCGGGATGACGCCGATGACGGTGCCGCCGGCTTCCAGGCAGGCATCGGCCACCGCGCCCATCAGCCCGATGTTGCCGGCGCCGTAGACCAGTTCGATGCCGCGTTCGGCGAGCAGGCGGCCGACTCGCTCGGCCGCTTCCCGGTAGATCGGATTGGTTCCGGCATTCGAGCCGCAGAAGACGCAGATTCGTTTCATGGTGTGTTGGAACAATCGCTCAAAAGCCGCCGGTTTCCAGCCAGCGCTCGATTTGCGGCAGGCGGTCGGCGCCGAAGAAGGGCTGGCCGTCGATAACTACATAGGGGGCGCCGAAGACGCCGAGGCTTAACGCGGTATCGACTTCCTGCTTCAGGCGGTCCTTCATTTCCTGGCTTTGCAGGCCGGTTTCGAGTTCGGCGCGGTCAACGCCGAGGCCGGCGGCCAGTTCGAGCACGGTTTCCGGGGCCGACACGTCGCGGTTATCGACGAACAACGCGCGGAAGACGGCGCGGGCAAAGCGGCGGGCCAGTGCGCAGTCGCGGCCGTGCAGCCAGTAGTAGGCGCGGGCGGCGCTCTGCGTGGCGAGCGGGAACTTGTCCGGGTGGCGGTAAGGCAGGCCCATGAAGCGGGCCGAGCGGGCGAAGTCGAGGGTCGAGTATTCGGCCTTGGGCGGGAATTGCAGGGTCAGCGGCGCGCTGCCGGTGGCCTTGAAGACGATGCCGAGCAGGATCGGATGCCAGCGCACCTTGCGTCCGTGACGGGCGGCGAGTTCGTCGATCTTCTCGCTCAGCAGGTAGCTGTACGGGCTGGAAAAATCGAACCAGAAGTCGATGGGTGCGGCGTCGGTCATGGTTTGTCTCCTCGTTATCGTCTGCGGGGCCGGTCGGTTTTTTGCCTTTTTTGCCGGTGCACCGCAGCAGTCGTCATTCGTTGGCGTTGGCGGGCTGCGCAGCGCGGATGGTCATGAATTTTTGGCTCAGGATCATTTCCGCATCTCCACAGAAGGTTTTTGCAGCGTGGTCAGCCACACGCCGGCGATGACCAGCAGGCCGCCAAAGAGCACCGGCAGGCCAAGGCGTTCGTCGAGCAGGACGGCGGCCTGCAGCACGGCGAAGACCGGCACCAAGTTGATGAATACGGAGGCGTGCCCGGCGCCGAGCTTGTGTACCGCGTCGGTGAACCAGGTGTAGGCGATGGCCGTGCCGAACAGGGCGAGGAAGAGCATGCTGGCCCAGACGCGCCACGACCAGGCGGTCGGGTCGATGCCGCCCTGAATGAAGGCGGCGATGCCGAGCAGCAGCGCGCCGGCCAGGCTGGCGTGCAGGGTCGTGGCCAGCGGCGAGAGCAGTTGCGTCGCCCGCCGGCCGATGAAGGTGTAGGCCGTCCACGTAATCACGCAGCCGACGATCAGCCATTCGCCGAGGCCGACAGTGCCGTGCAGCAGGGCGAAAGGGTCGCCGTTGCCGATCACGGTCAGGCAGCCGGCCAGCGCAATGGTGCTGCCGATGGCCTTGCGCGGATTCATCCGTTCCTGGCCGAGCAGCCAGGCGGCGATGACGATCACCACCGGGTTGAGCGCGACGACCAGCGCGCCGCGCCCGGCCGGGATGCGTTGCAGGCCGAAGAAGAAACACAGGCCATAGAGAAAGATGCCGAAGAAGCCCAAGCCCCAGATCGCCGCCCAGGCGCGGCCGGAAGGCGGCATCGGGATGGCGCCCTCGGTGAGGAGCGCGACCATGGCCAGCGCCAGTCCGGCGACGACAAAGCGAATCGAGGCGATGGCCAGCGGCGCGCTGAGCTCCTGCGCGATGATGCGCCCGGCGATCCAGGTGCCTCCCCACATGGCCATGGCTGCGACGAGTTTGCCGTAAGTGAGCGAACGGGCTTCGGACAATTACGGCCGTTCCGCAGCGAGGAGGGCGGCTGCGCAGTGAGCGATGGGGGCGGAGACCGTCAGCAAGGAGAACCCGTTTGGGAGCGACCCGGCAGCAGTGCCGGTGGCGGAAACGATAAGGGTCGGGGCGGACATGAGGGTTCTCCTGTTCGGTTACTGGTCAGGCATTCAGCAATCCCGACACTCCAGCGCCTTGAGGGCGGCGTCGTAGCGGGTGGTCAAGTCTTCCGGGCAGTCCACGGTGATGCCGAGGTCGTGCACCAGGCCATCCTTGAGGCCGTAGACCCAGCCGTGGATGGTCAGCTTCTGGCCGCGTTTCCAGGCGTCCTTGACGACCGGGGTATGGCACAGGTTGGTCACCTGTTCGAGCACATTCAGCTCGCACAGGCGGTCATGGCGTTCGGATTCGGGCAGGTTGTCGACCATGGCCGCATGCTTGGTGTGCACTTCCTGCACGTTGTGCAGCCAGAAATCGACGATGCCGACCCGTGTCTTGTGCAGCGCGGCCTGCACACCGCCGCAGCCGTAGTGGCCGACGACCATGATGTGCTTCACCTTGAGCACATCGACGGCGTACTGGATGACCGACAAGCAGTTCATGTCGGTGTGCAGTACGAGGTTGGCGACGTTGCGATGGACGAAGACCTCGCCCGGCAGCAGGCCGACGATCTGGTTGGCCGGCACGCGTGAGTCGGAGCAGCCGATCCACAGGAATTCCGGCGTTTGCAGCTTGGCCAGGCGGTCGAAGTAGGTCGGGTCGACCTCCTGCATCTGGCGCGCCCAGGCGCGGTTGAAGTCGAAGAGGTGCGACAGGTTTTCGTTGCGCACTTCCTCTTCCGACCAGTTGTCGAGGTCGAGCGCCATGAACATGGTGCCTTCGACCGGCGTCTGGTAGTAGTTCGGCGCCTCGGTGAAGCCCAGTTCGCGGTAGAGCTTCACCGCCATGCGCATGTTGGGCAGCGTGTCGAGCATCAGCTTGCGGTAGCCGATTTCCTTGGCGGCCTTGATTGCCGCCAGGGCCAGGGTGGCACCGACACCGTGGCCACGTTCTTCCGGCGTCACATAGAGACGTTTCATTTCACAGACGCCGTCGCTGTCCGGCAGGGGGCGCACGCCGACGCAGCCGGCCGGGCGCCCATCAACCTCGGCGAAGAACAGCCGGCCTTGAGGCGTCGCGTAGGCGCCGGGCAGGGAGGCCATTTCCTGGTCGAAGTTCTGGTACGACAGGTCGACGCCGAGCCAGCCCGCGTAATTGCGGAAGTACTGGCGGACCTGCTCCAGGGCTTCGGTGTCGGCGGAGGTGAGGGTGCGTAGCGTGACGTTCATGCTGTGAAACTCCTTGGCGGTACTCCTGTCCGGAGTACCGGCAGGAGCGTTCTATTCGGGAGCCGTATCGAGAAGACGGCAGACCGTCATTTTACCCATGCTGCGGCGCATCATCTCAGCGCGTCTCCGCCATCAGTTCGCGACCGATCAGCATGCGGCGGATTTCGCTGGTGCCGGCGCCGATCTCGTACAGCTTGGCATCGCGCCACAGGCGGCCGGTCGGGTATTCGTTGGTATAGCCAACGCCGCCCAGCGTCTGGATTGCCTCGCCGGCCATCCAGGTCGCCTTCTCGGCGGAGTAGAGGATGGCGCCAGCGGCGTCCTTGCGCAGGGTGCGCGCATGGTCGGCGCTATCGCAGGCGCGGCCGACGGCATAGACGTAGGCGCGGGTGGCCTGCCAGGTTGAATACATGTCGGCGACCTTGCCCTGCATCAGTTGGAAGTCGCCGATCGCCTGGCCAAACTGCTTGCGCTCGTGCAGATAGGGCACGACCACGTCCATGCACGCCGCCATGATGCCGAGCGGGCCGCCGCAGAGCACGGCGCGTTCGTAATCGAGGCCGGACATCAGTACCTTGGTGCCGTTGCCGACGCCGCCCAGCACGTTTTCTTCCGGAATTTCGCAGTCGTCGAAGAACAGCGGGAAGGTGTTGGAGCCGCGCATGCCCAGCTTGTCGAGGTGGGTGCCGTGCGTGAAGCCCTTGAAGCCCTTTTCGACGATGAAGGCGGTCATGCCCTTGGCGCCGGCTTCCATGTCGGTCTTGGCATAGACGACCAGCGTATCGGCATCGCCGCCGTTGGTGATCCACATCTTCGAACCGTTCAGCACGTAGCGGTCGCCCTTCTTGTCGGCGCGCAGCTTCATCGAGACGACGTCGGAACCGGCGTTCGGCTCGGACATGGCCAGCGCCCCGACGTGTTCGCCGGAAATCAGCTTGGGCAGGTACTTCTGCTTCTGTGCCTCGGTGCCGTTGCGGCGGATCTGGTTTACGCACAAATTCGAGTGTGCACCGTAGGACAGGCCGACCGAGGCCGAGGCGCGCGAGATTTCCTCCAGCGCGACGATGTGGGCGAGGTAGCCCATGTTGGTGCCGCCGTATTCCTCGCCGGCGGTCATGCCGAGCAGGCCCATGTCGCCGAATTTCTTCCACAGGTCGGCCGGGAATTCATTGACGCGGTCGATCTCGGCGGCGCGCGGGGCGATTTCGGCGTCGGCAAAAGCCTTCACCGCGTCGCGCAGCATGTTGATGTCTTCGCCGAGGCCAAAGTCGAGGCTGGGAATGTTCATGGGTTTGTCTCCGTGTTTTTAATTGAGGGTTCTCTGTTCGGGTCGGGGTACGCCCTTATTTTTCTTCCTTGCCGTGCATCACCATGATCGTCTGCTGCATCAGGGCGCACAGCGTTTCCTTGCCGTTCTTGACGGCGAAGACTTCGCCTTGGGTAACGATCAAGGTACGGCCTGGCCGGACCACCTTGCCGCGGGCGATTAACATCTCGCCATCGGCCGGGGCAACCAGGTTCATCTTGTATTCGACGGTCAGCACCGAGGCGCTGGCCGGCACCATGGTCATCGCCGCATAGCCGGCTGCCGAATCGGCAATCATGCCGACCACGCCGCCATGCACGAAGCCGTGCTGCTGCTCGACACCAGACCAATGCGGCAGATGGATTTCGGTCCGGCCATGCTCGACGACGGGCAGCGTGGCGCGAATCAAATCCATGGCCTGCTGCTTGGCGAAGCTGGCACGGACGCGTTCGGCGAAGTGGGGGTCGGAAATGCGATTCATGAAACGTGATTGTATTGACGTTTACGTTAACGTCAACATGTGGCAGCCGAGAGTTTTCTGGCATCGCTTGTCAATTTATGGTCAGGCTTCTGGAATAGACTGCGCTGGCGGTGTCCTGCCGCACTTCTTCAACGCCTTAGGGGAGAAATAAAATGGCCAAGCGCAAGAAAAAGAAGTAATCATCAACCCAACCGAATACGAAAAAAGCAGGCGTGAGTCTGCTTTTTTATTTTGTTCTTCCTCATGAGCCAAGCAGCCTTTACGCGTAGGGATTTCCTGCGCTTCCTCGTCGGTGCCGCCTTCCTGGCCATGCTCGGCCTCGTCGTGCTGCAGGAGTTGTTCGCTGCTGCCACGACCTGGCTGGTCATCCACTTGGCCCGCGACATTACCGGCGGACAAGTCGCGGCGAGCGATTTTGTCTGGATCGTCGTCACTCAGACCCTGTCCTACGTCGCCGGTGCGGTGAGCTGGATCTACGCCGAGCGGGCCGGCTTTGCCGCCTTCGGCAAATACCTGCTGAACTTCGCTCGCCTCAATCGTTTTGAAACGGGCTTGCTGGCCGACAGCGAAGCCCGCGAGCGGACCGAGCCTTTCCTGACCAATGAGACGTTCCGGGTCTGCTTCGATCTGATGTACGACCTGCAGTTCTATTCGCGGCTGTTCTTCAATCTGGTGTTCAACGCCCTCGTGTTCGGGCTGGAAATCGATGCCGGTCTGCCGCTGGCCTACGCATTCGCCTTCGCGTTGCTGGTCGGTCTGCAGTGGGGCTTGCGCAAGCCGCTGGCGGCCGCCTACATGCACAACCAGCGCATGACCAACCGGATGATGGCGCGGATCTACAACGCCTGGGACAACATTTTCGCCGGCAATCGCTACAACTTCGGCCTGTGGCATGCCGATTTCCGCCAGCGCCTGGGCACGGCGCTGACTGCCCAGGTACGGGCCATCATGGCGCGCGAAGGCTGGAGCGCCTTGAGCGGCATCATCGCCCTGGTCATCGTACTCGCTGCTACCGCCTGGGTCGCGGTACAGGGTGCGGGCGATACCGCCTTGCTGATCGCCCTGGCCGCGACGATGCCCCGCCAGATCGAAATGACCCTCGACATGCATCAACTGACGGCCGGCATGACTGACCTGTTAGCCATCTGGACGAGGATCAAGGGCGTTTGCGAGCACATGCGGCCCGAGCCAAGCGGGCAGCCGGAGGAACGGGTCGGCTTCGGTCGCCTGAGTCTGCGCAGCGAGGCGGTGGCCGTCGTCTGTGCCTCATTGGCCGATGCCGTGCAGGCCGTGTTGGCGCAATCGACAGGCATCGTCGCCGTGCGCGGCGACAACGGCGCAGGGAAATCCAGTTTGCTGACGGCGCTCAAATGCCAGTTCCGCGGACAGGCGTACTACCTGCCGGCTCATGACCGAATGAACTACCGTTTCAATACCGATCTCGGGCCAACTGAGCAGGACGACGTCGAGGATCCGGACGAAGAGGCGGAAGAGCCCGAGGAAATCAGCGCCGAAGAAGCGGCACGGGAGAAATCCGGTTACTCGTCAGGCGAGCGCCAGTTGGCGATTTTGGCCGAAATTGCCCGGTGCACCGCAGCACCGATCTATTTGCTCGACGAATGGGATGCCAACCTCGATCCGGCCAACCGACTGCGGGCCATGGCACTGGTCGAGCAGATCGCCGAGCGGGCACGGGTGGTGGAAATCTCCCACCGGGACCAGAATTAACGTTGGAGAAAGACTCAGGCGGCGCCGCGGCGGGCCAGTTCCTGCTGGCAGAGCGCCTGGAATTGCGCGATTTCAGCCAGCATGGTCTCGATATCCTCGCGCTGCTGCTGCAGGGCGGTGCGCCGTTTTTCCATGACGCGCAGACATTCGAGCAACTGCGGCGTTTCGTCCTCGGTCGAGCTGTACATGCCGATCAGGTCCTTGATCTCGGCCAGGCTCAAACCGAGCCGCTTGCCGCGCAGGGCCATCTTCAGCCGGGCGCGGTCGCGCCGGGTGAATATCCGCTTGGTCCCCTCGCGCTGCGGCGCCACGATGCCCTGGTCTTCCCAGAAGCGGATGGTGCGCGGGGTGATGCCGAATTCGCGGGCGAGATCGGATATGGCGAAGGTGGCAGCCGTCTGGCTCAATGTCGTCTCCTCAAAGTGCGGCGAAGTTAAGCAGATGCGGGGGGTTTTTTCAATCCGTCGCCGTATGGTAAGTTGCAAACTTAGAAAAGTGATAATCAACATGTCCCTGCATTACCCCTTTCCCCAACATCCCGCGCCCGGCGAGCTAAACGAGGTTGCGCCCGGCATTTTCTGGCTGCGCATGCCGCTGCCGTTTCAGCTCGACCATATCAATCTCTGGTTGCTGCGCGACGGGCCGGGCTGGTGCATTGTCGACACCGGCTTCCCCGATGACGGCGTGCGCGAGCTCTGGTCGCAGATTATCGATCGGCTCGATGCCCCGGTAACTCGCCTGATCGTGACCCACTTCCATCCCGATCACCTCGGGCTGGCGACCTGGCTGATGGAAAAGACTGGTGCACCGCTGTGGATGACCACCGGCGAATTCCTGACGGCTCACGTGGTTTGGAACGAGGTCGGCGGCCATGGCGCACGTTTCATGGTCGAGCAGTTCCGCCAGCATGGCCTGGATGCCGAACATCTGGCCAAGTTCGAGAAGCGTGGGTCCGGCTATCGCAAGGCGGTTCCTGCATTGCCTGAGCATTACCAACGGGTGAAGGCGGGCGATGCACTAAGCATCGATGGGCATTCTTGGCAGGTCATGATCGGTCATGGTCATGCACCGGAGCATATGGCGCTTTACTGTGCAGAAGCCGGCGTGTTAATTTCCGGAGACATGCTTTTACCGAGAATTTCCACCAATATCAGCGTTTTTGCTGCGACCCCCGAGGCCGATGCTCTGCGCTGGTATCTCGACTCGCTCGACGAGCTGGCGGCGGACATTCCGGAAAAGACCCTGGTACTGCCGTCGCACGGTTTGCCCTTCATCGGGGTACAGCCGCGCGTCGCAGATTTGCATGCGCACCACGAAGAACGATTGCATGCATTGGAGAAGAGCTGTGAACAAGCGCCACAGAGCGCAGCCGAGTTGCTCGATGTCCTGTTCAACCGGCAACTGGATACGCACCAAACCATGTTCGCGATGGGGGAGGCGATTGCCCATCTGAACTACCTTGAACAAGCTGGTCGGTTGTCACGCAGCATCGGCACCGACGGGGTGATTCGTTTTTCGCGGTTGCAGCACTGACCCGCCGCGCACTGACAGAGGGAGTTTGAGTATGTCGCAGCAAACCGAAGACCAGGGCGTTAACCTGCCCAACCCGGCCGAAATGGCCAAGACCTATGCCGAGGTTGCACAGCGCGCCTCGCGCATCATCACCCAGTTCATGGAAAAGAAGGCCAAGGAAGGGGTCGAGGCACCGAGCGATGAAATGGGCGTGGCCCGTGCCTTCATGGATCTGTCGGCCCGCCTGATGGCCAATCCGTACAAGCTGGCCCAGGCCCAGATGAACATGATGTGGGACTACTTCTCGCTGTGGCAGGGTTCCATGATGAAGATGATGGGCATGCCGGGCGCTGCACCGGTCGCCGCGCCGCAGAAGGGTGACAAGCGCTTCAAGGACGAGGACTGGGAGCAGCACTTCCTGTTTGACTTCGTCAAGCAGTCCTATCTGATCGCCGCCCGCCATATTCACGACACCGTGGCCGGTACCGAAGGCCTGGACGATTCGACCCAGCAGAAGGTCAATTTCTTTACCCGCCAGTACATCGACGCCCTGTCGCCGTCTAACTTCGCCCTGACCAACCCGGAAGTCTTCCGTGAAACGGTCAAGAGCCACGGCCAGAACCTGATCAAGGGTCTGAACAATTTACTCAACGACATGACCGACGACGGTCAACTGCGCATCCGCATGACCGACACCTCTGCCTTCGAGATGGGCAAGAACGTCGCGACTACGCCGGGCAAGGTGGTCTACCAGAACGAACTGTTCCAGTTGATCCAGTACAACCCGGGTACGACCGATCAGTACAAGAAGCCCTTCCTGATCGTGCCGCCGTGGATCAACAAGTACTACATCCTTGATCTGCGTGACAAGAATTCGCTGGTCAAGTGGGCGACCGACCAAGGCCACACCACCTTCATCATTTCCTGGGTCAACCCGGACGAGAAGATGGCCGAAGTCAGCTTCGAAGACTACATGCTGAAGGGCACGCTCGAAGCCATCACCCAGGTTTGCGAGCAAACCGGCGAGGATTCGGTCAATCTGGCGGCTTACTGCATCGGCGGCACGCTGACCATGTCGACGCTGGCCTACATGGCTGCCAAGAAGGACAAGCGCGCCAATTCTGCGACCTTCTTCACCACCATGCTCGACTTCTCCGAGCCGGGCGAACTCTCCGTCTTCCTGGATGAAGGCACCATCGAGGGCCTCGAGAAGAAGATGGAAAAGCGCGGCTTCCTGGAAGGCTCGGAAATGGCCGGCACTTTCAACATGTTGCGCGCCAACGACCTGATCTGGTCCTTCGTGGTGAACAACTACCTGATGGGCAAGGATCCGTTCCCGTTCGACCTGCTCTACTGGAACTCCGACTCGACGCGCATGCCGAAGGCCATGCACAGCTTCTACCTGCGCAACATGTATCTCGGCAACAAGCTGAAAGATCCGGGCGGCATCACGCTGGGCGGCGTCAAGATCGATATCCGCAAGGTCAAGACGCCGTGCTACTTCATCTCGACCATCGAAGACCACATCGCACCGTGGAAGAGCACCTACATGGGCGCCCGCCTGCCGTCCGGCCCGACCAAGTTCGTGCTTGGCGGTTCCGGTCACATCGCCGGCATCGTCAATCCGCCGGCCGCCAACAAGTACGGCTACTGGACCAACGATGCGACTGACGGCAATCTGCCGGAAAGCCCGGAAGACTTCCTGGCCGGCGCTACTCAGAACGCCGGTTCGTGGTGGACGCATTGGCACGAGTGGGTGACCAGCCTGCCCGGCGGTTCCGCCAAGGTCAAGGCACGCAATCCTGCAGCCGGCAAGCTGAAGGCGCTGGAGGATGCACCGGGCAGCTACGTCAAGTTCCGTCTGGATGCCCAGAAGCAGGGCTAATCCACGCGATTTCTGAAAGTTTGGCAACGGGAGACTTCGGTCTCCCGTTTTTTATTGTCTTTCGCTTCCAGTGATGACCCCAAATCCGGACGGTCTCGACGACCTTTCCATGAATAATGGCGCAAAATGTTATTTACGCCATTATTGGCGTCCATGGCGATTCGGGTATTATGCGTAAAAACTAATATGCATACGAAGGGGGAGGGAGATGACGGATGAGGCCGTAGACAAGATTCGGTTGGCTCTGGAAGCGCCGGAGCAGCATCTGTCTTTTGCCATTACCTTGATGGAGCACCTGGTGGTACCCACCTTCGTGCTCGATGCGGATCACAAGGTGCTGATCTGGAATCGCGCCTGCGAACGTCTGACCCACGTTCCAGCGGCAGAAATCATCGGCACGCGCGACCACTGGAAAGCTTTCTACGAATCCGAGCGTCCCTGTCTGGCCGATCTGGTGGCGAACGGTCACTACGAAGAGATCGCCGATCTCTACTCGGTTCATGACGAACCCGATCAGCCGACTTTTGGCGTGCACGCCGAGAATTGGTGCTGGATGCCGCGCCGGGGCACAAAGCTCTATCTGGCAGTCGATGCCGGGCCGGTGTTCGACGAACAAGGTAAACTGATCGCCGTAATCGAAACCTTGCGCGATATCACCGAGAAGCATGTGGCACAGAGCAAGGTCGCCGAGCAGGCAGGCAAGCTCAAGGCACAGTACGACGAGCAGCAACGCGAGGCGGAATTGGCGCGTCGGATACTGGAGCACCAGATTCGCACCGATCTGCTGGAATCTTCCGGGATCAAATACTCGGTGACGCCGGCCAGTATCTTTTCAGGTGATTTGGTGCTCGCCGCGCGTGCTCCCAGCGGCAAACTGTATGCCCTTCTGGCCGATGCCACGGGACATGGACTGGCGGCAGCAGTCAGCGTGCTGCCCATGGTTCAGGAGTTTTACCGACTGGTGGAGCAAGCGCAGCCGCTCGCCGTATTGATCGAGTCGGTGAACTTCCTGTTGTCGAATTCGCTGCCGATAGGGCGTTTTGTCGCTGCCAGCATGGTCGAGCTCGATGAAGAAAACCGGCAAGGGGAAATCTGGGTAGGCGGCATGCCGGATGCGCTGCTGATCGACCAGTCTGGAGAGTTGATCCGAAATTTCGAGTCGAAGGACCTGCCGCTGGGAATTTCGCGCACCCCGGATATGGCTTCGCGCACTGAACGTTTTTCTTGGGATGAGGCTTGCCGTCTGGTGCTTTATTCGGACGGTCTTGTCGAGGCCGAAGGCCGCCAAAACGACTACTTCGGCATGGACCGCTTGCTCGATGCGCTACGGTCGACGAGCGGTGGTGAAGATTTGATGAGCCGCCTTCATCAAGCAGTGGAAACGCATTTGGGCGGCATCGCCGCCCATGACGATATGTCCGTGCTGGTCATGGGGTGCTCGACCCAAGTCGTTGAGACTTGAAGCGTGGCGCCCTAATGGCGAAGCTTGGGCAGGCTGATCGGCAACTTGGGCAATTCGATGGCATCAAGCATGTTTTTGACCAGCAGGCCGAGCTCGGTATCGCCGGTGATTTCCAGTTCGCGCTTGAAGAACAGCGTGTCCGGGTCTTCCTGCCGATTCAGCAACTGCAGGTAGGCCGACAGGTTGGCCGAGAAGGACAGATCGGCCTCGCCTTCGCTACGGAATAGCGGCCGGAACAGGCTGTTACGGAAGGTGAAGCGCGCGGTGCCGCCGGTATCGCGCACGTGAATCTGGAACACCTTGTCGGTCAATGCTTCCAGATCGTCGGCCGACAGCAGCTTGAGCTTCAGTGCAACGTTGAGGCTTCCGACCAGGGCCAGGGTATGTGGCCATTGTGGCAGCTTGCGACCCAGGGTGCCGATGAAGGCAGGCAGTTCGAACTTGGGGATGGTGAAGCTGTCGCTCATGATCACGCTCCGAGTTGTGCCAGTGCTGCGGCGTGGTGTTGCTTGATGCCGGCGTCGCCGAACCAGTACCCGTCGACCAGGCCGCTGGCGTCCCATGCGGCGCTGGCAGCCGGGGCCGGCTTGCCCTGGCGGGCGGCGTCGAAGGCGGCGATGATCTCGCCCATGTGCTCTGCTTGCGGGCTGAGGCGGACGATGTCGATACCCATGGCGAGCAGCTGCGGCATTTCGTGCAGCAGGTTGTAGCTCTGCGCCGACATGGTCTGGATACCGTTGATGGTCAGGAACTCTTGGCCCTCGCGGGTTTTCAGCGTCAGGCCGGCCGGGTGACCCAGACACTTGAACTGGCAGTCGTCCTTGTTCAGGTTGTAGTGGCGGGCGGTGAAACAGCGGGCCGAGAAGGCGAGCGGCAGTTTGCCGAAGACGAAGAGCTCGGTCTCGACGCCGGCCGGCTTGCTGCGATGCAGCGTTTCGACCAGCGTGCGGGTCGCTTCCAGCGGCGGTACCCAGCGTTTCAGGCCGAAGCGGGCGAAGGTGGCGAGGGTCGCTTCGTTGTAGATATTCAGGTGCGGGCCGGCGACGAAATCCTGGCCACCGACCAGATTCACCGCGCCAAGATCGTTGGCTTCGAGCTTGCAGCCGGCTTCGTCGACCAGTCGGCGCAGAGCCTTCAGGTCGCTTTCCGATTCGAGCAGGGCCTGGGCTGAGACGACGACTTCCTTGCCGGCATCGGTCAGGTCGCGGGCCAGGCCGATCCAGTCGGCGGTACGCAGTTGCTGGCGGCGCGAGCAGACGACTTCGCCGACGTAAATGATGTCGAGCGCCGGGTTCTGCGCCATTTCGGCGTAGAACTCCATGACTTCGGCCTTGGGCCAGAAGTAGAGCAGGGGTCCGAGCGAGAGTTTCATGCGGGTTCCTTCAGCGCCACGGGCGGTTGTAGGCGCCGAGCGTCGCCTGGCTGCCTTCCGAGACCTTGGCCAGTTCGGCCTGCCAGGCGGGTTTGACGTGGTAGCGTTCGTCGCCGGCGGCGAGCGAGTCGAGCGCGGCACGCAGGGTTCGCGTGACCTGGGTGACGTAGGCCGGGCTGCGCTGGCGCCCCTCGACCTTGATGGCGCGCACGCCGATCTTGAGGATTTCCGGCAGGATTTCGAGCACGTTCAGGCTGGTCGGCTCTTCCAGGGCGTAATAGGTTTCGCCCTGGACCTCGAAGCGTCCCTTGCACAGCGTCGGATAACCGGCCGGCTCGTCGTCGCCGAAGCGGTCGATCAGGATGCCGTTGAGGCGGGTTTCCATTTCGCCCGGTTTTTTGTCCCACTTGACGTACTTGGCCGGCGAACAGGCGCCAACCGTGTTGGGCGATTCGCCACAGGCGTAGGAGGAAAGCCAGCAGCGCCCCTCGTTCATGACGCACAGGCTGCCGAAGCCGAAAACCTCGATTTCGACCGAGGTATTCTTGATCACATGCTCGACCTGGGCCAACGTCAGCACGCGCGGCAGCACGGCGCGGCGGACGCCGAATTCGCGTTGGCAGAAATTGATCGCCTCGTAGCTGGTGGCCGAGCCTTGTACCGACAGGTGCAGGCGTTGCTGCGGGTGCTTGCGGCAAGCGTAGTCGAGCAGGCCGACGTCGGCCAGGATGATGGCATCGACGCCCAGGTCGACCGCCGCATCGACCGCGCTATGCCAGTCGGCGACGCGTCCGGCCTGCGGGAAGGTGTTGATGGCGAGCAGCACTTCGCGGCCCTTGGCGTGGGCGTAGCGGACGCCTTCACCCATGGTCTTGGTGTCGAAGTTGAGGCCGGCGAAGTTGCGGGCGTTGGTATCGTTCTTGAACCCGAGGTAGACGGCATCGGCGCCGTTGTCGACGGCAGCCTTGAGTGCTGGCAGGCTGCCAGCCGGGCAAACGAGATCAGGCAGGGAAGGCATCGAAGACCTCCGGAACATCAAGCGCGCGAGTATAGCCAGCCCAGTTTTTTCGCCATTGATCCTGGTCAAAGGGGAGTTGGGTGCTGGCTAAATGGCAGGATTTCCGCAAAACAAACTCACTGCTGCGGTGCACTGCCCATTTTGGCTAAAAACCATACCCTTCTGCTTGAACGAAGCTTCTATCAATATTTGGAAATGCTACACTTCTGGTGAATTTTTCTCGCTGAGCGCCGACATCCGGCGGCGGCGTGGCAGCACCAACAACCGGGGGCGGAGTGCATGGAGAAGGAACGGGTCCTTGTAGTCGACGATGAGCAGTTGAACCTGTTCATCATCGAGGAGTTTCTCGATCAGGAAGACCTGGAACTGGAACTGCACAGCGATCCTCTGCAGGCCTGGGCCAGCCTGCAGTCGCCGGAAAGCAACTTTTCGCTGGTCGTCCTCGACCGCATGATGCCTGGCCTGGACGGTATCGAACTGCTGCGTCGCATGAAGCGTGAACCGCGCTTCGCCGATATTCCGGTCATCATGCAGACGGCTGCCTCGTCGCCCGATCAGGTGCGCCAGGGCCTGGAAGCAGGCGCTTACTATTATCTGACCAAACCGTACGAACCCGAGGCGCTGATCTCCATCGTCCGTGCCGCCCTGGACGATCGCCGCGGACGTGCTCAACTGCGCAGCCGGGCGGCCCGCCTGGAAGAAGCGCAAAAACTGATCGCGACGGTCGAGTACCATTTCGTCACGCTGGAAGATGTGGCGACGCTGGTGCCGGTGCTTGCCGCTCTCTGCCCACAGCCCGAAGCGGCGGCACCGGGCCTGTCCGATCTGATGGTCAATGCCGTCGAGCACGGCAATCTTGGTGTGACTTACCAGGAAAAATCGCTACTCAAATGGGAAGGTGATTGGGAGGCCGAGATCAAGCGCCGCCTCGCCTTGCCGCAATTCAGCAGTCGCGTGGCCAGCGTCAAGGTCGAGCGCGATACCGCCGGGATCGTCTTCACCATTACCGACCAGGGCGACGGCTTTGATTGGCAGCGTTACCTGACCTTCGATCCGGAGCGGGCTTTTGATCCCAACGGGCGCGGTATTGCGATGGCCAAGATGCTCAGCTTCAGCGAGCTGGAATACCGCGGCAAGGGCAATCAGGTGGTGGCCAAGGTGCGCGCCGTTGTTTGAGCGGAGCTACACTCAGCGAACGATGACTGTCGGCTTGTAGCCGAGCGCTGCCCGGATCCGTTCGGCGACACGGTCGGCATCGCTGCGGCTGGCGTAGGGGCCGAGATGCAGGCGGTGCACACCGCCACCCGGGGTGATGCGCATGCTCTCGGTCAGCCAGTCCAATTCACGCTGCAGGTGATTCTTCAGGTTCTCGGCATTATCGGCGTTGGCGAAGGCGCCAAGCTGGAGGAACACGCCTTTGGCGGCCGCGCCGTTGTCGCCATTCATGCCGCTCATGCCGGCCATGGCAGCGGTTTGTACCGGACGTTCCTCGGCGGCCATGCGCTGGGCGAGCAGCTCGATTTCGTCCCGCTCGGCGAGCATCGGGCGGGAGGGCGGCATTACCTGAGCGTAGGTCGTCGATCCTGCTTCGCCCGGAACGATGGCTTCGACGTCGACCAGCCCGCTGCCGCCATTGACCAGACCCAGCTTGTAGGCAGCCGTATAGGAGAGATCGATGACTCGGTCGGCATGGAAGGGGCCGCGGTCGGTGATGCGCACGATCACGGCCTTGCCCGTCTGCACGTTGGTGACGCGTACATAGGAAGGCAACGCCAGGGTAGTGTGGGCGGCAGTCATGGCGAACATGTCGTAGGGCTCGCCGATCGATGTTTTCTGGCCGTGGAATTTCTTGCCATACCAGCTGGCGATACCGCGTGCCTTATAGGGTTTGACCGCGGTATTCGGCACATATTCCTTGCCGAGCACGACGTAGGGTTTCATCGCCGGCTTGTGCAGCGCTTCCCATTTCGGTTCGGCATCCGGGATGTCGTCCAGGCCGTCCGGGATGTCGTCGGCCGGACCATCGTCCTTATAGAAACCGCCGCCACGCTTCAAGACGGCGGTCGGTTTGCGGGTTGGCGTCGGCGTTTTGGAAATGGGCTCTTTTGGCCTGTCCACCGCAGCACCCTGCGACGGCAACTGCGTCGTGCCGCAGCCGGCCAGCCACAGGCCGGCGACAGCGCAAACGCTCAGGCGGAGGAGTTTCATTTCTTGACCAGCATCCGATGCGTATGAATCGACATCAACATGCCGATGCCGAGAAAGAGGGTTACCAGGGCCGTGCCGCCGTAACTCATGAAAGGCAGCGGCACGCCGACCACCGGCAGGATACCGGAAACCATGCCCATATTGATGAAGGCATAGGTGAAGAAGCCTAGCGTGATGGCGCCGGCGAGCAGGCGGGAAAACAGCGTCGGCGCGCCGGAGGCGATCATCAGCCCGCGCCCGATCAGCAGGGTGTACAGGATGAGCAGCACGATATTGCCGATCAAGCCCCATTCCTCGGAAAAGACCGCAAAGATGAAGTCGGTGTGCTTTTCCGGAATGAACTCGAGGTGGGTCTGCGTTCCGTTCAGGTAGCCCTTGCCAATGGGGCCGCCGGAGCCGATGGCAATGGTTGACTGGATGATGTGGTAGCCGGAACCAAGCGGATCGGTGGTCGGGTCGAGCAGGGTCAGGATCCGCTTGCGCTGGTAATCGTGCAGCATGTGCCAGAGGAAGGGGGCGGCCGAGGCGCCAGCGGCGATCAGGCCGACGATGATCTTCCATGGCAGACCGGCAAAGAAGATGACGTAGAAGCCTGCAGCACCGACCAGCAAGGCAGTTCCGAGGTCCGGCTGTTTGGCGATCAGTGCGAAGGGAACCAGCAGGAGCAGGGCGGCGATGAGGTAATGCTTGAAACGCAGCGTTGCTTCGTACTTTTGGAAATACCAGGCCAGCATCAGCGGCATGGCGATCTTCATGATCTCGGAGGGCTGGATGCGGGTGAAGCCGAGCGAAAGCCAGCGCTTCGCGCCATTGACCTTGATGCCAAAGAGGAAGACGGCGACGAGCAGAATCAGCCCGACCACATACAGTGGAATGGCATAGCGCATCAGCGATTGTGGCGGGGTGCGGGCGACGAACCACATGATGGTCATGGCCACGCACATGTTGCCCAGCTGCGACAGGCCGCGCGGCATGCCGCCGAAGGTGGCGGAATGGACGGTGGCCAGCCCGACCGCCATGATCGCCAGCGTGATGAAGAGCAGCGGGAAATCAATATGGGCGATGGCGTTATGCCAATAGCGGCGCAGGGTGGTGGCGATGTCGATCATTGCTCGTTATCGTCCTCGACCGCACTGTTGTCTTCGCCGGCGGCACCGGCTGGTAGCTTGCCGAGCAGGTAGTAGTCCAGCACCATGCGCGCGATCGGCGCGGCCGATTGGGCGCCGAAGCCCCCGTTTTCGACCAGGACGGCGAGGGCGATGGTCGGCTTGTCGGCGGGCGCGTAGGCGATGAACAAGGCGTGGTCGCGCAATTCTTTCTTGACGCCGCCTTCCTTGTACTGCGCACCTTTCAGCGAGAAAACCTGGGCCGTCCCGGTCTTGCCAGCGACTTCGTAAGGTGTGCCGGCGAAGGCGCGGGCACCGGTACCTTCCTTGTTCACACCGACCATGGCGCGGCGGATGACGTCGACGTTGGTCTGGCGCAGATTGAGGTCGCGTATCGGCTGCGGTTCGATCGGGCGTTTCTCCCCGGTCTTGGTATCGACGATGTAGCGAACTAGGTGCGGGCGGAACATCACGCCGTTGTTGGCCAGGGTGGCCGTGGCCTGTGCCAACTGGATCGGGGTGTAGGCGTTGTAGCCCTGGCCGATGCCGATAGAGATGGTTTCGCCGGCATACCATTTCTGCTGTTCCGGGCGCTTGAAGCGCTGCTTCTTCCACTCGGGCGAAGGCAAAACACCCTTCGATTCGCCAGAATCGTCCTTGCCCAGATCGATTCCCGTACGCTGGCCGAAACCGAGTTGGCCCATGAACTTGGCGATGTTGTCGATCCCCATGTCGTTGGCCAACATGTAATAGTAGGTGTCGCAGGAATGGACGATGGACTTGTACATGTCCACCATGCCGTGTCCGCCCTTTTTATCGTCGCGGAACTGGTGGTTGCCGAAATTGAAGTAACCGGGGTCACTGATGGCCTGGCCCGGCGTACGCTTACCCATTTCCAGCGCGGCCAGCGCCATGAAAGGCTTGAAGGTCGAGCCCGGCGGGTAGGCGCCGTTCAGTGCCCGGTTCACCATCGGCTTGTTGGGGTGCTCGTTCAATTCCTTCCAGTTGTCGGGGGTAATGCCGTCGACGAAGAGGTTGGGGTCGTAGGTCGGATTGGAGACCAAAGCCAGGATGCCGCCGGTGGAGGGCTCGATGGCGACCAGAGCGCCCTTGCGGTCGCCGAAAGCCTGCTCGGTGATTTCCTGCAGCTTCGAATCTAGGGTCAGCGAGAGGTTATTGCCGGAAATCGGCGGAATCCGCTTCAGGCTGCGCAGGGCGCGACCGCCGGCATCGATTTCGACTTCTTCGTAGCCGGTCGTGCCGTGCAGTTCGAATTCGTAATGCTGTTCCAGGCCGGTCTTCCCGATGTGGTCGGTGCCCTTGTACATGGCAACACGCTCGGATTCCTCGATCCACTTCAGGTCGCGTTCGGTAATGCGACCAATGTAGCCGATGGCATGCGAAGCGACGGTGCCCAGCGGGTAGTGGCGGAACAAGCGGGCTTTAACCTCAACGCCGGGGAAGCGATAACGCTGGGCGGCAAAACGGGCGACCTCGGCGTCGGTGAGCCGGGTCCGAATGGGAATGGATTCGAAATTCTTTGCCTCATCCATCAGGCGCTTGAAGCGCTTGCGGTCCTTGGGCTGGATATCGATGACTTCGGCCAATGCATCGATGGTTTCGTCGAGTACGCCGGCTTGGGACGGCGTGATTTCCAATGTAAAAGCCGAGTAGTTGCGGGCCAGTACAACACCGTTGCGGTCGGTGACGACCCCGCGGTTGGGCACTATGGGAATCAGCGCAATCCGGTTGTCTTCCGCACGGGTGCGGTAGAAGTCGTGCTGGACGACTTGCAGCCAGATGAAGCGGGCAAGCAGGATGCCGAAGCAGACGAGGACCGTTGCGGCCGCAAATCCGCTGCGAAAGCGGAAGCGGTCGAGATCGGCATCGGGATTGTGGAAGTTGCCCACGGCTGAAGGCCTGTCAGATCGGACGGTTGGGGTCCTGCTCCACAGGCTGGTACTGGGGCAGCAACAACAGGAAGGTGATCGGAATCCACAACAGGGTCGCGACGAACGGACCGATGAAATAGCTCCAGCCGGGGAAGTCGCTGCCAACGGCCAAGCGCATCAAGGCTTGAATGACTTGCGTGCCGATCAACAGCGGCAAGACCTGTAGCGCCTGCTGCGCCAGCGGGAACCACAGGATACGCCGCGACAGCGAGGAGGCCGTGTAGGCCAGCAAAACATAGGCGAAACAGTGCTGACCCAACACGGCGCCATCGGCCACATCCATCAGCAAGCCGAGAATGAAGGCCCAGCCCATGCCGACGCGGCGGAATTCGCGCACGCTCCAGAAGCACAGGACCAGGGCCACCCAATCGGGAACGCCGGGCCAGTGTGCGGTTGGGATGAAATTCATCAATGTGGCGACGATCAGGCTCAGGAAAATGAACCAGGGGCGGACCGGCAGCAGGATGCGCGAGGAAGAGAAGGTCGGTTGCATCAGTTGGCCTTGCCTCCGCGTTTGCGTTTGACCCGCAGTTCGCCCTTGTCGCCGCTGTCTCCTCGGCCGGATGTAGTGGCGGGTGCGGGTGGTTGGGGCTGGCGCGGGTCGAGGATCATCATCTCACCGAAGTTCTCGACGCCGGCGATGGGTACGCAGAAGATGCGGGCGAAGGAATAGGCACTGTCCCGCTCGATATTGACCACCTTGGCTACCGGGAAACCCGCCAGGTAGACACCGTCGAGGCCGGAAGTGACGAGGATGTCGCCGACTTCCACGTCGGCATTGGCCGGCATGTAGCGCAATTCCATCTGGCCGTTGCCCAAGCCGAAGATGACCGAGCGCTGGCCGTTGCGGACGATCTGTACCGGCACGGCCTGATCCTTGTCGGTAATCAGCGTGACCTCGGCCGAGAACGGATAAACGCGTGTCACCTGGCCGACCACACCGGCTTCGTCGATGGCTGGCTGGCCCGCCGTGATGCCGGCTTGCTGCCCCTTGTCGATGATCACCTTGCGCGAGAACGGGTCGCGCGCGGTATAGAGAATCTGAGCGACCTGGCCCTTGGCCTTCTCGCGTTCCTTGACGGCAAGCAGTTTGCGCAGGCGTTCGTTTTCCGTCTCAAGTTGCTGCAGGCGTTGCAGGTCGGGCGCCGTGTTCAGCTTGGCGTGACGCAGCTCGTCGTTCTCCTTTTGCAGCGAGCGTAGGCCTTGCAGATATTGCGCAGCGTAATCGACCAGACTGCCGGGGGTCTGTGCCACCCGCTGCACCGGGTCAACGACCAGGGAAACGCTTTGCCGCAGTAGGTCGAGGCTGCGGAAACGCAGGTCGACAACGAAGATCGCCAGCGAAAGGGCGATGTATAAAGTCAGAAGGGCCAGCGGTGCTGGCCCTCGCTTGAAGAATGGTGGCGGCGCGTGGTCAATGCCGGCCATCAGAGTCCTTCCTGCTGGGATGCTGCGGTGGACAGGTTAATCCGAGGCAAAAATGCTGCCCAGCTTGTCCATCTTTTCCAGCGCCATGCCGCAGCCGCGGGCAACGCAGGTCAGCGGCTCGTCGGCGACGATCACTGGCAGGCCGGTTTCTTCCATCAGCAGGCGATCCAGATCGCGCAACAACGCACCGCCGCCGGTCAGGACCATGCCCTTTTCGGCGATGTCGGCACCCAGTTCCGGCGGGGTCTTTTCCAGCGCGGACTTCACGGCGGAAACGATCTGGTTCAGCGGGTCGGTCAGCGCTTCGAGGATTTCGTTGGAGGAAATCGTGAACTTGCGCGGGATGCCTTCGGCCTTGTTGATGCCGGAGACTTCCATTTCCTTGACTTCGGCACCCGGGAAGGCGGAGCCGATGGTCTTCTTGATGTTTTCGGCAGTGTTCTCGCCGATCATCATGCCGTAGTTGCGGCTGATGTAATTGATGATGGCTTCGTCCAGCTTGTCGCCACCGACACGCACGGAACCGGCATAGACCATTCCGCCTAGCGAGATAACGCCGACTTCCGTCGTACCACCGCCGATATCGACGACCATGGAACCCGTTGCGTCAGCGACCGGCAGGCCGGCACCGATTGCCGCGGCCATCGGTTCCTCGATCAGGTAAACCTGGCTGGCACCGGCGCCGATGGCGGATTCGCGAATGGCGCGGCGTTCCACCTGGGTCGAGCCGGAGGGTACGCAAATGATGATGCGCGGGCTCGGGCTGAACAGCTTGGAGTCGTGCACCTTCTTGATGAACTGCTTGAGCATCTGCTCGGTGACGGTGAAGTCGGCGATCACGCCGTCCTTCATCGGGCGGATGACGGTAATGCTGCCCGGCGCCTTGCCAAGCATTTCCTTGGCTTCCTTGCCGACGGCCTGGATGGTTTTTTTGGCATTGGGGCCACCGTCGAGACGGATGGCGACCACCGACGGCTCATCGAGGACGATCGAGCGGCCGCGCACGTAAATGAGCGTATTGGCCGTGCCGAGGTCGATGGCAAGGTCGTTGGAGAAGTATTTATTGAGGAAACCGAACATCAGTGACTCCGCGTTGGGGGTGCGGTAGGGAAAACTTTTATGATACCTTATAACGCTTTCGATTTTAAGACTTTGTGCACTGCAGAAAAAGTCTTTTTGCACAATTTATTGGCAGCCATGTCGCTCACATTAGATCAGGTTCAGCGCATCGCCCACCTCGCCCGCATCGAGGTCAGCGAGTCCGAAGCCCTCACCACGCAGGGTCATCTCAACGGCATTTTTCAGTTGATCGAACAGATGCAGGCAGTCGACACCCAAGGCGTCGAGCCGATGGCGCACGCGCAGGATCTCAGCCAGCGCCTGCGTGACGACGCGGTGACCGAAACCGATCGTCGCGCGGCCTACCAGGCGGTCGCCCCGGAAACCGAAGCCGGCCTCTACCTCGTACCGAAGGTGATCGAATGATTCACGCCAGCCTGAAGGAATTGTCGCAGGCCCTGGCCGCGAAGCAGATTTCCAGTAGCGAATTGACGGCCCTGTTTCTCGATCGCATCGAGCGCCTGAACCCGGATATCAACGCCTTTGTCACGGTGGACCGGCAAAAAAGCCTGAAAATGGCTGCCGAAGCCGATGCCCGCATCGCTGCCGGAACGGCCGGCCAACTGACCGGTGTGCCGATCGCCCAGAAGGACATCTTCTGTGCCGAAGGCTGGCTGACCACCTGCGGCTCGAAGATGTTGTCCAATTTTGTTTCGCCGTACGACGCCACGGTCATCCGCAAGATGCACGCCGAAGCCGGTCTCGTTTCGCTGGGCAAGACCAACATGGACGAATTTGCCATGGGCTCGTCCAACGAAACCTCCTTTTTCGGCCCGGTGCGTAACCCGTGGGACCGCGAGCGCGTTCCCGGTGGTTCTTCCGGCGGTTCGGCGGCGGCTATCGCGGCCCGTCTGGCGCCGGCGGCGACCGGTACCGATACCGGCGGCTCGATCCGCCAGCCGGCGGCGCTGTGTAACCTGACCGGCCTGAAGCCGACCTACGGTCTGGTTTCGCGTTACGGCATGATCGCCTTCGCCTCCTCGCTCGACCAGGGCGGCCCGATGGCGGGCAGCGCCGAGGATTGTGCGCTGCTGCTGAATACCATGGTCGGTTTCGACGAGCGCGACTCGACTTCGCTCGATCGTCCGGCCGAGGATTACGCCCGCGACCTGGAAAAGCCGCTGGCCGGCCTGCGCGTCGGTCTGCCCAAGGAATTCTTCGGTGAAGGTTGCGATGCCGAAGTGATGGCCGCCGTGCAAGCCGCCATCAAGGAATACGAGAAGCTCGGTGCGACCTGCGTCGAGGTTTCACTGCCCAATTCGCATCTGTCGGTGCCGGCCTACTACGTCATCGCCCCGGCCGAGGCCAGCTCCAACCTGAGCCGCTTCGACGGCGTGCGCTACGGTTACCGTGCGCCCGAATACGGCAGCCTCGACGACATGTACATGAAGTCGCGCGCCCAGGGCTTCGGCGAGGAGGTCAAGCGCCGCATCCTGATTGGTGCCTATGTACTGTCGCATGGCTACTACGATGCCTACTACCTGCAAGCGCAGCGTATCCGTCGCTTGATCGCGAACGATTTCGTCGAAGCCTTCAAGGTGTGCGACGTGATCCTCGGCCCGACGTCGCCGTCGACCGCCTTCAAGCTGGGCGAAAAGGCCGCCGACCCGGTACAGATGTACCTGTCGGACATCTACACCATCGCGGTTAACCTGGCGGGCTTGCCGGGAATGTCGATTCCCTGCGGTTTCGCTGGCGGGTTGCCGGTCGGTTTGCAGTTGATCGGCAATTACTTCGACGAGGCGCGCCTGTTGAATGTGGCACATCGTTACCAGATGGCGACGGACTGGCATCAGCGTCGTCCGGCTGGTATCGAATAACATGCGTTTCCGGCTGGCGCTGCTGGTCGCCTCGCTGCTGGCCGCCTGCGCGGAAGCGCCCAAGGCACCGGAAAAGCCGGTGCCCGAACCCGCAGCGGAGCCAGCGCCGGTGCAGTCGGAAACGCCGAAGTTCAAGAATTCGACGCTGAAGTATCTGGCTGGTCGCAACCTGCAGCCTCAGCCGACGCGGCCGCTGAACGTCAAGTCCAAGTGTTCGCACAAGGACGCCATCGGGACGGTGACCAAGCTCGATCTGCTGGTCAAGGAGGCTGAGGTCAAGGCCTTCGATGCGCAGGTCAGCATGAAGGGTTATGGGGCTTGCCGCTTCAATCTGGGCGAGTTCGAGCAGGTGGAAAAGTTGCCGCAGGCCTTGTTGCGGCACAAGAAGGAAAAGGACTGCCTGGTCCGCATGTGGGAGCAGGGGCCGAAGGTGACGGTGGCGTTCAATGCCTGCCCGAAATCCTGCGAAGGCCAGGCATTCGATTATTTGTGGCCCATCGTCGTCGAGGCGAAGAGCGGGCGTTGTTACTGAGCGGATGAAATCATGAGTCAGTGGGAAGTAGTGATCGGGATCGAGACGCATGCACAGCTCTCGACGGTTTCGAAGATTTTCTCCGGCGCTTCGACGGCGTTCGGCGCAGAACCCAACACCCAGGCCTGTGCCGTCGACCTCGCCTTGCCGGGCGTGCTGCCGGTGCTGAACAAGAAGGCGGTCGACTGTGCCATCCGTTTTGGCCTGGCCATCGGCGCCCACGTCTCGCCGAAATCGATCTTCGCCCGCAAGAATTACTTCTACCCTGACCTGCCCAAGGGCTACCAGATCAGCCAGTTCGAACTGCCGGTGGTGCAAGGCGGGGCGATCACCGTGCAGGTCGGTTCCGGCGAAAAGGCCTACGAGAAGACGGTTAACCTGACCCGCGCCCATCTCGAAGAGGATGCCGGCAAGTCGCTGCACGAGGATTTCCACGGCAAATCCGGTATCGACCTGAACCGTGCCGGGACGCCTCTGCTCGAAATCGTTACCGAGCCCGACATGCGTTCGTCCGACGAGGCTGTGGCCTACGCCAAGGCCTTGCATGCGCTGGTGCGTTGGATCGGCATCTGCGACGGCAACATGCAGGAAGGCTCCTTCCGCTGCGACGCCAACGTCTCGGTGCGTCGCCCAGGTCAGCCGTTTGGCACCCGTCGCGAGATCAAGAACCTGAATTCCTTCCGCTACCTGAAGGAAGCCATCGATTATGAAGTGCGCTGGCAGATCGAGACGCTGGAAGACGGCGGCAAGATCCAGCAGGCCACGGTGCTGTTCGACCCGGATACCGGCGAAACCCGCACCATGCGTACCAAGGAAGATGCGCATGACTACCGCTACTTCCCCGATCCCGATCTGCTGCCGCTGGTGATTGCCAGCGACTGGATCGCGCGCGTCAAGGGCGAATTGCCTGAATTGCCGGCACAGAAGCGCCAGCGTTTCATGAGTGATCTGGGCTTGTCCGCCTACGATGCCAATACACTGACGGCCAGCCAGGAAATTGCCGATTTTTACGAGTGCACCGCAGCAGTGGCCGGTCCGGCCAACGCCAAGCCCTGTGCCAACTGGGTCATGGTCGACCTGGCGGCTCGTCTGAACAAGGAAGGTAAGGAAATCGCCGATTCACCGGTAACGCCGCAGCAACTCGGTGGCTTGATCCTGCGCATCGCCGACAACACGATCTCGAACAACATCGCCAAGAAGGTCTTCGAAGCGCTGTGGAATGGCGAGGGTGGGACGGCCGATGAAATCATCGACAAGCAGGGCCTCAAGCAGATCACCGATACCGGTGCAATCGAAGCGCTGGTCGACGAAGTGCTGGCCGCCAACGCCGCCAACGTCGCCGAATATCGGGCCGGCAAGGAAAAGGCGTTCAACGCCCTGGTCGGTCAGGTAATGAAGGCTGCCAAGGGCAAGGCCAACCCGCAGCAGGTCAACGAACTGCTCAAGAAAATGCTGGCAGGTTAAGCTGCCGAACGCTGGTTAGCGGGGCGGCAGTGCCCCGTTGGCCGGAGGCGAACTTGCCGGCGTGCGGCGACCGGTCAGCTCGATGTAGCGCTTGCGATCGGCGTCGTACTTGGCCTTGATCACATCGTATTCGCGCCGTTTCACGTCGAGTAGTTCCTGTTGCAACTTGATTTCGTGGTCGATGGTGCGCAGATCGCTCGCCAGTTGGGGCGGCAAACTCTTCTTCTTGTAGAACTCGGCTTCATCGGCCAGCTTTTGCCGTTTCTTCTGCGAAATTTCCATCTGCCGCTGAACGTTCTCAATGGCGATGGCGACATCCTTTTCTGCCTTGCGTTGCGACAGGTCGATGTCTTCCTGGGTGGCGTAGGTGTCGAGCAAGGCCTGGTCGCGCCGACGTTGTTCCTTGGCGGCTTCCTCCAGCAATTTCTTGCGCCGGTTTTCCTCGGCCAACTGGGCTTTTTGTTCCGGGGTCAGCGGTGGGCCGACTTCCTTCAGGACGTTACCGCCACTGTCGAGAACGCGATACGAGTGTCCGCGGCAGGCCTCGGGCAGGGTATCACCGCAGACACGACGCCCGCTGGCATTATCCTGGCAGCAATAAAACTCGCCGGCAGCACTTGCGCTACCGGCCAGTAATGCCAACAGGAGGGGGAGCGCGCGTTTAGGCATCGACACCGTATTGTTCGCGGTATTTTGCCACGGCTTCACGGTGAGTCGCGAGATCGGGATTGAGCGCCAGAAAGGTCATCAGATCCTTGAGGCCGGCGACCGCAATTACCGGAATGCCGTAATCGCGCTGCACCTCCTGAACGGCGGACAAGTCACCTTGGCCACGCTCCTGGCGGTCGAGGGCGATTAGCACACCGGCTGGCGTGGCGCCGGCGGCGCGGATCAATTCGACCGATTCGCGTACCGAAGTCCCGGCGGAGATCACGTCGTCGACAATCAACACGCGTCCCTGCAGAGCAGCGCCAACGATGTTGCCGCCTTCGCCGTGGTCCTTGGCCTCCTTGCGATTGAAGGCAAATGGGAAGTTGTTGCCACGCTGGGCTAGGGCAATAGTAATCGCCGCAACCAGCGGGATGCCTTTATAAGCCGGTCCGAACAGCATGTCGAACTTCAGGCCGCTGGCTTCTGCAGCTTTGGCGTAGAATTCAGCCAAGCGGCCCAGCGAATTGCCATCGTTGAACAGCCCGGCATTGAAGAAATAGGGCGACAAGCGACCGGCTTTGGTCTTGAACTCGCCGAAGCGCAGCACTTTGCAAGCGACGGCGAACTCGATGAAATCCTGGCGAAAATCCATAACACTCCACTAGTACGGACCGTTTCCTCCGATCCCCACGCAATGTTACGCATCATCTCCCTGAATCTCAACGGCATTCGCTCCGCCTGGAGCAAAAACGTGTTGCCCTGGGCTGCTGCACAAAGTGCCGATGTCATCTGCCTGCAGGAACTGAAGGCCCAGTTGCCCGACCTCAATGCCGAAATGCTCAAGCCGGACGGCATGCACGCCTATTACCACTGCGCCGAGAAAAAAGGCTATTCCGGCGTCGGTATCTGGAGTCGCCAGGAGCCGGACCGTGTCGTCGAAGGCTTCGATGGTGGCGAATTTGACGCCGAGGGGCGTTACATTCGCGCTGACTTTGGCAACCTGTCGGTCATTTCGTTGTATTTGCCGTCGGGCTCCTCATCGCCAGAGCGCCAGGAGGCCAAGTTCCGCTTTCTCAATCTTTTTTTCCCGCAAATGCAGGCGCTGCGCGCCGAGGGCAGGGAGATCGTACTGTGCGGCGACTGGAATATTGCCCACAAGGAAATCGACCTGAAAAACTGGAAATCCAATCAGAAGAACTCCGGTTTTCTGCCTGAGGAGCGCGCCTGGCTGACGCGGGTGTTCGACGATTTGGGCTGGGCCGATGTTTACCGTGGTATCCATCCAGAAGCGACCGACGCCTGCTACACCTGGTGGAGCAATCGTGGGCAGGCCTGGGCCAAGAATGTGGGGTGGCGGATCGACTACCAGATTGCCACTCCGAGCTTTGCAGCTACTGCGTGTCGGGCCGAGATCTACAAGAAACAGCGTTTTTCCGATCATGCTCCGCTGATCATCGACTACGATTACTCATTGTCATCAAAGTGATTTGATTTCGCCCTGTTCTAGGGATAACCTGTCATTCTGCTTAACTGTTATCAACGAGGTTGAAAATGTCTGAACAACTGACTGCCGCCAACAAGGACAAACTGGTTTCCGACCTGAAAGTCGTCATTGCCGATACTGAAGAATTGCTGCGTGCCACTGCCGGTGCCGCAGGCGACAAGGTTGGCGAACTCCGCGAGCGCCTCGGCGTTCGTCTGCGCGATGCCAAGGAGCGCGTTCTTGACCTCGAAGCTGCCGTTGTCGACAAGACCAAGGCTGCAGCTCGTGCAACCGACGATTTCGTGCATGAGCAGCCGTGGAAGGCTGTCGGCGTCGCTGCAGCCCTGGGCCTGGCCCTCGGTGTCCTGATCGGTCGCCGCTAAGCGCATGGTTGAACCGAATGGCGGCGACGCGGCCCGTGAGGGTTTGTTCGCCGCCCTGAAAAATACGATTGCGACCCTGATCGCGATCGTCAAGACGCGGGCGGAACTTCTCGTTACCGAACTGGAAGAAGAGAAATTCCGCCTGATGTCGTTGTGGTCGAAAGCGATAGGCGCTGCCTTCTTCCTGGCGGTGGGCGTCATCATGGCGGTGTTCTGTCTGGCGCTGGCCTTGTGGGAACACCGAATACTCGTTTTCGGATTGTTTGCCGCGCTCTTCGTCGGTATCGGATTTGCCTTGATCGGATCGTTGAAGAAGGATGCCGCCAAGGGAAGCCGCTTGTTCCATGCCAGTCTCTCCGAGTTGGAAGCTGACATGAACCAGCTGCGTCGAAGCGTGCACCGTCAGGAATGAACTCGAAACTCCTGCAACTTGCAGAGCGTCATGGGGCATTGAAGGCCAGAATTGACGCTCAGCGGCGTGAATTGGCGAAACATGCGCAGCCGGTTGAGGCGGCATTTGCCCAAGGTGATGCCGTATTGCGTGGCGTCGATTGGTTGAAACACCATCCCGCAGCCGTATTCGTCGCAGTGGCCGCTGCTGTTGTGGCACGGCCGCGGAGAATGTGGCGTTGGGCGCAGCGCGGATTTTTCTTGTGGCGCGGTTGGCAGACTTTACGTAAGTCGATTCTCGGTCGGGAATAGCAAAGTGCAGGTCGATTCGCCCGAGTCTTTGCTGCCAGCGTGGTGGCGGCAGTTGCTGAACTCCCAGCGACGGGAAGTGCAACGCGTCCTGGCTGAATTGATGGCGGCGCGCGGCATGATGCCCCTGCTGATGAAGGCGCGCAACGGCGGACAATGGAGCGAAGCCGAGCGCGAAGAATTGCTCGGCCACCTGCGCCGTATGGCGCATTTGTCACCCTATCTGCTGGCCTTGATGATGCCCGGATCGATATTCCTGCTGCCGGCCTATGCTTGGTGGCTCGACCGGCGTCGCCAGCAGCGTTAAATTTCGCTTGCTCGCTCGGCAGGCGATTGCCAGGGGGCGACCTTCAGTAGTAAAAGCATGCCAGGGATGGCGAGTGCTGCGCACAGCCAGAAGAAATTAAGCCAACCAAGCGATTCGACTAGCCAACCTGCCGAGGCGTTGATGAAGGTCCGCGGCACGGCGGCCAGACTGGTAAACAACGCCATCTGGGTTGCCGTGTAGGCCGGGTGGGTGGTGCGGGCGATAAAGGCAACGAAGGCTGCGGTGCCCAAGCCCACACCGAGCGCCTCCAGGCCGATAACCAGGGCGAGCGCCAGGCGCTGTTCGGCGCCGATTGCCTGAAAGTGCCCTTGGGCGGCCAGCCAGGCGAAACCGAAAATCGATACCAGCTGAACGACGCCGAACAGCCACAGCGCACGATTGATGCCGAGGCGGACCATCCAGATGCCGCCGAGCAAGGCGCCGAATACGGCTGGCCACAACCCGGCATGTTTGGCGATCAGTCCGATGTCGGTCTTGGTAAACCCCATATCGAGATAAAACGGCGTGGCTAAGGCTGTGCACAAGCTGTCTCCCAGTTTGTAGAGGAAGATGAAGGCGAGCACCATCAGCGCGCTTTGCCAACCTTTGCGTTCGATGAATTCGCGGAAAGGCTCGGTCACCGCTTCACGCAGTGTCTTCGGCTGACCGCCGACACCGGGCTCGCTGACCCGCCAGGCCATGAGCATCCCCGGTAGCATGAAGGCACTGGTAATCCAGAAGACCTCGTTCCATGGAAGGCGATCAGCCAGAATCAGGGAAAGAGAGCCGGGAATAAGACCGGCGATGCGATAGGCATTGACGTGTACAGCGTTGCCCAGGCCAAGCTCAGCATCATCGAGTATCTCGCGCCGGAAGGCGTCCAGGGCGATATCTTGAGTCGCCGATAGAAATGCCAGCAAGGCCGCCAGCCAGAGAATGGGCCATATATTCTGCTGTGGATTCAAACCGCCAAGGCTGCCGATGGTGAGCAGCAGGCCAATCTGGGTCAGCAGCATCCAGCCACGGCGACGTCCGAAACCTGGAATGGCATAGCGGTCCAGCAGCGGCGACCACATGAATTTCCAGGTATAAGGAAACTGGATCAGGGCGAAAAAGCCGATGATCTTTAGGTCGACACCCTCACTACGCAACCAGGCGGGTAGCAGGTTGAGCAGTAGGTAAAGCGGCAAGCCGGAGGAAAAGCCGGTGAAGATGCAGATCAGCATCTTCCGGGTGAGCAGAGCTTTGAGCCAGCCCGGCATCAGCGTGGCTGCGTCAAACGGTACACCGCCAGACTGCCGAGGAAATTGAGTTCCTTGTCGTCCGCGCTATCGACCGGATTGCCATCTTCATCCAGAACGCGGCGTTCGCGGATGGTCAGCCCCATTTGCGAGCACAAGGCTTCGAAATCGAGCAGGGTGAAGAAGCGTACGTTCGGCGAGTCGTACCACTGATAGGGCAGGTCTTCCGAAACCGGCATGCGTCCATCAAGGACCGAGCGCAGGTTCTTCCAGTAGGCAAAATTCGGGAAGGAGACGACCGCTTCGCGTCCGACGCGCAACATTTCGCGCAGGATGCCTTCGGTGTGGCGGACGGTCTGCAGGGTGCGAGACAGTACGACATGGTCGAAAGACTGGTCGGTGAATTCGTCGAGCCCTTTCTCCAGGTTGCCCTGGAGAACATTGATGCCGTTGCGCATGGCGGCCAGCACATTGGCGTCGTCAATTTCGACCCCCCAGCCCTGTACACCGCGGGAGTCGATCAGATGCTTCAACAAGGTGCCATCGCCGCAACCGAGATCGAGAACCCGGTGGCCCGGTTCGATCCAGGCGGTGATGACGTCGAAGTCGGGGCGGCCCAGAGTATGCGTCATAGCTTGATGTTGTTCAGGTAGGCGCCGACGATCCCGTGGTAGTGCGGGTCATCCATCAGGAAGGAGTCGTGTCCGAAATTGAGGTCAATCTCGGCGTAGGAAACGTTGCGGCCGTTGGCCAACAGCGCGCTGACGATTTCCTTCGAACGGGCGGGCGAGAAGCGCCAATCGGTGGTGAACGAGGCGATCAGGAAGCCGGTATCAGGTGCCGTGCGACTCATCGTTCGAATCAGGTCGCCATCGTCCAGGCGAGCCGGGTCGAAGTAGTCCAGCGCCTTGGTCATCAGCAGATAGGTATTGGCGTCAAAGTAACCAGCAAATTTGTCGCCCTGATAGCGCAGGTAGGACTCCACCTCAAATTCGACATCGAAATCGAAGGAAAACGACCCGTTGCGTAATTCTCTGCCGAATTTTTCCCCCATCTGGTCGTCAGACAGATAGGTAATGTGTCCCAGCATGCGGGCAAGACGCAGGCCACGTGTCGGACGGGTGTCGTGCTCGTAATAGTGTCCGCCGTGGAAGTCGGGGTCGGTCAGGATGGCTTGGCGTGCGACATCGTTGAAAGCGATGTTCTGTGCCGACAACTTGGGGGCCGAGGCGATGATGAGGGCGTGGCGTATGCGCTCCGGGTAACTGATGCTCCAGCGCAGAGCCTGCATGCCGCCGAGGCTGCCGCCGATGACGGCCGCCCATTGGTCAATGCCTAGCTGATCTGCCAGGCGCGCCTGAGCCTCGACCCAGTCGCTGACGGCAACGATGGGGAAGTCGGCGCCCCAGGGCTTTCCTGTGGCCGGATTGAGCGAGGAAGGGCCGGTCGAGCCATGGCAGCCGCCCAGATTGTTGAGTCCGATGATGAAGAATTTGTCGGTATCGAGAGGGCGGCCAGGGCCGACGATGTTGTCCCACCAGCCGATGTTGTTCGGCGCATCGGCGTAGTGACCGGCAACGTGATGGTGGCCGGATAACGCGTGGCAGACGAGGATAGCGTTCGATTTGGCCGCATTCAGCGTGCCGTATGTCTCGTAGACCAGATCGTAGGCCGGCAATGTGCCGCCGCTACGCAACCGTAGCGGCTGGTTGAAGTGGGCGCGCTGAGAATGAACGGCGCCGACGGATTGTCCTGGCATGCGTTTCCTGAAAACAAAAAACCCAGTTGGCCGAAACGCGAACTGGGTGGTTCCCGTTTTAGCAGTATTTATTGGCGCGCCCGCAATCAGAGCTCAAATCGGCGCGGCTCCTTGTAACAGGAGCACCGATGACGATACCGAGCGAGAGACGAAAAGTCAATGCGGATTCGTCCGCCCCATAAGTCATCAAATGACAGCTAAAGGTTTGTTACACTGCAAAAAAATCCAAATTGTGAAAATCCGGGGGCGATTCATGTTCGAGCAAAGACGGCACCAGCGTATCCGCTTCGCCGTGCCGCCGTGCGTCAAAATTGGCTATAACGGGTCGTTGGGGGAAGGTTATATCGAGAATATCTCGCTATCCGGTTTGATGGTGCGATCGAATATGGCTCTTGAAGTGGGCCGCACGATGGGTTGCGAGTTCAAGGTCTTTGATTCCCCATTGATCGATGTGCCGGCAAGCTTGGTGAGCCGGGTTGGCGACCTGTACGGGGCTCGTTTCCAGACTGGGCCGATCGCTCAGATTTTGATCGACGATGCGATCAATGCGGCATTGGCCAGCGGCAAAGCATCGATTCTTTCGATGCACGAAACCGGCGGAAAAAAAGTGATGCGCATTGCTGGGGGCTTGGGCGGTTGTTTGCGCAATGACTTCATGCATGCCTTGACCCGTGTTGGTGTCGATCAAATCGATGCCAGTGCCGTGACTCAGATCGATCAAGCAGGCTTGGCTCTTTGCATGGTCGCCGTTACACGACATGGGGTGGATATCGGGGAACAGTCGGAAGTGTTTTCCGGTGCGTGGAAGCTGGCGCTGGCAATGCCAGTCCCCCCGGATGTTGCTGCTTAGGAAAGTTGCATGGGTGCGTTAATTAAGATTTTGCGGCCTTTGGCCTTTATGCCGCTAACGGCCTTGGTTTATTCCACTTTGGCGATCGCTGATGACGAAGATATCTATTTCAGTGAGTTGCCAGTGGTCGCCTCTGTCAGCAGACTTCCGCAACGTTTGGCGGACGCACCGACTGCGGTGACGGTGGTTGATCGGGAGATGATCAGGGCGCTGGGGATTCGAGATCTGAATGATATTTTCCGTCTTGTCCCCGGCTTTCAGACTCACCCCAACAACACGGATGCCGCTCGCGTTACCTATCACGGTCTAACCGATGACAGTTATGCCCCGCGGGTGCAGGTCCTGGTGGATGGTCGTTCGATGCACTCTCCCTTGTTCCGGAATGGAGTCAACTGGGCAACCATTCCGGTTGCTCCCGAGGATATTGAGCGCATAGAAATCGTGCGTGGCACGAATGCAGTGTCTTATGGCACCAATGCGTTCTTGGGCGTGATCAACATCATTACGCTGGACTCAGCCTTGGCTCATGGTTTTTCTGTCTCGACCAATTATGGAAACCAAGGGGTCCGCGATTACACGCTTAGAAACGGCGGAAAGCTTGGTGCGTCGGGAGATTTCCGCTTTACCTACCAGCAGCGTGATGATGAGGGTCTCAAAAACCAGGGGGATTGGGTTGATTCGCTGAGAACCCGGATGTTCGATTTTCGCTCGGATTTTGCGTTAAGCGAGCGAGACTCCCTGCAAGTCAGCGCAGGACATATCGAAGCAATCACCCAGCGTGGAAGATTGTTTAATGCTGGCTGGCCCATCCATGATTACGCTCAATCCGATACCTATTTGCAACTTCAATGGCGTCGCGCCTTGGCGCAAGGCGGCGAGTTGCAGGTGCGCTATGCCTACGTTTCAGATTGGGCTTCAGATCGTTACTTGAATGCGCCCGCCGGATATCGATATGACCTGTTTGGCGATACTGGCGAGCGTCATGAGCTCGAGTTTCAGCACATTTTTAAGCCAGTTTCATCCCTGAGAACTGTCTGGGGGGCAAGTTGGCGACACGACGAAACGCATTCTGAAACCGTCTTCAAGGATATTGTTCGTCGGGACGTTGCTAGAGGTTTCAGTAGCCTGGAGTGGAGACCGATCAATTGGTTTACCGGGAATTTAGGGCTGTCGGCGGAGCATGACTCATTGGCGGGAACTCACCTTTCGCCTCGCTTCAGTACCAACTTTCACATCACTCCGGAAAACACCATTCGCTTGGGCTATTCGCGTGCCTACCGGACGGGAAGTGCGGTGGACTATCGCGGGGATTGGTGGGAAGGGACTAATTACAAGTTTCGCGGTGATCCAAACATGAAGTCCGAGCAGCTGGATTCTTGGGAGGTCGGTTATCTTGGAGACTGGCGAGATATCCAAATGAGCCTTGATGTTCGCGTGTTTGACGAACGTGTGAAAGGGCGTCTTTATACCTATGATCGATCTCGAACTCCGGGGCCTTTCCCAGATCTGACAGGTCCCATTCAGGACATCCATATGTACGGCGTGGAATACCAATGGAAATGGCGGCCTTTAGAACAAACGAAAATTATGCTCAATCAGACTTTTGTTCGCGCTGTTAGCGAATATGTTGATGGCTTGATTTCGTACTCAGATACGGGCAATGCATTCTGGGAGTCTAAAAAGAGGTTGATGGTTGAGCAGTTGGCGGAATCGTCTTCACCTCGCTATTCCAATTCGGTGTTACTGATGCAGAAACTTCCCTATGGCCTCGAATTCACGATGGCCGGTTATTGGGTAGGCAAAATGAAGTGGAGTGAAAACTCCGAGGTTTATGCCTATCGCCGAGGCGACCTTCGGTTGGCCTATCCGTTTAAATGGGCGGGTGTAGGTGGGGAAGTCGCCTATACGATCCAGTCGTTCAACGGTGAGCACGGTGAATATCGCTATGAGGGCAAGGCCACCGACCGCATTGTCGACAAACGCTCCTGGCTGACCTTGCGTCTGGATTATTGACCGTTCAGCCGTTACGAATGACCGCACCTTCGAGCCAGGCATCGAAAGGCTCGACGGGGGCGGCAGCTTTCCCTTGAGCAAAGTCGATACCCAGGCTTCTAAGTTGGATGATGTCGGCGGGGTCATCGATGCCGTCGGCGATGGTATAGATGTTCTGGTCTGCAGTAATTTCTTGAACGGCACGGAGCAGGGCGGTGGAAGCGCGGTTGCCGCCAATGTCGCGCGTAAGACTGCGGCTTAGCTTCACGTAGTCGGGGGCGAGCGACCTGAGGTGGCTGAACGAAGACAAGCCGCCGCCAAAGTCGTCCAGTCCGATCTGGCATCCCAGAGCACGAATTTGTCGGGTGAATTCCAGGGCTTGGCTGGTATGGTGAGTGGTGGCATCTTCGTTGAACAGGATGCACAGCCCATTGCCGGAGATTTCATGCAGGGTCAGCGCCCGGGCGATGTGCTCGACCAGTTCGCGCTTGCCGAGAGAGACTCGAGAAATGGGCACGAGACAGACAAGCGACTTTTTGTGGTGACGGGTGCGCGCTAGCGCAGAAATGGCCAGTTCGATGAAATGCTGGTCGATCGAGGTCGAAAGATCGTAGCGTTCTGCGGCGTCCATCAGGGCGGACAAAGCGATCGAGGGCTGCCCGGGTTCGTGCAAGCGCGCGGTCAGTTCGACTACGTGCTCGCCGCAACCAGTGTGCTGCAGCGAATTGAGTGGCATCGCCTCGACCAGCAGCCGGCCTTCGATCAGACCGTTGGCAATCCGGCTTGCCCAGTTGCCCTTGTCTTGTCGTCGGTCGGTGGTCGCCGTCGCTTCCTGCTCGAGTACCTGATTTCGCCCGCTCTCCTTGGCCTGCTGGCAGGCATTGTCGGCGGCAGCCAACAGTTCCTGAATATTGGAAGCGCGGCGGGTGATCGGTGTCAGTCCGATGCTTGCTCCGATGGCAAAGACCTTGTCTTGCCAGATGAAGCGGTAGGCGGAGGTCAGGGCACAGATGTCTTCTGCGACTTGGCGGGCCCGGGGGGCGGTGCAGTCCGCCAGGAGGATGCCAAACTCGTCACCTCCCAATCGAGCCACTGTGTCGTCGTCGCGCAAACGTCCTTGGAAGAGCAGCGCAATTTGACGTAGCAATTCGTCGCCAGCCAGGTGGCCACAGGTATCGTTGACCGGCTTGAAGCGGTCGAGGTCGATGAACAACAGGCAACAGTCGTTGCCACCGGCCTGAACGCTGCTGAGTGCTTTTTCCAGTCGATGTTCGAATTCGCGGCGATTGAGCAGGCCAGTCAGCGCATCGTGTCGTGCCTGGTAGGCAAGTTGAGCGGTGGCCTCCTCGATACGGCTTTGCATCGATTGGTGTACTTCCTCGATGCGGCTGGCCATTTGGTTGAAGCCTTGTTCGAGAACGCCAATTTCACCGCTGCTGGTGGCAGGCACGCGCGTATCCAGACGGCCGGTGGACATTTCTCCGATAGCACGGACCAGACGCATGACCGGACTGGCCAGCGTATCCGCCATGGCGACGGCGAGCCCGGCCAGCAGGGTTAGTCCAACGAACACGATAATCAGGCCCCGCTGCAGCAAATCGCGTTGCTTGGCGTAGAGATCGGCCTTGTCGAATTCTACGAAGACATGGCCAATGATTTCCGGCTTGTTGGCCGAAGCAGGTCCGGACTCGAACAGGCTGTCGACCTCGTTCATTGAGCGGATGACCGGCGCTCCGAAGGCGATCCAGCGATCAGTTTCGCCAACAATTCCAGGGTTCTGCGGGCCGTGACGCAGGATTTCGGCGCCCAGCGCAACGTGGCCACTGACGGCGATTGCCCGACCTTTCTGATTGACGATGATGGCCGCCTTGACGCCCGATTCCTGGACCGAGGCCTGGGCCAGACTATGCAAACCCTCGACTTGGCCGGCGATGATGCCGTACTCGCTGATCGGTGCCAGATAGCGGACGGTGGCCATGCCTTTTGAGCGTAGTTCTCCTTCCAGTGTGCGCATGCCGCTGATCGTGAAATACGCCACCAGAGCGACGGCGATCAGCGTGCTGGGCAGCAGGGTCAGCAGCAAAAGGCGGTGACGTAAGGTCAGGCGGTTCATCGGGACTCCCGCGCGGCGAGCATGGCTTGTCGGATGCTGGCTTCATCCGGCACGTTCAAGCTCAAGGCCTGGGCGACGTTGTAGTTGATGGCGATGGCGAACTGGCTCGGACCGCCGGCTGGCTGCAGATTGGCACCGTTGGCGGCAATGGTGTCGGCGGCTTGCCGGGCGATCTGGGCTGGAGTCGAGTATAGGGCGGCTAAGGCGCCGGCGGTGACGAAGGCTTGCGAGAAGGCGACGACCGGTTTCTGCAGGCGATAGGTCGTCACCAGTATCGGTTTGATGTTGTCGCGACGGTAGATTGTGCTGTCCGGCAGCGCGAGCAGAACATTGCTGCGTTGCAAGAGAGTATTCAGTGCAGGGAGTAGGGATTGCTCGGTATCGCTGTCCTCGATATCGATGCCGAGTCCGAAGTTGGCGAATACCTGCCGATAATTTGCTGCGAGCGGAGCGGACTCGTGGCTCACCAGCAAGCCGATGCGTTTTTGTCCCGGTAGCAGGTTACGCAGGAAAAGAGCCTGGCGCGACGCCGGCTGATCGAGCCAGATCGCGGAAATGCGTCCCTGGCCTTTGGCACTCGTTTCGGCAATCAGTTTTTCGTAACTCTGACGCGGAATCAGCGTGGCGAGAATCGGTGTGCCGCCGTAGTTTTGTACGGCTTGCCGCAGCGCTGCGACGCCAGCGGTGACGACCAGGTCGGCCTTGGGAATCGGCTGCACGATAGTGTCGGCGCGCAAGGTGGCGCTGACTTGCCATGATGTGCCGGAAAGCGCATTGCTCAGGGTTGTTGAAAATTCGCCATAAGGGCCGCCGTTTTCGCTGACGATGAGCGCAACGGTGCCGGCCTTCACACAGAAAGGTGAGAGGGCCAGCAGGACTGCGAAAATACGGCAAAAATACCGAAGCATCGCCGGAATATAGCCGTATGGCTATGCCATTGCAATTAGGGTTATCCGATATTCAAAACGAATGAATCAGGCCTTTGATTTCTGACGAAATTTCTCCGACAGGCTTGGCAAAGGCGAACTTCCGCAGGAAACGTCCGTCGGGTCCGAGCAGGATCATGCCGGCCGAGTGGTCGACAGCGTATTGGTCGGCCGGTTTGCCTGGTTCGAGAACCTTGGCATAACGCATCCTGAAATTGTCGGCAGCTCGCCGTACCAGTGCGGGGGAGCCTCTCAGACCGAGGATGCGAGGGTCGAAGAAATTGGTATAAGTTTTCAACACTTGGCCCGTATCGCGTTCCGGATCGACCGAGATAAAAATGGCTTGCAGCTTGGCAGCATCATCTTCGAGTTGCTTCAGTATCTCAGCCATTTCGACCAGGGTCGTCGGGCAGATGTCGGGACAATAGGTGTAGCCGAAAGCAATCAGCTGGAAGCGCCCGCGAAAGTCTTCATTGGTGACGGCGCGACCATTGGGGTCCTGCAGCAAATAGCGCGGGACGATACCTGCCGTTTCTTCGCCGGGTTGAGCTTGCGCTGCGAATGCGGCGCAGCTGAGCCAGAGGGCGACAAGGAGGTGGATCACCGGTGCGGGAAAGCCTTGGCGAGCGCGGCTTCGGCTTCGCTCAACTGAGCCGAGAGCTCACTGGCGCCGGGGCATACCCCTTTGCCCTGGGCGAGGAAAGCAGCGCTGGTGGCGTCTTCGAAGGCTTCACCGTAGGCACGGGTTTTCGGTGCGCCGGTTTGCACGGCATTGCGCGCGCGGCTGCTCAGGGCCGGTTGCTGGCAGGCGAGGGCGATGCCGTTGATCTTGCCGAGGGCTTCGATGGCCTGGGTGGTTTCGTCGGCAGCAAAAGCCGGGATGCTAAAGGCGGCCAGCAAGGTGAGGCCGGACAATAGAAGCTTCATGGGGGATTCCTCCGTTTTTGCCCGATTGTAGGGAGCTTGCCGGCCGCGGGCTTTTTCACAGATCAAAAATTTCCAGCAGTGCCGGCAGGCCTTCGCTGATGGCTACCGGGCCGGGGGTGAGGATCACGGCCGATTTGATTTCGTGCATTTTTCCGTTGTGCACCGCAGGAATGGCGTCCCAACCGGGGCGGGCGGCGACGCGTTCGGGGCGGAAGTGCTTGCCGCACCAGGAGCCGATGATGATCTCGGGGGCAGCGGCGATCACTTCCTCTGATGTCGGACGGCGGTCCTTGGCCAGCGGCGAGCGGGCGCGCTCGGCGAAAACGTCTTCGCCGCCGGCGATCTCGATCAGTTCGGAGGCCCAGCGGATGCCGCTGATCAGCGGCTCGTCCCATTCCTCGAAATAAACGCGCGGCCGCTTGCCGGTGCGGGCGAAACGCTCGGCAGCGATGGCCCGGGTGCGCTCGATCTGCGCCTCCAATTCACTGACCAGTGCCAGCGCCTTGGCTTCCGCCCCGACCAGGCGGCCGACCGTCTCGATCATGCCGAGAATGTCCTCGACACTGCGCGTGTTGAAGGCGTAGACCGGTACGCCGGCCTTGATCAGGTCGCGCGAAATCTCGCTTTGCAGATCCGAGAAGGTCAGCACCAGATCGGGCTGGACGGCGAGGATCTTCTCGATGTCGCCGCTGGTGAAGGCAAAGACCTTGGGTTTTTCCTTGCGCGCTTCGGGCGGGCGCACGGTGTAGCCGGAAATGCCGACGATGCGGTCCTGCTCGCCGAGGGCATAGAGGACTTCGACGGTTTCGGTAGTCAGGCAGACGATGCGTTGGGGTAGGCGGGACATGGGCTTACTTGCTTGGACGATGGGCGCGGGCAGTGTCGAGGTGGGCGCAGAGTTTTTCGGCACCGTCGAGGATGCGCGGCGTGTGGCGTTGCATGATGTCCGGGTTGATGTGGAAGAGGTTGTTGCGTTTGACCGCAGTCATCTTGGTCCATTTGTCCCAGTCACTCAGCCATTCTGGCTTGGCGTCGCCCATGCCGGTAGCGACGATGGCTTCCGGGTCGGCTTCGAGCACCGCCTCGACGCTGACGGTCGGGGCCATCTTGCCCAGATGGCCGAAAACGTTGTCGCCGCCGCACAGCTTGATGGCGTCGCTGATGATCTGCGGGCCGCCGACAGTCATCAGCGGCGTCTTCCAGATCTGGTAGAAGGTGCGCACCTTTGGCTTGCCGGCGTTGGCCTTGCGCAGGGCTTCCAGGCGTTGGCGGAAGCGCTCCGCTGCCGGCTTGGCGACGGCCTCGGTGCCGGCCAGCTGGCCCAGGCGTTCGAGTTGATCGGCAACGTTTTCCATCGTATTTGGCTGAAAGACATAAACCGTCAGGCCGAGCGCCTTCAGTTTGTTAACCTGCGTCATGTTGTTGCCGCTTTCCCAGGCCAGCACCAGGTCAGGCTTGAGGGCAGCGACGGATTCAAGGTCGACGCGCGAATAGCCGCCTACGCGCGGTACTTTCTTCGCTTCGGGCGGGTAGTCGCTGTAATCGACCGTGCCGACCAACTGGGCACCGGCCCCGGCCGCATAGAGGCTCTCGGCGATGTGCGGCGCCAGGGCGATGATGCGCTTGGCCGGCGCTTTCAGGCGAACTTCCTGGCCCGTGTCGTCTTTCAGGGCGATATCGGCGCGGGCCGGGCCGGAAAAACCGACAGCTGCGGTGCACAGGGCAAAAAGGGCAAAAAACGGGCGGGTCATTCGGCGGGTTTCCATTCGGCGAGGGCGCTGCGCAGGCGGTGCCATTCCGCATCGTTGCCGGGCAGGCCGATGCGCAAGAGTGGTTGTTGCTCGAAGCGTCGGGTCAGGATGGCATGGCGCGCCAAGTTTTCGTGTAGTTCGTTGGCGTGCGGGGTGGTCAGCGTGGCGAACAGTGGGGTCGATTTGACGTCGCCGAAGGGGGCGAGCATCCCGTGCAGGCGCTCGCCGCTGGCAATCAGCCAAGGCCGGGTGGCCTCATGCCAGGCGCGGTCGAGCAAGGCGCGGCGAGCGACTTCACGGGCGGGGCCGGAGATTGTCCACGGCCCCATGGCCTCGGCCATGCGCTGGCGCAAATCGTGTGGCGCGAACAGGAAGCCGACGCGCGTGCCGGCCAGGCCGAAGAACTTGCCGAGCGAACGCAGCACGATCAGGTTGGGCGCCGCTTCGGTCGCCGCCAGTGGCGTCACGCATTGTTCCGGCGTGGCATCGCCAAAAGCCTCGTCGACGATCAGCCAGCCGCCGCGTTTGTGCAACTGCGCCGCAGCGTCGAGGATGGCCTCGCGCGGGTGACGGTCGGCCGTCGGGTTGTTCGGGTTGCACAACAGCACGTAGGGCGTGGCCGCCGCCAGGGCGCGCGGCAACGGCGCGTTCTGCAGGAAGCGCACCTTGTGCCCGGCACGCTGCCAGGCTTGCGGGTGCTCGCTGTAGATCGGCGAGACGATGGCTACCGCGGCGCGCGGCAGCATGGCCGGCAGCCACTGGATGGCCGCCTGCGAGCCGGCCACCGGCAGCAGGTTGGGATTGCCGTAGTAATCGGCGGCGGCCGCTTCCAGACCATCGTTGTCTTCCGGCAGGCGCTGCCAGACCTCTTGCGGCAGCAGCGGCACCGGCCAGCCGAGTGGGTTGATGCCGGTCGACAGGTCGAGCCAGTCGCCGAGCGGAATGTCGTAGTGCGCTGCGGCCTCGCGCAGTCGCCCGCCATGATCAAGCATTGAAGGCTCCAATAACGAACAAGACCGCCAGCCATAACCAAAGGCTCCGGCGGATCAGCCGAATGGCCCGCGCCAGGTCAGCGGCGACCGGGGCCGGACCGTTGCCGAGCGGCGGGCGAATTTCTTCCTGCCCATGATAAATCGCCGCGCCACCCAGTTGCACGCCCAGGCTGCCGGCGCCTGCCGCCATCACCGGGCCGGCGTTCGGGCTTTCCCAGCCCGGGGCCTGGGTTTTCCAGCAGGCCAACGCATTGCGGGTGCGGCCGAGCAGGGCGTAGGTCAGCGCGGTCAGTCGCGCTGGCAGCCAGTTCAGTACATCGTCGCAACGGGCGGCGAAGCGGCCGTACAGGTTGTAGCGCTCGGTGCGGTAACCCCACATGGCGTCCAGTGTGTTGGCCAGCCGGAAGAGCAGGGCGCCAGGGCCGCCGAGCAGGGCGAACCAGAACAGTGCGCCGAAAATGGCGTCGTTGCCGTTCTCCAGCACTGACTCCATGCCGGCCTTGGCGACGCCGGATTCGTCGAGCCGCGTCGTGTCGCGCGATACCATCCAGCTGACGCGATGGCGGGCTTCATCGAGATTGCCTTCGGCCAGCGGCCGCGCCACTGCATCCGCATGTTCACCCAGGCTTTGCGCGCCGAGGCCGAAATAGAGCAAGGCGACATCGACGGCAAATGGCGCCAAAGGGCGCAACAGAGCCGCCAGAGCCACCCAGGGCAACACGGCCAGCGACCAGCCGAGCAGGCCGCTGACGATGCTGCGCCGGTTCAGCCGTTGCTCCAGAGCGCCGGCCAGATTGCCGAAACCGACCAGCGGGTGAAAACGCTTCGGCTCGCCGAGCAGGCGGTCGAGCAGGACGGCCGCCAATGCCGCCAGCGGCATGGCCAGCGGGCCGTGCAGGAGAGCCGAAACGTCGTTGAAACTCATGCCGGGAAGATGCCTTGCTGCTGGATGGCCTGCTGCATCTCGGCGAGCGTCTGACTTAGCGGATCGGCCTGGTCGGCATCGCGCGCGCCCCACTGCTCGAAATACATCAGGTCGTTGATCGGCAGGCGCGGCAGCCAGCCGGCCGCTTCCAGCTCTGGTTTGTCCTTGAAATGGCTGACGTAGCCGATGCACAGGTAGGCAATGGGCACGATGTGCTCGGGAATGCCCAGCGCGTCCTGCAGCGCCTTTTCGTGGAAGATGCTGACCCAGCCGACACCCAGCCCCTCGGACCGCGCCGCCAGCCACAGGTTCTGCACGGCGCACACGCTGCTGTACAGGTCCATGGTCGGGATATGGGTGCGGCCGATCACCACCGGGCCGCTACGCGAACGGTCGCAGGTGATGCACAGGTTGATCGGTGCTTCGAGGATGCCCTGCAACTTCAGCTTCGAGTAGATCTCGCGCTTTTCGTCCGGGAACATGCGCGCTGCCTCGTCGTTGGCGCTGTGGAACACGTCATGGACGCGTTGTTTGACCTCGGCCGAGCGCACCATCAAAAAATTCCACGGCTGCATGAAACCGACCGAGGGTGCATGGTGCGCCGCCATCAGCACGCGGGCGAGCACCTCGTCGGTTACCGCATCGGGCAAGAACTGGCCGCGCACGTCGCGGCGGCTGAAAATGGCTTGATAGACCGCTGCCCGCTCGGCATCGGTAAAGGCATGCGCCAATGGCGCCTTCGGGTTTTCCATGGATTCCCCTTCTGGAAAAACGGGGCTGCCTGGCCGTGCAGCCGAATTTCGTCTCCCGGCCGGTCTTCTGACTTGGTATCAACCAGACAATGCGCCTTCCCGGAGGGTTACCCCTTGCCAGTGGCTAGTTGCATCGCCTGTCCACCTCACAGCGTTGGGCACGTGGCGGAATTTCACCGCCTTCCCGATTCTCTTCTTGGCGAAGCCGAGAAGCACCGGAAGACACAAAGGGGCGATGCTAAGCGAGGCCTGCTGCGTGTGGCAAGAATAAATGCGCCTAATCAGTCCAGAGGACGATAACTGACACGAATGTTCGCAAGCTCGGTGGTGGTTTTGAAGAATCTGGCGAAGCGAGGATAGCTAATTTGCAGTTCATGATCGGATAGCCAACGAATGTTGACCTTGGGACCTCCGCCAGGACCGGCTTCGACTCGCCCATGATCACGATCGGCGATGAATAGGTTGCCTGCCTCGTTTTCCAGCTCGTCGTCACTGCTGAGCAACGATATTTGAGTTGAGTAATCTGTGCTTGCACCACAGTCGCGAGCGAAGGCGACCGCTTTTAACCGCCCATCTGGGGAGATAGCCGTCTCGATCTCCAGATTGGTACATAGCGGGCTAAGGTTGTTAATTGCGAGCCAAAATGCCAAGGAGAGCAGCGCCAGCAGACCGAACATTGCAGCGAAGCGTTTTTTGAAAATCTTTAGGCAGAGTCTCAAAGGGGGGCGCATCGCTCGAAGAATGCAAATGGAATGCATTGATTGTAGTTCCGTTTTTTGTGCTTTTGCCCAATCGCGTTATTCTCGCTGCCCCTCTGGCCTTGCCAATAAAAGCCATGACTACTCCCGCCCTGATGGTCCAAGGGACCACTTCCGACGCCGGCAAATCGACGCTGGTTGCCGCGCTGTGCCGCATTCTGAAGCGGCGTGGGGTGCGGGTGGCGCCGTTCAAGCCGCAGAACATGGCGCTCAATTCGGCGGTGACGGTGGATGGTGGCGAGATCGGGCGGGCGCAGGCGCTGCAGGCGTTGGCCTGCGGGCTGGAGCCGCATACCGATTTCAATCCGGTGCTGTTGAAGCCGACCACCGACAAGAAGGCACAGGTGATCATTCACGGCAAGGTGGCGACCGACCTTGATGCCAAGGCTTACCATGCCTACAAGCCGCGGGCGATGGGGGCGGTGCTCGAATCGTGGCAGCGGCTGACCGCCGCCTACGAGTGCGTGCTGGTGGAGGGGGCCGGATCGCCGGCCGAGATCAACCTGCGTGACCGCGACATCGCCAACATGGGCTTTGCCGAGGCGGTGGATTGCCCGGTGATCATCGTCGCCGACATCGACCGCGGCGGCGTGTTCGCGCATCTGGTCGGTACGCTGGAGCTGTTGTCGCCGTCCGAGCAGAACCGGGTCGTCGGTTTCGTCATCAACCGCTTTCGCGGCGACATCGCGCTGCTCGAATCGGGGCTGGATTGGCTGGAAGAGCGCACCGGCAAGCCGGTGCTGGGCGTTTTGCCCTATCTGCACGGCCTGATGCTCGATGCCGAGGACGCCATCGCGACTGCTGCGGTGCACGGCAAGAAAACGGCAAAAATCAAAGCCATCGCGCCGGCTTACCCGCGCACTTCGAATCACAACGACCTCGATCCGCTACGCCTGCATCCGGAAGTCGATTTCCGCTGGATCGGCCCAGGCGAGGCCTTGCCGGCCGCCGACCTGATCGTGCTGCCCGGTTCCAAGGCGGTGCGCGCGGACCTCGAATGGTTGCGTGGCCAGGGCTGGGACAAGGCGATTGCCAAGCACCTGCGTTACGGCGGCAAGGTGATCGGCCTGTGTGGCGGTTACCAGATGCTCGGGCAGGCGATCCACGATCCGCAGGGCCTGGAAGGCCAGCCTGGCTCGACCGCCGGCCTCGGCTTTCTTGAGGTGGAAACGACGCTGGAAAGCGAAAAGCAGCTGCGCAATGTGAGCGGTCACTTGGCGCTGGCAGGCCAACCGGCGATGACCGGCTACGAAATCCACCTTGGCATCACGCGTGGCGATGGTCTGACGCGCAGCGCCGTGCAACTCGACGATGGCCGCCCGGATGGTGCGATTTCGGCCGACGATCAGGTCCTTGGCACATACTGTCACGGTGTCTTCGACCACCCGGAGGCGCTGGCTGCACTGTTGCGCTGGGCGGGGGCAGCGGATACCGAGCATGTCGATTTCGCCGCCCGCCGCGAAGCCGATCTCGACCGCCTGGCCGATTCAGTCGAAGCGGCCATCGACTGGGAAAAGCTGCGTCCCTACCTGCCGGGCTAATCGTGGTGGATGCGCTGTAGCGCCACCTGCTTCTGCAACTCGCGGAAATCCATTTCTCGCCCGTAGAGCGAGTAGAACTTGCGGATGCTGCCGAAGACCTTCTTCGCCTCTGCGCCGGCCATCAGCACTTTGGCTTGCTGGTCGGCCAGCGGGTTGTCGCTCAGGCTCAGTGCGGCCTGGATGATGTCGAGGCGGGCATGGACCGACAGTTCGGCGCTGAGCAAGGCCGGCCGCAGGCCAGTAAAACGGGGTTTTCCCTTGCCCGGCGAACAGATGGCGAGCAGGGCGGCGAAGCTGGCCTGTTCGTCCAACGCCAGGTTCTGGATTTCGGACTCACGCATCCCGACCAGCACTTTTTCACCGGAAATTTTGTCGCCGGCGGCGACATGGCTGCGTACCAGGGCCAGCCGGTCCTCAAGAGAAACGGCACCGGGCATGGTGTCGTTGGCGACGATGTCGGCCATCGCCGCACGCGCTACATCGCTGTCGCCGTTCAGCGTGGCGGCCTCGGCGAGCAGGCGTTTGCGCTGATAGTTGCGTGGCGTTTTCTTGCTGACTTCGTCGAGGACTCGCTGTGCCTCTTCCGTTTCACCTTGATCGATGCAGATGCTGGCTTTTATGTCGGCGGCGTCGAAGAAGTTGGGCGTGGCGCCGACGGCGCGCTCGATTTCCTCGCGCGCTTCGTCGAGCCGGTTCTGCTTGTGCAGCGCCCGCGCCACACCAGCGCGCGCCCACGGAAATTCGTAGTTGTCCAGAATGTTGCGGTAGGCGCCTTCCGCCGCTTCGTGGTCGCCCTTGGCAAGCAGGACTTCGGCCTCCTGGCGCAGGATCTCGAAGCGATAGGGGCGGCCCGCCTCGCTCTGTTTCTGCTGTTCCAGGATGGCCAATGCTTGGGCATATTCCTGGGCGCGTTTTTCGCGGTAGTACTCGGCAAAGAATTCCTTCTTGGCCATGATGCGATTGAGGCGGAAGAGCAGCTTGTCCGGCGAGAAGGGCTTGATGATGTAGTCGTCGGGCACCAGTTCGACTGCCGAGACGACCTGCTCGTAGGATTGCTCGCCGGTGACCATCATGAAAATGGATTCGTCTGGCAGCAGGTTGAAGCGACGCAGTTCTTCCAGCAACTGCTGACCGGAACGCCCTTCGCCCAGGATGTAGTCGCACAGGATCACGTGTGGTGCGTTGTTGCGGATGCGATAAATGGCGTCCTGATAATTCGAGGCAAACTCGACGGCAAACGCCCCAGCGGTTTGGGCGATGGTGCGCAAGGCCTCGCGCGCCATCGGCAGATCGTCGACGACGAGGAAGCGCTTGTCGGCGAACGGATTGTTCATGGCAGGCGTAACTGGAACTGGGCGCCGCCGAGCGGGCCGTCGTTGCGCAGGCTGAGGCTGCCGTGCCGATTGCGCCGGACATGCAGTTCGGCCAGCCGGGCAGCCAGTTGCAGGCCGACGCCGGTGGTGGGGGGCAGGGGATTGAAGCCAGGGCCATCGTCGTCGACGCTGAGTTGCAGGGTGTCATCATCGATGCGGGCGGCCAGGCGGATGCGCTGTTTGGCGAAGCGGGCCGCATTCTGCACGGCGTTGTTCAGCATGTCGGCGACGAGGTCGCGATCGAGCGCCCATTCATCGACCACCGGGCAGTCGATTTCAAGCGAGATGCTGAGCTTGCCGAGGTGCGCTTTTTGTTCGAGTGCGATTTCATCGATCAAGTCACCGACCACGGTCGGCACGATGGCCAGCCCAGTCCCTTCGCGCAGCAAGCGGTAGGCCGCCAGTGTCCGGTTCAGCCGGGCGGAGGCCGCCTCGATGGCGTAGCGTGCCTCGCCGAGGTCGATGCCATGCGCCGTTTCGGCAGCGCTGAGCAGCGATTCGGCGAGGAACAGCTGATTCTTGGTGTCATGCACCCCGGAAGCGAGGATGTCGAGCAGTGTCTGCATGGGCGTGGCTGCTTCTGCGGCAGCGTGTTGTCTCTCCGCGCTGAAGCATACGCCCGTTCGAGCGGCAAAGGGAGACTGCTGCGGTGGACGGTGGCTTTTGGCCGAAAACCGGTCGCGGCGTTCAGGCGGCCGGAGACTTGAGCGTCAGCGGCAGGCCGGCGGCAACCAGCGTCACCTGATCGCAAACTGCCGCCACACGCTGGTTCAGCCGCCCCTGCTCGTCGGCGAACAGGCGCGACACCGGATGCATCGGCACGATGCCCCAGCCGACTTCGTTGGAGACCAGAATGATGCGGCCGGGGAGTTCCGGCAGCGCGGCGATCAGGTCGCCGATTTGCTGGTGGAACAGTGGGCAGTCGATGGCCTCGCCGGCATCGGCCTGCTTCGCCGCTTCGCCGGCGAAGAGCAGGTTGGATAGCCACAGGGTCAGGCAATCGACCAGGACGCAGGTGTCGGGCGCGGCGATTTCGCGCAGCTTGGCGGCCAGGTGCAGGTGCTCCTCGATGCAGCCCCATTCGGCCGGTCGCCGCTCGCGATGGTGCGCCACGCGACGCGCCATCTCGCCATCCAGCGCCTGCGCTGTGGCCAGATAGACGACCTTGAGCCCGGATTCCCGCGCTCGTTTTTCCGCCAGCAGGCTCTTGCCGGAGCGGGCGCCGCCAATGATCAGTTCTTTCATGGCGCGCATTGTGGGCGATTCGTACTGCTTGCGGCAACCGTTATAATTAACGCTCCGATAAAACGGAACCCGGTGCGCAGCGATGCAATTCCGGGGCGGGCCCGCCGCTGTAACCGGGGACCAAAACCGCACATGTCACTACGAACCGAAACAAAGGTTCCGGGAAGACGCGGTCAAGGGACGATCCGGAAGCCAGAAGACCTATCGGAACTAACCAAAGAAGCCTGTGGACAGGGCTTCGCGGTAGCGTTTGGCAAGACGCTGCCGCGAGGCCCTTTTTGTTTTTTGGAGAATCGGATGCATTCCTTTCAAATCGCCGCCGCAGATCGCGGCCTCGCCGCTGCCCTGCAAAACAAGATCGACCGCAAGACCAAGCCGCTCGGTGCGCTTGGCCAGCTGGAGGCGGTCGCGCACAAGATCGGCCTGATTCAGCAGACCCTGTCGCCCCAACTTAATCGCCCGCAGATGCTGGTTTTTGCCGGCGACCACGGCGCGGCCAAGGCCGGCGTGTCGGCTTATCCGCAGGATGTGACCTGGCAGATGGTCGAGAACTTCCTGGCTGGCGGCGCGGCGATCAACGTCTTCGCCCGCGCCAACGGCTTGGCCTTGTCGGTGGTCGATACCGGCGTGGCGCACGATTTCGGCGGCCCGCGCGAGGGGCTGATCGACGTCAAGGTGGCGGCGGGCACGGCCAATTACATCGAGCAGCCAGCGATGAGCGTGGCCCAGTGCGCGCAGGCCATCGAGCAGGGTGCGGGCATCGTGCTCGGCCTGGCGGCACTGGGCTGCAATGTGGTCGGCTTTGGCGAAATGGGCATCGGCAACACGGCCTCGGCGTCGTTGCTGACCCATTGCCTGACCGGCACGCCGCTGGCCGAGTGCATTGGGCGCGGCACCGGGCTGGATGATGCTGGCCTGGTGCGCAAGCAGGCGCTGCTCGAACAGGCGTTGACTCGCTATCGCAATGACGGCGGCGACAACGATGCCTTCAAGGTGCTGGCTGAGTTTGGTGGCTTCGAGATCGCCACCATGGTCGGCGCCATGCTGGCGGCGGCGGAAGCCAGGATGGTGCTGCTCATCGACGGCTTCATCGTCGGCTCGGCGGCCTTGGTTGCCTCGCGCCTCGCGCCCGAGCTGCTCGATTACTGCATCTTCTGCCACCGTTCGGCCGAGCCGGGTCATGCGGCGCAGCTGGCCGCCATGCAGGCCGATCCCTTGCTTGACCACGGCCTGCGCCTGGGCGAGGGCACGGGCGCGGCGCTGGCTTACCCGCTGGTGCGGGCGGCAGTGGCTTTCCTGAACGAAATGGCCAGCTTCGAATCGGCCGGGGTTTCGGACAAGGAATAGGCGAGTCAGACTAACCATCATTCCCGCCTAGCCGGGAATCCAGGATGTACGAGATGATCCGTCGCGAACTCGAATATTTTTTCGGCGCCGTACGATTCTTCACGCGCTTGCCGGTGCCCGGCTGGGTCGGGCATTCAGCCGAAGCGCTGAATCGTTCGGCGCGCTACTTCCCGGCCGTCGGCCTGCTGGTCGGCGGCATTGGCGCATTGGTCTATTGGCTGGCGGCGCTGTGGTGGCCGCAGCCGGTCGCCGTATTGCTGTCGATGGCGGCCACGCTGTACGCCACCGGCGCTTTCCACGAGGACGGCCTGTCCGACACGGCGGATGGCCTGGGGGGCGGCTGGGAGAAAACGCGCATCCTCGAGATCATGAAGGACTCGCGCGTCGGCAGCTACGGTGTGGTCGCGCTGGCCATGGCGCTGCTCGGCAAAATCACGCTGCTGGCGACGCTCGATGCGGCGCTGGTGCCCTGGGCGCTGCTGGCCGGCCATGCCTATTCCCGCTTCTGCGCGGTGACGCTGCTGGCAAGCATGGAATACGCCCGCGAGGATGCTTCGTCCAAGGTCAAACCGCTGGCGACTCACCTCTCCTGCGGTGCACTGCTCGTTTCGGCCATTTTTGCCCTGCCGCCGCTGCTCGGCCTGCCGTGGCAAAACGCCTTGCTCGGTGCGCTGCTCGCCGGCCTCGCCACGCTCTGGCTGGCCCGCAAATTCCGCCGCTGGCTGGGCGGCTATACCGGCGATTGCCTGGGGGCGGTGCAGCAGCTCAGCGAAATCGCGTTCTATCTTGGGTTAGCGGGTTCGCTTTGAAGCAGGACTTGTGTGATATGGTATTTGCATTTTTCAATCTGAGTTTGCGTGTGCTCAGGGGCTGACGGATATTGGAGGGTTGAGATGTTCAAAGGATTGGTTGTTGCGCTGTTTTCTCTGTCGATTTTGATGGGTAGTGCATATGCCCAAGCAGATGCCTTGGGAACTTGCCTGGCAGACCAAACAAGTGGCAAGGATCGAAAGGATCTGGCGCGTTGGGTGTTTGTCGGTATGGCCGGGCATCCCGAAATGGCCCGCTACAGCAAGGTGGATGCAAAGTCTGTCGAAGAAGAGTCGCGTCAGATGGGCGCCATGGTTTCCCGCCTGCTGGGAGAATCGTGTGCCAAGGAATACAAGGAGACGGTGAAGAGTCGCGGTGGCCTGGGCTTGCAAGCCGCTTTCGAGACTTTGGGAAGATTGGCCATGCAGGAGTTGATAGCGGATACCAATGTCAAAGCGAATATGGCGCAGTTCGAACGCTATGTTGATCGCTCAAAGCTCAGTATTACCCAGTAAGAATATTAAAGCCGCGCTTTTGCCGATGCGTCCATGCGGCTCCACCTGATTCGCCACCCCAAGCCGCAGATCGAGGCCGGGCGTTGCTATGGCCGGCTGGATGTGCCGGCGCTGGAGGTTGAGGCGGTCGCTAACGCCTTGCGCGCCGAGTTGCCGGCCGGCGCGCCGGTGTTCACCAGCCCGCTGCGCCGCTGCCACGACTTGGCGTCATTGCTACATGCTTCGCCCTCTGCCGACGAGCGCCTGGTCGAGATGCATTTTGGCGAGTGGGAAGGGCGGCCGTGGGACGAGATACCGCGCGCCGAACTCGATGCCTGGGCGGCGGATGTGGCGGGTTATGCGCCGCCTGGCGGCGAGTCGCCGCGCGCATTGCAACGCCGGGCGCTCGATTTCGTCGCTTCGCTTGCAGTGGAGGAGGTCGTCATCGTCACTCACGCTGGCGTGATCCGTACCTTGCTGGCGCAATGGCATGGCCTGCCGCCGGAACGGTGGACCGAACTCAACTTCGCTTACGGCTCCTGTACGCAGGTGGTTCTCCCGCGGTAATGCCGTAAAAAAGAGGCTGCTAAAATGCCGGGATGGAAAATTTCAATCCCTTGCGCGATGCGATCCCGGCCGGCGAGATTCGCCGCGCCCTGGTCATCAAGCTGCGCCATCACGGCGACGTGCTCGTTTCTTCCCCGGTGTTTTCGGCCCTGAAGGCGAGTGCACCGCAAGCGGAGATCGATGCGCTGGTCTATGCCGATACGGCCGAGATGGTGACCTTGCATCCGGCGGTGGCCGAGGTGCATACCATCGACCGCAAGTGGAAGAAGCTTGGCGTGGTCGGCCAGGCCAAGGCCGAACTGTCCTTGTTCAATGCCCTGAAGGCGCGGCAATACGACCTGATCATCCACCTCACCGAACATTGGCGCGGGGCCTGGCTGTGCCGGCTGCTCAAGCCGCGCTGGTCGGTCGGGCCGGCCGTGAAGGGGCGCTCGAAGCGCTGGAAGCAGAGCTTCACGCATGTGCAGACCATGCACAACGCCCTGCGTCACATGGCGGAAACCAATCTCGACGCCCTACGTCGACTGGGCATCCAGCCGGGGCCGGATGAGCGCCGGCTGAAGCTGGTCCCGGGCGGGCAGGCGGAGCGCGCCGTGGCGGCGCATCTGGCCGGCTTCGGGCTGGCCGGCAAGGATTTCATTCACGTGCATCCGGCCTCGCGCTGGTTTTTCAAATGCTGGCCAGTCGAACGCATGGCGGCGGTGGTCGCGCAATTGCAGGCCGAGGGTCATGCCGTGGTGCTGACGGCGGCACCGAGCAAGGATGAACAGACGATGGTCGATGCCATCCAGGCACGGTTGGCGACACCGGCGTTCAGCCTGTCCGGCGAGTTGTCGCTGAAGGAACTGGCGGCGTTGACCCAGGCGGCCCAATTGTTCATCGGCGTCGATTCGGCTCCGATGCACATCGCGGCGGCGGTGGGAACGCCCGTCGTGGCCTTGTTCGGCCCGTCCGGCGACAAGCAGTGGGGGCCGTGGGGCGTGCCGGCGCGTGTCATCACCAGCAACCAGCACCCGTGCCGCCCCTGCGGCGCGGATGGCTGTGGCGGCGGCAAGGTCAGCGACTGCCTGACCATTTTGTCCGCCGAGCAGGTGCTGGCGGCGGCGCGCGAATTGCTCGCCTCGTGAAGATCGCCATCGTCCGCCAGCGCTACAACCCCTACGGTGGGGCGGAGCGCTTCGTCGAGCGCGCCTTGTCGGCCCTGGCTGGCGAGGGGGCAGAGGTGACGCTGATCACCCGCAACTGGGACGGCGCGCCGCGTGCAGGTTTTCGCCAGATTAGCTGCGACCCGTCGTATTCCCGCCTGTTCGGCGGGCGGGCAGCGCGCGACAAGAGCTTTGCCGCCGCGGTGCAGGCCGAGTGGGCGCGCGGCCATTTCGACATCACGCAGTCCCACGAGCGCATTCCCGGCTGCATGATCTTCCGTGCCGGCGATGGCGTCCATGCCGCCTGGCTGGAACACCGGGCGCGCGTGCTCGGGCCGCTGCAACGCTTGAGTCAGGGCTGGTCGGCCTATCACCGCTACGTGTGTGGCGCGGAAAAGGCGATGTTCGAGCACCCGGCGCTGCGCACGGTGATCTGCAATTCGCAGATGGTGGCCGATGAAATTTGCCGTTTTTACGATGTGCACCGCAGCAAGCTGCAAGTGATCTACAACGGCGTTGATACGACCGTGTTCCATCCCGCTTTGGCCGACGAATTCCGCTCGGCAACCCGTGCCGCGGCCGGTATTCCGGAGGATGTGCCGGTGCTGCTCTATGTCGGCAGCGGCTTCGAGCGCAAGGGCGTGCCGCAGTTGCTGCAAGCGGCGGCCCGCATGCAGCGGCAGGATGCGCGCATCGTCATCGTCGGCGCCGATCGCAAACTGAAGGTCGAGCTGAAGCGGGCGGCCAGGCTTGGTCTGGCGGAGAGGGTGACGTTCACCGGGCCCTTGAAGGATGTGCGCCCGTGGTACGGCGCGGCCGATGGGTTCGTCCTGCCGACGCTCTACGACCCTTGCCCGAATGCCGCGCTGGAAGCGCTGGCCAGCGGCCTACCCATCGTCACCTCGACCACCTGCGGCGCGCAGGAGTGGGTACTTGCCGGCGAGAATGGCTGGGTGGTCGATGCGCTGTCCATCGACGAACTGGCGTCGCGTCTCGACGATCTGGCCGGCCTGGCGGGCCATGCCGAGGCCAGAGCCGCTGCACGCGCTGTGGCCGAACCGCTGACGCTGGAGGCCATGGCTGGGCGATTGCTTGACCTGTATCGCAGCCTCGGCGGGGCGTCTAGCCAGCAGGTATAATTCCGGATTCGTCTTTTTGCATCAGGAATTTGCATGTCGACTGACATGACCAGCCGCGAGCTTTATTTTCGGCTGCTGACCTACGTTCGCCCCTACTGGAAAGCTTTCGCCATCTCGATGGTGTGCATGGGGCTGGCTTCGCTGGCCGAGCCGGTTTTCCCGGCCATGATGAAGAAACTGCTCGACGATGGCTTCTCGTCCGCCGCCGGGCCGTGGGACTGGCTGATCTATCCGCTGGCCATCATGGGCATTTTCCTGTTGCGTGCCGTGCTCGGTTTCATCGGCGAATACGCCATGAGCTGGGTGTCGAACAATGTGGTGACCGAACTGCGCCAGGCCATGTTCCGCCGCATGGTGCGCCTGCCGGCGGGCTATTACAGCGACAACCTGTCCGGTCGCCTGATGTCGCGCATCGCCTACGACGTGACCGGTGTTGCCGGCGCCGCGACCAATGCACTGACTTCGCTGATCAAGGATTCGCTGTCCATCGTCGGCCTGCTCGGCTGGCTGCTCTACCTGAACTGGCAATTGACGCTGGTGACGCTGTCGGTCGTGCCCTTTATTGGTTTTGTTGTTCGCAAATTCAGCAAGCGCCTGCGCGCTGTCGCCAAGGGGCAGCAGGAGTCGATGGGTCGCATCACGCAGGTGTTGCAGGAAGCCATCGAAGGCCACAAGGTGGTCAAGATCTTCGGCGGCCAGAGCTACGAGGAAGACCGTTTCGGCAAGTCGGTGCGCGAGCAGCGTCGGCTGGCCATGCGCGCCACCATGGCCGTCGCGGCGCAAAGTCCGATCGTGCAGTTCTTTGCTGCTTCCGGCGTCGCCATCATCATGGGGGCGGCGCTCAAGCAGGCAGCCAATGATCAGGCGACGGTGGGCAGTTTCGTTTCCTTCATCACCGCCATGCTGATGATCCTCGCCCCGCTGCGCCGTATCACCGACGTCAGCGCACCGATCCAGCGCGGTTTGGCCGCAGCCGAGAGCGTCTTCTCGCTGATCGACGAAGCGGCCGAACAGGACGAGGGTAAGGAAGAGCTGGGCACAGCCAAGGGCCTGGTCGAGTTCGACAATGTCAGCTTCACCTATCCCGGCGCCGAGCGTCCGGCCCTCGACAAGTTCTCCTTCACCATCCGCCCGGGCGAATGCGTCGCGTTGGTCGGCCCATCGGGCAGCGGCAAGACGACGGCGGCCAACCTGCTGCCGCGCTTCTTCCAGATCGATGGCGGCGAGATCCGCGTCGATGGCCACGCCCTGCCCAATATCAAGCTCGACAGCCTGCGCGACAACATCGCGCTGGTCAGCCAGGACGTCGTGCTGTTCAACGACACCATCGCCGCCAACATAGCCTATGGCGGCAAGCGCGATGCGACGCTGGATGAAATCCGCGCGGCGGCCAAGGCGGCCCATGCGCTCGAGTTCATCGAGAAGCTGCCCGAGGGCTTCGCCACCATGATCGGTGAAAACGGCGTCAAGCTCTCCGGCGGCCAGCGCCAGCGCCTGGCTATCGCCCGCGCCATCCTGAAGAACGCCCCGATCCTGATTCTCGACGAAGCAACCTCGGCGCTCGACACCGAATCCGAACGCCACGTCCAGGCCGCGCTAGACGAGCTGATGCGTGGTCGCAGCACCCTGGTCATCGCCCACCGCCTCTCCACCATCGAAAGTGCCGACCGCATCATCGCGCTGGCGCACGGTCACAAGCAGGAAGAAGGCTCGCACGCCGATCTGCTGGCCCATGACGGTCTCTACGCCCGCCTGTACAAGATGCAGAAGGCCGAGGAGGCCAGCGTCTGATGCGCATTCTGCACACCGAATCCTCCAAGGGCTGGGGCGGCCAGGAAAACCGTACCCTGAACGAGCTGATCACCATGCGGGCGCGTGGCCACGAACTGGCCGTGGTCAGCCGGCCCGGCGCGCGCATCATCGAGCGAGCGAAGGAGGCCGGTTTCTCCACCTTCACCGTCGACATGCGCGGTGCCATCGACCTGCCGGCCATCCTGAAGCTGCGTTCGGCCATCAAGGCCTTCCGCGCCGACGTCGTCAATACGCACAGCGGCCGTGATACCCAACTCGCTGGCATGGCGGCGCGTACGCTGGGCCATCGCCCGCGCATCGTGCGTACCCGTCACCTGGCCTTGCCGATCACCTCGAGATTCACCTACAGCGTGTTGCCCGATCACGTCGTGACGGTGAGTAAATACGTCGAGGACTATCTGGTCAGCGCCGGGGTGCCGCGTGAAGGCATCACGACAGTGTCCACCGGCGTTGATTTCTCCCGTTACGACCGTACTACGGTGGCGGGCAATCTGCGCGACGAGCTGGGCTTGCCGGCCGACAGCCTGCTGGTCGGCACCGTTGCCATCCTGCGCGCCAAGAAGGGGCATGCCGAGATTCTCGATGCGGCGCCGGAAGTGCTGCGCCGCTATCCCAACGCCCATTTCGTTTTCGCCGGCGACGGGCCGCAGACCGATAACCTGAAGGCGCGCATTGCCGCCGATGGCCTCGAGGGGCGCGTGCATCTGCTCGGCCTGCGCCGCGATGTGACCAATGTGCTGGCCTCGCTCGATGTCTTCGTCCTGCCGACGCATCAGGAGGCGCTCGGCACGGCCTTCATCGAGGCGGGCGCCATGGGCTTGCCGGCCGTGGCGACTCGCGTCGACGGCGTGCCCGAGGTGATCCAGGACGGTACGACCGGTTTCCTGGTGCCGGCGCAACAAGGCCATGCCTTGATCGAGCCGATTTGCCGTCTGCTCGGCGATGCCATCCTGCGCCAGAGCATGGGGGCGAATGCGCGCGAATTCGTGCACCGCAAGTTCTCCCGCGAGGTGATGGCCGAGGGCATGGAGCGCCTTTACAAGCGTCTGCTGGAGGCGGCATGAGCCTTGGGCAGCCCTTGCCCGTGCTGATGTACCACCACGTCAGTCCGCAGCCCGGACTGGTGACCTGTTCGCCGGAAAATTTCCGGGCGCAAATGGAATGGCTGGCCAAAAATGGCTGGAAAACGCTGTCCACCGCAGCATTCGCCAAAGCGCTGGAGAGCGGCGAGCTGCCGAAGAAAAGCGTGCTGATCACCTTCGACGACGGCTATCTCGACAACTGGGTCCATGCCCATCCGGTGCTGCAGGAGCTCGGTCTACGTGCGACCCTGTTCCTGATCACCGGCTGGATCGGCGACGGCCCGGTGCGGCCCCATGCCGGGCAGCCCGATGCGCCGGCGGTGCCCAACCACAAGCAGGCCATGGCCGAAGCCAAGGCGGGCCGCTTCGACGCGACCTTCCTGCGCTGGTCGGAGGTCGAGGCGATGCGGGCGGCGGGGACTTTCGATTTCCATTCGCACACGCATACCCACACCCGTTGGGATCGCACGGTGGCCGATCAGTCGGCCCGCGATGCGGCGCTGGCCGAGGATCTGCAAGCCTCGCGCGCCACGCTGGACAGCCGCCTTGGCGAGGCGACGCCGCACCTGTGCTGGCCTCAGGGCTATTTCGACGCCGCCTATCAGCGGGTGGCGGCCGCCTGCGGCTTTACCCATCTGTACACCACCGAGCACGGCGTGGTGCGCCGCGATGCAGCGCTCAACCGCCTGCCGCGCTTGGTCGCCAAGGACAAGCCGGCGGCCTGGTTTGGCCGCCGCATGGGTATCTATGGACGGCCCTGGCTGTCGGCCCTCTACCTGGGCTTGAAACGATGAGATTGCGCCTGCGCGAACCCTTGCTCTACCACTGGCTGCGCTGGAAGCGCGCGGCCGACCGCCGGGCACGCCCGGCCGGCGAACTGAGCACGCCGGCTATTCGCCGCATCCTGGCTATTTCGTGCACCGCGCTGGGCGACACCCTGCTGTCCACGCCGGGTATCCATGCCTTGCGCGCCGCCTATCCGCAGGCCCACATCACCTTGCTCGTGCATCCGTCGCTGCAAGCCTTGTTTACCGGCCTCGACGGCGTAGACGAACTGGTCGCCTATGACGGCAAGTGGCGCGGCTTCTGGCGCGTCGCCCGCCAGTTGAAAGATTACGACCTGGCCGCCGTATTTCACGGCAACGAGCCGCAGGCGACGCCCTTGGCTTACTTGTCCGGGGCGCGTTACGTCTTCAAGCTCCCCAACAACAATCGCTGGAATTTCCTGCTGAACAACCGCGAGCCGGTGCTCGGCTGGGACGATCTCGGTCATGGCATCGACCAGCGCCTGGCCGTGGCCCGCCTGGCCGGCGCCAGCGGCGACCTGCTGCGCCGGATGAGCGTGCCGCGTCATGCCGCCGGGCAGGCTGCCCTTGATGCAGCGTTTGCTGCCCGCGGTTGGCAGGAGGCGATGGTTGTCGCCCTGCAGCCCGGTGCCTCGACCATGAGCCGGCGCTGGCCGCGCAGCCGCTTTGTCGCGGCTGCCGCCGAATTGGTGCTGCGTCATCCCGATCTGCGCTTCGTTGTCACCGGCTCGCCGGCCGAAGCCGCGCTGTGTCGCGAGGTGGCGGCCGGCATCGAAGCGGCTGCGCCGCTGGCGGGTGGAACTCGGGCCTGGGCCTCGGCCGGAGAATTGCCGCTGCTCGCCTTGCCCGACCTCTTGGCCCGTGCCGCCTTGCTGGTCACCGGCGATACCGGGCCGATGCATCTGGCGGTGACCGTGGAGACGCCGGTGGTCGCCCTGTTTGCCGTATCCGATCCGGCACGCTCCGGCCCTGGCTACGATCTCGACCGCCATGTCGTGATCCGCAAGTGGCGGACCTGCGATCCCTGTCTGTCGAAGAATTGCCCCTATGCCGAACCGATCTGTATGGACAATATTTCGGTCGACGAGGTCGTTGCTGCGGTGCACGGGCTCCTGGAGGCAAAAACCGCATGAGCGCCCGCCGTATCCTGCTGCTCGACACCGGCAATGAATGGGGCGGCGGCACCAACAGCATGATCGAGTTGCTGAAGCGCATCGACCGTTCCCGCTTTGACGTCACCTGCTGCTTCTACAAGGATTACCGCAAGGGCGAGGGCGGACGCCTGCTGTCGGAGGAACTGGCCGATCTGGGTATTCCGCTGATCGTCATGCCGACACGCGGCCAGCCGCTGTGGGCCAAGCTGGCCAAGGAATTGGCCCGGGGCGTTTTCTCCTGGTCATCCAGGCTGAAAAAACGGGCAGTGCGCAGCATCGAGCTGCGCTGGCGCGTCCAGCCTCGTGCTGCCATGCTGGCAACGCTGTTGCGCGAGGGTGGCTACGAACTGCTCTACATGAACAACCAGCCGGCTTCCAACCTCGAAGGCTACTTGGCCGGCGAAGCCGTTGGCGTACCCGTCGTGCAGCACTGCCGTATCGAGCCAACGCTACATGCAGACGAAGCGACCATTGTCGATCGTACGGCAAACCGGATTATCTGCGTTTCCCAAGGCGTGGCTGACGTTCTGGCGGCGCAGCGCGTTGCGGCCAATCGACTGTGCGTAGTGCATAACGCCATCGATTGTCGGAGTCCTCTGCCAGAAGCAATCCAGTTACCGGAAGCCTTGCCGCGTCCGGTGATCGGTACGGTGGGGCAACTGACCGCGAGAAAAGGCATTACCCATCTGCTTCACGCGCTCGCCGTATTGCGCGACGAAGGCCTGAGGCCGGGTTGTCTGATTCTGGGGGAAGGTCCGCAAAGAGCCGAGTTGGAACGTCAGGTCGCGCAACTCAAGCTGCAAGGACAGGTCGTCTTCACGGGCTTCCAGGCGACGCCGCTGGCCTGGGTTCAGGCCATGGATCTCTGTGTCCTTTGTTCCAGTAAAGAGGGCCTGCCGCGTGTCGTGTTGGAAGCCATGCTGTCCGCCAAGCCGGTCATTGGCTCGGATGTGACCGGTACGCGGGAATTGATCGTGCATGAAGAAACCGGTTTGCTCTATGGCTATGGCGATGTACCGGCGCTGACCGCCGCCTTGCGCCGACTGCTGTCCGATCCACTGACTCGCCGCGCCATGGGCGATGCCGGGCGGCAAAGAGTGGAAGCTGGCTTCTCGATAGAGGCCTATGTCGCTGGTGTAACGGCAGTGCTTGACGAGGCACTGGCATGATTTATTTGCTGCTTACCTGGCTGGCCGCACCCCTGCTGTGGGTCCGCGCAATTTCCAGGAAGGCCAGCGCACCGCGCCGTATTCTCGTCATCCAGACGGCTAAGATCGGCGATTTCGTTGCCACGACGCCGGTATTTCGTGCATTGCGCCAAAACCTCTCCGACCACGAAATCGTTGCCCTGCTGCATCCGGTCAACGCGCCTCTGGCATCCGGCCTGGACAGCATCGACCGCATCGTCGAATTGCCGAAGCAAGGCTTCAAGGGGTGGGCCGGCAAGCGCTGGTTGTGGCAACAACTGAACGAGGGCTACGCCGGGGTGCTGGTACTCAGCCCCAACCTGACCAATCTGCTGGTGCCGCTCTGGGCCGGGGTGCCACGCCGGGTTTCGGTCCTGGCCGATCGCCGTCGCGGCATCGCACGCCTAGCCTGGCCGTTGCTGACCCATGGCGAGGCGCATCGGGCCGGGGTTCTGTTCCGTGAGACGGCGCTACGTGCATTGGCCGGCTTCGGGATTAACGTTGACGGGACGCTGTTGGCGCTGCCGAACGAAGCTGTGTGCGGCGTTAAGGGCAGAGCGCGTGCGACAGATGAATTGACTGGCCTGATGCGGCCGTTGATCGGCCTTGGCCTGGGGGCCGGAAACCGGATGAAGGCCCTCAATCCAGACCAACTCGATGAGCTTGGGAAACGTTTGTTGGCCAATGGACCAGGAACCCTGGTGTTGGTTGGGGTCGATGCCGACCGGGAAGCCGCCACCCGCCTCTCGAGCGGTTTGCCGCCAGGGCGCTGCCATGACACTACCGGTCAATGGCCACTCACCGATCTGCCGGCCTTGCTCGGAGCGCTGGATGTTTTCGTCGGAGTCGATTCAGGAGCAACCTACCTGGCCGATGCAGTTGGGACACCGGTTGTCGACTTCATGGGACCGGCCGATGCCGAAGACCAGCGTCCCATGGGGGAGCGTGCCATCGTTGTACGTAGCGATGAGCCATGTGCACCATGCTCGCATGCCTTCGATGCGCCTTACCTTTGCCATCTAGGGACTCGCGCCTGCATCGCACATGTTCCTTTGGAACATATTGTCTCGGCGACGCGGAAAGCCTTGGAGCCTCGATGAGCAGCCGCCTGCAAAAATCCGCCCGAAAGCTTTGGAAGCGCGTGATCAATCGCCTGGTCGGCGGCCGACGTATCTTGGTCATCGGCGATTCCCATGGTGGTGTCTTCGAATACTGTTTCGACCATGACCTGTTGGCGCCTCATCTGGTCAATTGCGAAATCGTCGCCGGAGCGACGGCCTATGGCCTGAACAACGATCAGTCCGCTACCGGCGCATGGCAGAAATTCACAGCGGCGCTGAAGCGCTTTTCACGATTTGACGTGGTGGTGATCGTGTTGGGTGAATGCGATTGCAGTTATGCTCTATGGAAAAAAGCAGAGAGCCTGCACTTGCCGCCAGCAGAACTGATTCCCCGCTCATTGCAGGGAATCAGGCGTTTGATCGCCCGAGTTGAGAAAAATCAAGCAGTACGTCGGATTGTCCTGGTTGGTGCCAGTCTGCCCAGCATCGAGGATGGCATGCTGGCTGTGCAGGAAAACCTGCTGCGCCGGGAAATTGCAGCCACGCAAAAGGAAAGGACTGGTCTGGTTCTCGAGTTCAATCGGCGACTTGCTGAGCTGGCTGCAGAGTTGAATGTCGGATACTTCGATTTGACGGGACAAACAATGAATCTCCAGACTGGTTTGCTGGATCGTCGTTATGCCGCCGGGGGGGATGATCATCATCTGTCGCACCCTGCCTCGGGACCACTCTGGGCAGAGGCGTTAAGGGGCGTCTTGTGATCAATAGGGTATTGCTTGGTGCTTTCGCACTCTTCATTTTTATTCTGCCCATTCCCGGCACCATCGCGCTGCGTCATTTTCTGACCCTGGCCCTGCTATGCCTGTGTGTCATTGCGATCAGAAAAGAGTCCATCGGAGTCGCCCTCCTTGCGAAACGGGCAAGCCCGTTGTTGCTCACTCTTGCGGTGATCACGACTTGGTTGTTGCTTCAAGCGGGCGCGATTTCGCAAGAAACCGCCTGGGCGATGAAGGAAATTACCAACCAATGGCTACCGGCACTTCTGATGGCGGCATTGGGTGTTGGGGTGGCAAGCGCATGGACCAAGGCCAGTTGGACACGGGCACAGGTTTTGGGGCTACTCGCCTCTTGCATGTTGGCGCAGGTACTGGCCTCGTTGTTGGCGGTATTGCCGATGTATCTGGCCGATGGGTATTTCCCCCAGGCAAAGACCTGGTTTACGGCCGGAAAACTTGAAATAAGTTATTGGAACAATCTCTTGCTGGCCTTGTTGGCCGTCGACGCCTTGGGCCGCTGGTTATATCGGAGCGCCATCACAAATTTGCCTCTGCCAGTAGTGGCGATAGGTATCTTGCTCGTGGTGGTGAGCAACCTGGCTTTCGGGGCACGCGCCGGGGTGATCGGTTCCGGCATGCTTGTTGTATCCCTGTCCCTGCTGGTTCTTTGGCATGAAAGAGGCCGTCTTGGACCAAGGCGTGTCATCACATTCATGTTGACGGCGCTACTTCTGGTGATATCGCTAGCTGCAATAAATTATCGGCTCGATTCCCGTTGGGCCACATTTACGGAAACTGCGGAGGTCGCGTGGTCGCAGAGTGGCGGGCAGGCCTGGTTGAATCCGGAAGAAACGCCTGTGCCAGCTTTGATTTCTGGAGTTCCGGCGGAGGAGTCAGCATATTACCGAATCTCCTGGATTCGGGCAGGGATAGACCTTGTCGCCGACTACCCGCTCGGGGTTGGCTATGGGCGCAATGCTTTCGGTCATGCCCTAAGGAAGACGAGCGAAACACGCCTTGGTCACGCACATAGCGGCATCATTGACTGGACGGTTGGTACGGGCTTGCCCGGCCTAGTGCTCTGGTTGGGCCTGCTGGGAAGCATGCTGGTGCTTGGCTTGCGCCGCTACTTCAGAAAACAGGATGCCGCGGGTCTGGTACTGGTGTTTGCGGTGGGTGGTTTTTTTGGACGAATGCTGATCGATAGCATCAATCGCGATCACATGCTGATGCTGTTCTTCCTGATACTGGGCATTCTGGTGGCCTTGCCTGAGGAGTCTGCTGCTTCATGAAAGTGTTGATCATTCGCCGCGATAACATCGGCGACCTCATTTGCACCACCCCGCTGTTCGAGGCCTTGCGTAGACAGTATCCGGATGCCTATCTGGCTGCCCTGGTCAATAGCTACAACGCCCCGGCCATCGCCGGCAATCCCCATTTGGACGACATCTTCGCCTACACCAAGGGCAAGCACGCAGCGGGTGAGTCCGTTTGGCAGGCCTATCTCCGCCGGGCCGGATTGCTCTGGAAGCTGCGCCGGATGAAGTTCGACTATGTGATTCTGGCGACCAGTGGTTTTGCGGTACGTTCGTTGAAGCAGGCTCGCCTGCTTGCGCCACGCCATATCGTCGGGTTTGTCACCGACAAGGCTTCTTCTTCGCGGATCGATCTGGCGATCCCGCATGGCGAAGGGGGGCGCCTTCACGAAACCGAAGACATGTTCCGTCTGCTGGCTCCACTCAAAGTGGAAGGGGGTATTCCGAGCATGACGGTATCTCCCGATGCAGCGTTGCGCTCGCGTCTGATGGACGTCTTGCCGGGCGAGGTGGCAAATGGTCAGGGGCCGTTGGTCGCCTTGCATATCAGTGCGCGTAAGGAGAAGCAGCGCTGGCCGATCGAACGCTTCGCCGAATTGGCGCAGCGTTTGCACGCTACGCACGCCGCCCGGTTTCTGCTGTTCTGGTCGCCGGGTGATGAGAACAACCCTTTCCATCCGGGGGACGATCGCAAGGCAGCACGTTTGCTGGAAATCTTGAAGGACTTGCCGGTAGCACCGGTCCGTACCGAGCATCTGTCCGAACTGATCGCTGGCCTGTCTTTATGCGATGCCGCGGTGCTCTCCGACGGCGGAGCGATGCACGTGGTAGCAGGGCTGGGCAAGCCGCTGGTCTGCTTCTTCGGTAACTCTTCTGCCGAACGCTGGCATCCGTGGGGCGTGCCTTACGAACTTCTGCAAAAGCCGTCGCGCGATGTTTCTGGTATCAGTGTCGATGAAGCGGCGGAAGCATTCGCCCGCTTACCGATGGGTCGACAGACGTAGCGCCTAGTGCGCGGCTTCCCAGTTCGGTCCGACCCCCATCTCGACCACCAGCGGCACGTTCAAGGCTGCAACCTCACCCATCAACTTCGGCAGGTGGGTACGCACGGCCATCAGTTCGTCGTCCGGAACTTCAAGCAGCAGTTCATCGTGCACCTGTAGCACCAGCCGGCTCTGCATGCCGAATTTTTCCAGCCAATTCTGTACGGCGATCATGGCCAGTTTGATCAGGTCGGCGGCGGTGCCCTGCATCGGGGCGTTGATGGCAGCGCGTTCGGCGCCTTGGCGACGCATGGCCTGGGCCGACTTGATGTCGGGGAACCACAGGCGGCGACCGAAGGCCGTTTCGACGTAGCCGTGTTCGCGCGCCGACTGGCGGGCCTCTTCCATATAGCGGGCGACGCCGGGGTATCGGGCGAAGTAGCGGTCGATGTAGGTTTGCGCCGCGCTGCGTTCCAGGCCGAGTTGGCGGGCGAGACCAAAGGCGCTCATGCCGTAGATCAGGCCGAAGTTGATGCTCTTGGCGACGCGGCGTTGGTCGGGACCGACTTCGAGCGGGGTGACGCCAAAGATTTCAGCGGCGGTGGCGCGGTGGACATCTTCACCGTGGGCAAAAGCTTCAAGTAGGCGCTCATCGCCCGACAGGTGCGCCATGATGCGCAGCTCGATCTGCGAGTAGTCGGCCGAAACGATGTTGCTGCCGGACGGGGCGATGAACGCAGTGCGGATGCGCCGGCCTTCCTCGCTGCGCACGGGAATGTTCTGCAGGTTGGGGTCGCTGGAGGCGAGACGGCCGGTAACCACAGCGGCCTGGGCGAAATTGGTATGCACGCGGCCGGTTTGCGGATTGATCATGCGCGGCAGCTTGTCGGTGTAGGTGCCTTTCAGCTTGGACAGGCTGCGATGCTCGAGCAGCAGCTTGGGCAGCGGGTAGTCGAGCGCCAGTTCCGACAGAACTTCCTCGTCGGTGGACGGGCCGCCGGAGGCGGTTTTCTTTTTGACCGGCAGGCCGAGCTTGTTGAACAGGATGTCGCCGAGCTGCTTGGGCGAGGCCAGATTGAAGGGCTGGCCGGCCAGTTCGTAAGCCTGCGCTTCGAGGGCCATGATCTTTTGGCCCATTTCGTGGCTTTGCCGGGTCAATACCTCAGCGTCCACCAGGATCCCGTTGCGCTCGATTTGCCAGATGACCTGACGGGCCGGCATTTCGATGTCGTGGTAAATGCGCGACAGGCCAGGTTCGGCGACGAAGCGCGGATGCAGGACATTGTGGATGCGCAGCGTGACGTCCGAATCTTCGGCGGCGTAGGTGGCGGCGCGCTCGATGTCGACTTGATCAAAGGTGATCTGCTTGGCACCTTTGCCGCACAGGTCCTCGTAGGCGATGGTCTCCAGACCAAGATGGCGGGTGCACAGTTGGCCGAGATCATGGCCTTTGTCGGACTCGATGACGTAGCTTTGCAGCATGGTGTCGTGTTCGATGCCGGCGAGGCTAATGCCGTGATTGGCGAAGACGTGCTGGTCGTACTTGGCGTTCTGCAGCACCTTCCTGTGAACGGCGGATTCGAGCCAGGGCTTCAGGCGGGCCAGGGCCTCGTCGCGCGGCAATTGGTCGGCGACGCCGGGAGCGGTGTGGGCGAGCGGGATGTAGCAGGCCTCGCCGGGCGTGACCGACAGCGAAACACCGACGATACGCGCGGCGAAGGAATCCAGGCTGGTGGTTTCGGTATCCAGCGCGGTCAAGTCGGCGGCTTCGATCTTCTTCAGCCAGTGATCGAATGCGTTCCAGTCGAGCACGGTTTCGTAACGAACGGCCAGTTTTTCTGCTGGTGGCGGGGTCGGGGTGCCGACCGTTTGTGCGGGAATGCCGGCGGCGGCATCGGCGCCGTCGATCTCGGCCAGCCAGGTCCGGAACTGGTAACGCCGATAGGTTTCGCGCAGCGTATCGAGATCGGTCGGCGTGGCCGTCAATTCGGTAGGGGTGGGCAAGCCGGGCAGGTCGCAGACGACGGTGACCAGCTTCTTGCCGAGCGGCAGGAATTCGAGATGATTGCGCAGGTTCTGGCCGACAACACCGCTGATCTGGTCGGCATTGGCGACGATCTGGTCGAGCGAGCCATATTGAGTTAGCCATTTGACGGCCGTCTTCGGGCCGCACTTCTGGACGCCGGGCACGCCATCCACCGTGTCGCCGACCAGGGCGAGGTAGTCGACGATGCGCTCCGGTGGCACGCCGAACTTGGCTTCGACGCCGGCCGCGTCGAGCAGTTCGTTGCTCATGGTGTTGTACCAGCGCACGTGCGGGCCGACCAGTTGGGTCAGATCCTTGTCGCCGGTGGAAATCAGCGTTTCGATGCCGTGCACCGCAGCAGTCGTGGCCAGCGTGCCGATCACGTCGTCGGCTTCGACGCCGTCGATTGTCAGGACCGGCCAGCCGGCCGCCTTGATCGCTGCGTTGATTGGCTCGATCTGGGCGCGCAGGTCATCCGGCATCGGCGGACGATGGGCTTTGTATTCCGGATACCAGTCGTCGCGGAAGGTCTTGCCCTTGGCGTCGAAGACCACGGCCTTGTAGTCCGCCTTGTAGTCGCTTTCGAGACGACGTAGCATGTTCAGGACGCCGTAGATAGCGCCGGTCGGTTCGCCGTCCTTGTTGCGCAGGTCGGGCAGGGCGTGGAAAGCGCGGTAGAGATAGGACGAACCGTCCACCAACAACAAGAGAGGCATAGAAGTGACGGAAAGCGACAAACTGGAGATGAGTGTGGAGACCGAGGCGCTGTTGAAAAATTCGACGGCCCGCGAGTCCTGGCGGATTTTCGGCATTATGTCAGAGTTCGTCGAGGCGACCGAACGTCTCGCCGCCATCAAACCTGCAGTCACGCTGTTCGGCAGCGCGCGCGTACGGCCGGATTCGAAGTACTACACGCTGACCGAGCAGTTGTCCCGTTTGCTTTCGGACTCTGGCTTCTCGGTCATTTCCGGCGGCGGCCCCGGCATCATGGAGGCGGCCAACAAGGGGGCCTTCTTCGGCAAATCTCCTTCGGTCGGCCTCAACATCCAGTTGCCGCACGAGCAGAAGTCCAATCCCTACCAGGATATCTCGCAGACCTTCCGCCACTTCTTCGCGCGTAAATACATGTTCGTCCGCTTTGCCAGCGCCTATGTCGTGATGCCGGGCGGTTTCGGCACGCTGGACGAGCTGATGGAGGCATTGACGCTGATCCAGACGGGCAAGGCACGCAAGATTCCGCTAATCCTCGTTTGTTCCGAGTTTTGGGGCGGCTTGGTCGACTGGTTCAAAGGCAAGTTGGTCGAGGAAAAAATGATCGATCCGGAAGACATGCACCTTATCCAGCTGATCGACGATCCGGAGAAGGTTGTCGAGGCGATTTTCAAACACTACGAAGGGCGTCCGTTCGGTCCGTTACCGAATGAACATGAGATGTTGCTCAACCTGTGATATCCCGCCTTGATCGTCAGGCGGCACTACGTGCCTGCACGAGTGCTGACGGCCGTTGTGCGGCGCCTTGCCGTCATCGCTTCGCGCCAATGGAATTCACCATTGGCTTGGCGCGTCAGCGACAAATCACTCGCAAAACGCCGCGTCATCATCTCGTGCCCTAACGATCAATCCGGGATAAAATCAGGCCTATCCCAACGAGGAACCTACCATGCGCCGTCTTCTTCCTGTCCTGTTGTTTGCCGCTCTTCCCGTCTGGGCCCAGAAGGGCGATCTGCAGCCCCTGCCGGCCGTGCCGCCACCGCCGCCCGAAATGGAAGCTTTCGATGCCGCGCTGGAACCACAGGTGACCATCGTCAAGAAGGAAGCCGAGACGCGCGAGGAATATCGCATCAAGGGCAAGCTGTACATGGTCAAGGTCACGCCGAGCATCGGCAAGCCTTACTACCTGATCGATCGCCAGGGCGACGGCAAGTTCGTCGAAGCCGACATTGCCCAGAATCCGGTCCGCCCGCCGATGTGGGTTATCTATAGCTGGTAAGCCTTGTCGGTCTATACCCCGGTCGGGCGTGAGGAACTCGACGCCTGGCTTACGCCGCTCGCTCTCGGGCGGCTGATCGAATATGCCGGTATCGCTGCCGGCATGCAGAATTCCAACTATTTCGTCACGACCGAGCGCGGGCGTTATGTGCTGACGCTGTTCGAGCGCCCGGAGTTCGCTTACCTCGATTTCCACCTGGCCTTGATGGAGCATCTGGCCCGGCGCGGTATTGCCTGCCCGCTGCCATTAGCCGGCGCGGACGGCAGACTATGGCGGTCTTTGGCGGACAAGCCGGCCAGTCTGCTGACTTGTTTGCCTGGAGCCAATTGCGACCATCCAGACGTAGCGCAGTGCCGGGCCGTCGGTGTCAAACTCGCTGAGTTGCATTTGGCTGCCGCCGATTTCCCGGATCCTTTGCCCAATCCCTGCGGTACCGAATGGCGAGCCAAGACGGGAGCAACGCTGTTGCCGCATTTGCCAGTGGACGAGGCGGCAATGCTGGCCGAGGAGTTGGCAGTCGAGGCTGCATCGGACTGGGCGGCGCTGCCGCGCGGCGTGATCCATGCCGATCTGTTCCGTGACAACGTCTTGTGGGACAGCTGCGGTGCACTGGCCGGAATCCTCGATTTTTACTTCGCCGGAGAGGATGTATGGCTGTTCGACCTAGCGGTCGTCGCCAACGATTGGTGCCGTGACGGCGAACGGCTCGCGGCCCTGATCGCCGGTTATCAAAGCCGGCGACTGCTGACCGAAGCTGAAGGTGCTGCCTGGCCAGCGATACGACGAGCCGCTGCCTTGCGCTTCTGGCTGCTCCGACTCGATGCGCGCTATCGGCCGCGTGCCGGCGAAGTGGTGACGATCAAGAATCCCGACGAATATCGTGACCTGTTGTTGCGTTTGCGCCTTGCCCCCGAGGCGTTGCCCCGTTAGCATCCGCCCATGAGTGAAAACCCCGTATTCCCGTTGCCCCCGGCGAGCTTCGATGGCGAAAGCCGCGAAGTCGACCCCGGCGCCTGTTTCGACTGGTTGCGCCAGGGCTGGGTCATGTTTCTGGTCAACCCCGGTGTCTGGATTGGCAGCACCGTGTTGCTATTGGTCATCCTGATGGCAATTTCCATCGTGCCGCTGTTCGGCCAGGTGGCTGCGCATCTGCTGGTGCCATTGTTTGGGGCAGGCATGGTGCAGATTTGTCGCCATATCGCACAGGATCAGGAAGTGCAGATCGCCGATCTGTTCGCCGGCTTCAAGCACAAGGCCGGGGAACTGGTGATGGTCGGCGTATTCTTTGCGCTCGGTATCTTCGGCATCGCTTTCCTGGCGTTTTTGCTGATCAGCGGGGGCGTACTCGGGGGCGTGGTAACCGGACGAGTGGCCGGATTCGGCATCGCTCTTGGTGGCATGATGCTGGCGGGTCTGCTGGTGTTGGTGCTGTCGGTGCCGGTGCTGATGGCCACTTGGTTTGCGCCCGCACTGGTTTTCTTTCACGACATGAAGCCGATCGATGCCATGAAAGCCAGCTTTGCCGCCGGGGCCAAGAACTGGCTGGCCATGGTCATTTTTGCTGTCTTTCTTGTCGTCGTATTGTTCTTCGCCATGCTGCCGCTTGGCCTAGGGTTGTTGTTGCTGTTGCCGGTGGCTTCCGGTGCGGTGTACGCGTCCTATCGCGATATTTTCGTGGGGGCCTGAGCGTGCGGGCTCAGACGCTTCCTTCCGGAGCAGGTTGGCGCTGGCTGGCCGGTGGTGTGGCCATCTTTCGCCGTAATCCGCCAATGATGACCATGCTGGTGGTGGCTTACTGGTTTACGGTGATCTTCCTCAATCTCTTTCCGGTGATCGGTGCGTTGGCGGCTTCGCTGGCCATTCCCGGGCTGTCGGTCGGCCTGATGCAGGCTGCACGCAACCTGGAGCGCGGCCAGCCGGTCGGCCTGCAGACGCTGTATGGCGGCTTCAACGAAAACGCCAAGACCCTGCTGGCCTTGGGCGGACTCTATCTTCTTTGTACCCTTGGCGTGCTGGGGGTCACGGCACTGGTCGATGGGGGCGATTTCCTGCGCTACATGTTGGCGAGTAGCCGGGCTGAGCGGGCGGCGGTCGAGGATGCAGATTTTCTAATGCCTCTGCTGGTTGTTACCTTGTTGATGATGCCGGTGCTGATGGCCTGGTGGTTCGCCCCGGTGCTGGCGGCCTGGCATCGCCAGCCGCTCGGTAAATCGCTGTTCTTCAGCTTCGTTGCCTGCTGGATGAACTGGCGCCCTTTTCTGACCTACGGGCTGGCCATGCTGCTGATCAGCGTGATCGTACCGGGTGTGCTGCTCGGTGTGCTCCTGCTGCTGCTACCCGGTCTGCAGGAACTGCTGACCGCCTTGATCATGGCGCCGATGGTGCTGGTCGTCGCGCCCATCGTCTTTGCCAGTTTCTATGCCTGCTACCGCGATATCTTCGGTATTTCGGAAATCGTCTGAGGCATGAATCCGCCCCTGGGCCTGTTCGGTGGAACTTTCGATCCGGTGCATTACGGCCACCTGCGGCTGGCCGAGGAATCAGTCGCCCACCTCGGACTCGGCGGTGTGCGCTGGATGCCGGCCGGGCAGCCGCCGCATCGCGGCACGCCGCAAGTGACAGCGGCCGATCGTCTGGTCATGGTGCAGCTGGCGACGGCAGACAATCCATCCTTTTCGGTGGATGCCGCGGAAGTCGAGGTGGCTGAGCCAAGCTATACGGTCCATACCCTGGAGCGACTGCGCTGCGAACTGGGTGAGAAGACGCCGCTGGTATTGCTGGTTGGCGCCGATGCCTTCGCTGGTCTGGCGACCTGGCATCGCTGGCGCGACATCTTTGGCCTGGCCCATGTTGCTGTGTCGCATCGCCCGGGGTTCCCGGTCGAGCTGGCCAGTCTGCCCGATGAGGTCGCTGCCGAGTATGCGGCAAGGCGTCTGGCCGATGCCGGGCAACTCGGTGACGCGACCGGTGGCGGTATCGTGACTTTCGCCATGACCCAGTTGGCCATCTCCGCGACGCAAATCCGTAAATTGCTGGCTAACGACCTGTCTGCCCGTTATTTGCTGCCGGACAGCGTTCTCGACTATATTCAGACTCATTCCCTTTACAGAAATCCCTGATGGACATCCGCAAGCTGCAAAAAATCGTCGTCAACGCCCTCGAAGATATCAAGGGCAAGGACATTGAAGTCATCAACACAACCAAACTGACCTCGATGTTCGATCGCCTGGTCATTGCTACCGGCGATTCCAACCGCCAGGTCAAAGCACTGGCCCGCAACGTTCAGGACAAGGTGCGCGAAGCAGGTGGCGAGATCGTTTCCGTCGAAGGCGAGGATGCCGGCGAATGGGTGCTGGTCGATATCGGAGATGTCGTCGTCCATGTGATGCAGCCGAACGTCCGCCTGTACTACAACCTCGAGGAACTCTGGCAGATGACGCCGGCCCAGCGTCGCAAGGCCGCAGCCGAGCAGGCCGCCGAGGAATGAAACTGACCATCCTCGCTGTCGGTCATCGGCAGCCGGATTGGGTCAATGAAGGCTGCGCCGAATACCTGAAGCGCATGCCGCGCGAGTTGCCACTCAACATCGCCGAAATCAAGCCCGAGGCACGCGGCTCGAAGACGCGCGAGCAATTGCTGGCGGCCGAGAAGGGGCGTATCCGGGAGCATTTGCCGAACAATCCCCGGCTGGTCGTGCTCGACGAGCGTGGTGACGACTTGACCACGCTCAAGCTCGCCAAGCGCCTCGAGGCCTGGATGCAGGATGGGCGTGATGTTGCCCTGTTGATTGGTGGAGCAGATGGGCTGGACGAAGAATTCAAGCAAAAAGCCGACGACAAGCTGCGTTTGTCCAGTTTGACCCTTCCACATGGCATGGCACGGTTGCTATTATGTGAACAGTTGTATCGAGCCGTCAGTGTCTTGAAAAATCATCCATATCACCGGGAGGGTTGATGCGTATTTATCTGGCTTCGCGCAGTCCGCGCCGCCGCGAGTTGCTGCATCAGATCGGCATTGATTTCGACACCGTCGTCTTCCGCGATGGCGATCGGGCCGATACGGAAACCGACGAATCTCCGCTGGCCGGTGAAAGTGCTGAAGACTATGTCGAGCGGATCGCCCGAGCGAAGGCAATCCATGGCCTGAAGATCATCGCCGACCGCAAGCTACCGATGCGCCCGGTGCTCTCGGCCGATACCACGCTGGAATTCGAGGGGCAGATCATCGGGAAGCCGGTCGATCTGGCCGACGCCACCGCCATTTTGAAACGCCTGTCGGGCAAGACGCATCGCGTGCTGACCGGCGTGGCAATCAATCACATGGGACGTACCGAATACGTGCTGTCGGTCAGTGAAGTCCGCTTCCGCACCATCGACGACGAGGAAATCCGTCACTACGTGATGAGCGGCGAGCCGATGGACAAGGCAGGCGCTTACGGTATTCAAGGCTTGGCCGGGCTGTTCGTCGAGCATTTGGCGGGCAGCTATACCGGCGTGATGGGTTTGCCAGTCTGCGAAACCGGCGAGCTGCTCAAGAGCCTCGGCTTCCGGCCGCTCTGATCCAGGCTGCGGCCTCGGCCGCACCATCCATGACGGGTTGCTTTGGGCAAGGCTGTTGCCATAATTCGCTCAGCGCTTTTTCTACGTCGCCGCAGATCAATTTCTCCGCTTCGATCTTGGCGCATTGCCCGTACCGCTCCAGCCAGGCGATCAGGCATTCCTGTTCGGGCCAATCTTCCCGTCGCTGATAGAGCACCGGGGTCCCATTGCAGACGGCTTCCGTAAAGGTGCCATAGCCCGGTTTGGTGATGACGGCATCGACCGAGGCCAGCACGTCGGTGAAACTTAGCCCCAGGGTTTCCCATGCGATTGCGTCGGGGTGAGTACATCGCCAATTCTGCGAGACCAGCCAGCGGATGCCGGGTATGCTCGGCCAAGCTTCGACCGGCAGGCGATGGGCGATGCCCCCCATGGCCACCAGCACGGCCTTGTCGCCGTCGAACGGCAGCGAATGGTGGAGACCGCGGGCGGCGATTGGCGCGATGTCGCGAACATGCGGGAAATCCGACATGGCCATGCCGGGTGTAACGCGCAGGAAGGCGTCGGCGCTCTGGTAGGCGTCGAGAATCTGGCGGTGGATGGCAGCGGCCCAAGTCTCATGGCCGAAAAAATGCTGGAATAGATCGGCCCAGTTTAGTGAGCACAGGCTGGCGCAGGGGATTCCCGCCAGCGTAGCGCCGGCCAGCGGCAGGTAGCTGACGTTGGTCAGAACGAAATCCGGCGACAGTTGCTTCAGGAAGCCCGTTTCTGCGGTGACACGGTCGAGCCAATGAGCGTGGGCATCTTGGTAGGCCAGTGCGCTGGCTGTTTGGTCGACCTGTGTTGCATCGATCATGGCAAAACCGAAATCGGTGTTGTCGGCGATCAGTTCGAACGGGTGAGCGATACGCTGCTGCAGCTGGCTTGGTGGCAAACGGCTGCGCACGGTCAGGCGTAGTTCGGGAAGGCTGGCCGCCAGCGCTTCGAGCACTGGTGCGGTGATCGCCAGATGCCCGAAGCCGTGGCTGGAAATGTCGACGAAGAGGTGCAAGTCAGTGGTGCTTGAGTACAGGCTTGCGCTTCTCGACAAAGGCGTCCACCCCAGCAGCGAAACCGTCGACGACTTCTCTGTTCAGGGCGTTCATCGTCTCCGGGCGGTTGATACGGATCAGGCCGACCTTGCCGATCACTTCGCTGATAATGACCTGACTCATGCGGGCATCTCCTGTTGGCTTGGTTTTGTCAAAATGGCAGTTTAGCAGCCGGCCATATCAGGGTTTGTCCGGCTGGCGACAGTCTTGGCCATGGCTAAGCTGCTAAGCTGCGTGCAAACCTATAAACGATATGGAGACGAGATGACTTACGCCATCGCAGAACATCCCCTGTGGAAGCCCAACCCCAATACCGTCGGCGATACCGGCATGGCTGTGTTCATGCAGGCCAACGGATTCGGTCGTTACAGCGACTTGTGGCAGTGGTCGGTCGAACAGCCGGAGACGTTCTGGTCGAAGCTATGGGATTTCTGCGGCGCTGTGGGTGACAAGGGCGAGCGTGTGCTGGTCGATGGCGATCGCATGCCGGGGGCGCGCTGGTTCCCGGACGCAAAGCTGAATTATGCCGAGAACCAGCTGCAAAGCCGCGACGACAGCGAGGCGCTGGTCTTCTGGGGCGAGGACAAGGTCAAGCGGCGTCTGACGCGGGCCGAACTCTACGCTGAAGTCGCGCGCTTCCAGCAATGCCTGATCGCTGCTGGCGTTGGCGAAGGCGATCGGGTAGCGGGTTATCTACCCAACTTGCCGGAAACCTTGATCGCCATGCTGGCGACGACGGCGCTCGGTGCCATCTGGTCATCCGCCTCGCCGGATTTCGGTGTGCAGGGTGTGCTCGACCGCTTTGGCCAGATCGAGCCGAAGGTGCTGGTTTGCGTCGATGGCTATTGGTACAACGGCAAGGCCGTCGATTGCCTGGAGAAGAATGCCGAGGTGGTCGCCCGTATGCCCTCGTTGGTCAAGGTCGTCGTCGTTCCTTATCTGAACGAACGGCCGGAAATCGGGCTGATCGCCCACGCCGTGCTGTGGAACGACACTGCTGCGGTGCACGGGCAAAAAGAGGTGATTTTCAAGCGGGTCGCCTTCGACCATCCGCTGTTCATCATGTTTTCCTCAGGCACGACCGGCGTTCCCAAGTGCATCGTCCATTGCCATGGCGGCGTCCTGCTACAGCATTTGAAGGAACACAAGCTGCACAGCGACGTGCGGCCCGGCGACCGTCTGTTCTACTTCACCACTTGCGGCTGGATGATGTGGAACTGGCTGGTTTCCGGCCTGTCCGCCGGCGCCACCTTGCTGCTTTACGACGGCTCGCCGTTCGCGGCCAAGGGCAAGGTGCTATTCGACTATGCCGAAGCCGAGCGAATGACCCACTTCGGCACTTCGGCCAAGTTCATCGACGCTGCGGCCAAGCTCGGCCTGACGCCGGGCAAGACACACGACCTGTCAGCCTTGCGCGCCATGTTCTCGACCGGTAGTCCGCTGTCGCCGGAGGGCTTTGATTGGGTTTATCGCGAGATCAAGCAGGACATCCTGCTGGCGTCGATTTCCGGTGGTACCGACATCGTCTCCTGTTTTGTGCTGGGCAACCCGATCTTGCCGGTCTATCGCGGCGAAATCCAGTGCCGGGGCCTGGGCATGGCGGTCGATGTCTTCGACGAGGCTGGCCAGCCGGTGCGTTCGGAAAAGGGAGAGCTGGTCTGTAGCAAACCTTTTCCGGTCATGCCGGTCGGTTTCTGGAACGATACCGATGGCTCGAAATACCGTGCCGCCTATTTCGAGCGTTTCCCGAATATCTGGTGCCATGGCGACTTTTCTGAACTGACGGCGCACGACGGCATGATCATTTACGGCCGCTCGGATGCGACGCTGAATCCAGGCGGAGTGCGCATCGGAACTGCCGAAATCTATCGCCAGGTCGAGCAATTGCCGGAGATCCTCGAATCGCTGGTGATTGGTCAGGATTGGCCGCCGGGCAAGAACGACGACGTGCGCGTCGTGCTCTTCGTCAAGCTGCAGGAAGGCATTGCGCTCGATGCTGCGCTGGTCGACAGGATCAAAAAGCAGATTCGCGACAACACGACGCCGCGCCATGTGCCGGCCAAGGTCGTTCAGGTGCAGGACATTCCACGGACCAAGTCGGGCAAGATCGTCGAGCTGGCCGTGCGCAACGTCGTACACGAGCAGCCGGTGAAGAATGTCGAGGCCTTGGCCAATCCGGAAGCGTTGGAATATTTCCGTACCCGGACTGAGCTGGCTGACTGATCAGGCGCGGCCGAAAACCAGGCGCTGTAGCAGTTCCTTACCCTGGCGGACGAGTTGGCAACTCGCCTGCCAGACGGTAGTGGTTAGCCAACCGCAGGCGGCAGCAATGCGCTGGCTGCCGGCCGGGCTTTCGATCCAGCGATGGAACAGGGTCGCCGCACCGATGCTGACGCCCCAGGTGAGTAGCATGCCGAAGATGGCCGAGGTCGGTGAAACCAGATCGAAGCGGGCGTAGATGGCATTCACCACCAGATAGACCGGGAAGTGCACCAGGAAAACCGAGAAGGAAATGCGGCCGAGGAAGGCCAGCGTTTCCGACTCCGGCCAGCGCTCGAGCAGGCCGCTGCGGCGGCTGAAGGCCAAGGTCAGGGCGACGACGAGCGCGACGGCGATGCGCAGGCGGAAGTCGAGGACCAGTGCCGCGATGCCAACGCTGGCGATGACGCCAACCCAGAAGGATAGGCGGTTGCGGTTCGAGGCCCACCAGGCGGCGGCACCCAGGCCGTAGGAGCCGAAGAAATAAATGGCCCAGTTATCCCAACTGGCGTCGCGGTTGAACCAGAACAGCGAGGCGACTCCGAGGCAGAGGGCGATGGCCGGGGCGATCCACTGGCGACGGCCAGCCCACAGCAACAAGGCCATCAGTGAGAAGAGCTGGAAATCGATGGCGACGTACCAAACGCCGGCCGATAGCGATTCGATGCCGAGGATACCGTGCAGCAGCGTGGCGTGCGCCAGCCACTGGCCGAGCGAGGCACGGCCAGGCACCATTTCGTCATCCAGCCAGCGGTCGGCGATGGCCGAGCAAATGATGGCCAGGGCGATGGCGCTGAGGAAGGGAATGGAGAGGCGCAGATAGCGCTTCCAGATCATGGCGAAAGGCGAACGTCCCAGAGCTTGCCCATCCGGCGATAGGCCGCGGGCGGCCAGGAAGCCGCCGATGACCAGGAAGACCTGGACGGCGATGCGGGCATAGTCGTAGAGCCAGTCGATGGGTTTTTGCGCCACCTGCTGCACGGCCTCGGTCAACGGGCCGTAGGCGGCCAGATGGTGGAGGACGATCAGTTGCGATGCGATGGCCTTCAAGGCATCGATCAGGGGCATGCGGTTGCTGGATTGGCTCATGACGCGAATATTACACCGGATTGCTGCGGTGCACCAAGATTAAACCTATGTTTTGTCTGGTGTTTTTGCCAGTTTGTTGGACGGTGGATACTACAGGTAACGCGCCAGGAAGGAATCGGTGTACCGCTCAGGCAAATCTGCCCAGACGCGGTGACCGCTGCCGGGGGCGATGGTGATCGGTAGGCCGTCCTTGTTTTCCAGGCGGGATAGCGTGAACAGCTCATTGCCTTGCGGATGGACGCATTCGATACGGTCGCCCAGCGCGAAGCGATTCTTGACCTCGATTTCCATCAGCCCGCGCGTCGTGTCGAAGCGCACGGCGTCACCGACATACTGGCTCTTGTCCGACTCGGAATGGCCGCGCAGGTAGTTCTGGTAGTCGGCATCGTGATGGCGCTGGTAGAAACCATCGGTGTAGCCGCGATTGGCCAGGTTTTCCAGGTCGGAGAGCAGGGTCGGGTCGAACGGCCGGCCGGCCACGGCATCGTCGATGGCCTGGCGGTAGGACTGGCAGGTGCGGGCGACGTAGTAGGGGCTCTTGGTACGGCCCTCGATCTTCAAGGAGTCGACACCGATCTCGACCAGACGATGCACATGCTCAATGGCACGCAGGTCCTTCGAGTTCATGATGTAGGTGCCGTGCTCGTCTTCCTCGATAGGCATCAGTTCACCGGGGCGCTGCTTTTCCTCAAGCAGGATTTCCTGGTCGGCATGGCTGTAGAAATTGACGGGTTGACCTGCAGGCAGTGGCGCGCCGTCGGAGGTCGAAACCTTGTAGTCCCAGCGGCAGGAATTGGTGCAAGTGCCTTGATTCGGATCGCGATGGTTGAAGTAGCCGGAAAGCAGGCAGCGACCAGAGTAGGCGATGCACAGCGCGCCATGGACGAAGACTTCCAGTTCCATGTCCGGGCAGCGTTGGCGAATCTCCGCCACTTCGTCAAGCGACAGCTCGCGCGAGAGAATGACGCGGTGCACCCCCATTTTTTGCCAAAAACGGACAGTCGCCCAGTTGACCGTGTTGGCTTGCACCGACAGGTGAATGACCTGCTCCGGGAAGGTCTCGCGCACCATGTCGATTAGGCCGGGATCGGACATGATCAGTGCGTCCGGCTTGAGGGCGATGACTGGCGCCATGTCGTCGAGGTAGGTGGTCAGCTTGGCGTTGTGCGGGAAGATGTTGCTGACGACGAAGAACTGCTTGCCCAGCGCATGCGCTTCGGCGATGCCTTCGCCCAGTTTTTCCAGTGTGCCGAACTCGTTGTTGCGCACGCGCAGGCTGTAACGCGGCTGGCCGGCATAGATGGCATCGGCGCCAAAAGCGAAGGCAGTACGCATCATGTCGAGCGAGCCGGCAGGGGCAAGCAATTCTGGCGCGGATCGAGGCACGCGGAGCATAGTAAAATTCTGAAAAACCGCGAATTTTACGCCTCATGACCGAAGAGATACTGATCAATTTCACGCCGCAGGAAACCCGCGTTGCTGTCATGCAACAAGGGGTCGTGCAGGAACTCCACATCGAACGTACGGCCAGCCGTGGGTTGGTCGGCAACGTCTACCTCGGGCGCATCGTCCGCATCCTGCCCGGAATGCAGTCCGCTTTCATCGAAATCGGGCTGGAGCGCACTGCCTTCCTGCACGTTGCCGACATCTGGCAACCACGCGATGCCAACGGCGAACGCACGGTCGAGCGGCCCATCGAGAAGATTCTCGCTGAGGGGCAGAGCATCGTCGTGCAGGTGGTCAAGGACCCGATCGGTACCAAAGGGGCACGCCTATCCACGCAGATTTCCATTGCCGGTCGCATGCTGGTTTATCTGCCGCAGGAAAAACATATCGGTATTTCGCAACGCATCGAGGCGGAAGCCGAGCGCGAAGTGTTGCGCGAAAAGATCACCCGCCTGGTGCCGGAAGATGAGCCGGGTGGATTCATCGTCCGCACCATGGCTGAGAATGCGACGGATCAGGAGTTCGTCACCGATATCGCCTACCTGCGCAAAACCTGGGCCGATATCCGCGACAAGGCACGTGTTTCCGGGCCGCCGACCTTGCTCTACCAGGAGCTGTCGCTCGGTCAGCGCGTGCTGCGCGACTTCGTCAATCCGGAAACGACCCGCATCTACATCGACTCGCGGGAAAATTTCCAGAAGTTGATGACCTTCGCCGAGGAATATACGCCGGCCGTCTTGCCCTTGCTCGAGCACTACCTCGGCCAACGCCCGCTGTTCGAGTTGCATGGCGTCGAGGAGGAAATCCAGAAAGCGCTGGCTCGTCGCGTCGACCTTAAGTCCGGCGGTTACCTGATCATCGACCAGACCGAGGCGATGACCACTATAGACGTGAATACCGGCGGTTTCGTCGGCGTGCGCAATTTCGACGACACCATCTTCAAGACCAATCTCGAAGCCGCCGTCACTATCGCCCGCCAGCTCCGCCTGCGTAATCTGGGTGGCATCATCATTGTCGATTTCATCGACATGGAGAATGAGGAGCACAAGAAGGCCGTACTCGACGAATTCAACAAGGCGCTGGCGCGCGACCACACTCGCCTGACGGTCAATGGCTTCACCCAGCTCGGTCTGGTCGAAATGACCCGCAAGCGGACGCGCGAATCGCTTGCCCATGTGCTGTGCGAACCTTGCCCGACCTGCGGTGGGCGCGGCGAGGTCAAGACGGCGCGTACCGTCGCCTATGAAATCCTGCGCGAATTGCTGCGCGAAGCCCGCCAGTTCAATGCCCGCGAATATCGCATCCTGGCCGGCCCGGCTGTGGTCGATCTGTTCCTCGACGAAGAATCACAGGCGCTGGCCATGCTCTCCGACTTTATCGGCAAGCCGGTTTCGCTACAGAGCGAGCCCAGTTATTCGCCTGAGCAGTACGATATCGTTTTGATGTAAGCCCCAACCGAGGAGAAGACAATGAACGATCAAGCAGAATTCGACAGTCTGGTACCGCCGCAGAGCATCGACCGCCGTGGCTTTCTTGCCGCCGGCCTGGGGGCTGGCTTTGCCCTGGCTGTGCAGCCGGTGATGGCGCAAACCGCCATTGCGACCGATAGCAAAGGGCTAACTGCCGGCGAGGTGCAGGTGCCGGTCAAGGACGGTCAGGTTTCCGCTTATCGTGCAGCGCCGGCCGGCAAGGGCAAGGCCCCGGTCGTGCTGGTCGTCTCCGAAATTTTCGGTGCACACGAATACATCCGCGATGTCTGCCGCAGGCTGGCCAAGCAGGGCTATTTCGCCATCGCGCCGGAGCTCTTCGCTCGCCAGGGCGATCCGCGCCAGATTGCCAGTATCCCCGAGATTCAGGCCAAGATCACCAACCGGACGCCGGATTCTCAAGTATTTGCCGACCTTGACGCCTGCGTCGCCTGGGCTGGCAAGCAGGGTGGCGACATCGCTCGTCTGGCCATTACCGGCTTCTGCTGGGGCGGGCGGATCACCTGGTTGTATGCCGCGATGAATCCGCAGGTCAAGGCAGGGGTCGCTTGGTACGGTCGTCTGGTCGGCGCCGAAAACGAATTCACGCCGCGCCACCCGAGCCAGCTGGCCGGCAGCCTGAAGGCGCCGGTGCTGGGGCTGTACGGCGGACTCGACGCGGGGATTCCGCTGGAAACCGTCGAAGCCATGGAGAATGCATTGAAGCAGGGCAGCCCGGCAGCCCAGGCTTCGCAAATCCACGTCTACGACAACGCGCCGCATGCCTTCCATGCCGATTACCGGCCGAGTTACCGCAAGGAAGAGGCCGAGGACGGTTGGAAGCGCATGCTGGCCTGGTTCCATCAACACGGCATCTGATTTCGGCAGCGGGGCGTGGCACTTCGTGCTACGCTTCGCGCCTTGTTTTGAGTTCGACGCATCATGACTACCGAAGAAACCTCTACCGCCAAGCCGACCGACGTCCGCGCACTGCTCAAGGATCTGCAGACTCGTTTCGATGTATTCCGTAATTTCAGCCCCTTGGCGATCGGTATCGACAAGCAGGTATTCGCGCAGTTGCCGGAGGTTTCGAAGAAATCGCTGCGCCTTGCCATGCGCAGCCACACCATTTCGACGCGCTATCTGAAGGAAATGGAAAAGGGCAGCGTTCGTTACAACCTCGATGGCAGTACGGCCGGCGAAGTGACCGACGAAAACCGCCAGCATGCGGCAGAACAGCTGCGTGAGCGCTTCAAGAAACAGGCCGAGCAGCGTCGTGCGACCGAAGCCGCCGCCAAGGCGGAAGAGCGCAAGCAGCAGAAGCTGCAGCAACTTGCCGAGAAATTCGGTCGCAAGTAAGCCAAATCGGCCGCAGAAATGAAAAAAGCCAGTCGGAAGACTGGCTTTTTGTATTCTGGTGGGGCGTCACAGATTCGAACTGTGGACCTACGGATTAAGAGTCCGCTGCTCTACCAACTGAGCTAACGCCCCAGAATATCCCTGAACTGGTGGGTCGGGCGAGATTCGAACTCGCGACCAACGGATTAAAAGTCCGCTGCTCTACCGACTGAGCTACCGACCCGGCCCACGGGAAGCGCGCATTATATAGAGCGCTCTTGGGTGAGTCAACGCGCTTTGCGCTTTTTTGGCAATCTGTTTAATTGCTAGCTGGCTGCATAGCGGACGAAGTCTACTCCGCGTTCGACCACTTCGCCCAAGGTCAGCGTGGTCGTCAGGCTGCCTTCCAGAGTGATCTGCTTGCCGGTCGCAGCGCGAACTTGCGGCGGGACGAGTAGGGATTTCTCCTTGTCGCCCTGGATCAGAAAAACCGGAATGCGGGCCGGCGCCTCGCCGGGCATGCCCGATTGGCGGACGAAGCGGGCTTCGATCCGACCGTCGTACCAGTCCAGTCCCGCCTGCAAGGCGTTGTCAGGGCGGGTCTGCAGGCTGGCCATAATCCCCAGGCGAGCTTGTTCCTTAAGCTTGCTGGCGACCAGGCAGGGCGAGGCACGGCGTTCTCCACCGCGATCCTCCGGGCGGAGCGCCACGCCATCGACCATGGTCCAGTTTTCGCCGGGTACGTTTAGTTTCTTGACGGCTGTCGGCAGGCTGGATTGGCGGTCGAAGCCGAAAATGGCCATGCGCTGGTGGGCAATGGCGGAGCTCTGTTTCTCCTGGGCTACCGGGGAGTTCAGATACTCGCCATTGAAAACGGCAAAGGCGTTTTCCGCACCGAAGGCGAGTTCGATCTCGCCGACTTCGGTCGAGACCAAGCCATTGCCGGGCTTCAGCGATGTTTCGAGCAGATGGAGCAGGCGGATGCAGGCATAGCTGGATAACTCCCGCCCCAGCTTGAGCGATTCCGGGCTTTCGCCTTTTTCCAGTGCGTCGATGCGCTGCAGTATCTTGCGCCGGACCTTGCGTACTTCGAGCAAGGCGGGGAGGCCGACGGGTAGAGGTCCGCCGAACAGGTAGGTCAGGTCGATCAGGCGGGATTTCGATTCGGAAGCAGGCTCGTTGGTGAAATTGGCCAACTCGCGCCAGCGGCTAAGGCCACGATTGGCGACGGTCAATTGCGCTGACGAAAGGCGATAGGGATCGGCCAGACGCAACAGGAAGGCCCAAACGATCAGACCGGAAATATTGGCTTCGCCGAGGTGAGGGAAGTCGCGGTCGACGACCGGTTGTTCGAGGATTTGTGCGGCGTTTGCCTGAGCGAGAACGCCGAAGAGCAGATGGTCGATTTCCGGCGGGCAGGTACGGGCAGCATTGAAATGGCAGTACTGAGCCATGCGCAGCGCGTTGGCAGCCCGTTGCAGGGCGCGAAGGCGAGCATCGGCTGCCAGATCGGGGGCAATGCGCAGGTAGGCGATACCGAAGCGTAGCCACAGGCGTTGTGCGGCATCGAAGGCGCGCTCGTCGTCTTCCGGCAAGGGCAGGGCCTTGCGGCTATAGCGCGGTTCGATGGCGTTTTCTGCCGGAATGGCTGGCGACCAAAGAAAATTCAAAAGTTCGTAGGCTTGTGCCGGAGCCAGACTGGAGCCCTCGACAGCCTCGACCTGAAGACAAATCGCGGCCAGCATGTGCATGGCTTGTGCCTGCGGCTGGGCCGCCAGCCAGGCTTTTGCCCCGGCCGCATCTTTGAATGCCAGCGCGATGTTGGAGCGCGGTTCAGGCAGTTTCAACCAGTCCATCGTCTCTCCTTGTGTGGAGTATGCTTATGTGATGGGTGGATTTGAACATTATGAGCGCGAGTTGACTAGTCTCGATCACGAGATTCGTCGTTATGCGCTGATTTGTGGCGTCGATCTTGCCACACCGCACGAGGTGGCCGCCTGCCTGGCGGATGCGCATGACGACTGGCCGGAAGATAAGGCCCGCGAGTCGCTGCGCGGCTTGCTGCTGCTACGTGTCAAGCTGGAGGCGGAAATGCGGGCCGAGGGCATGAGCCCCTGGCCGCTGTTATCCGCCGCTCAGGAAAGATCGGCTTGATCAGCCGTCCGCGTTGATCTTGGCGATCAGTACCTGCAGGGTGGCTTCCGCCTGATCGTTGGCGACCTGGCAAGTCCCGGCTGCATGGTGACCACCGCCGCCGTATTGCAGCATCAATTCGCCGACATTGGTCTTGCTCGAACGGTCGAGGATGGATTTGCCAGTGGCGAATACGGTGTTCTGCTTTTGCAGACCCCACATGACGTGAATCGAGATGTTGGTCTGCGGGAAAAGGGCGTAGATCATGAAGCGGTTGGTTGCCCAGATGGTTTCCTCGTTACGCAGGTCGAGCACGACCAGATTCTTATGTACCGTGGCGCAACGCAGGATCTGATCCTTGGCTTTTTCGGCCTGTTCGAAGTAGAGATCGACGCGCTCCTTGACGTCGGGCAGGGCGAGGATTTCGTCGATGTTGTGGTCGCGGCAGTACTTGATCAGGTCCATCATCAGCGCGTAGTTGCTGATGCGGAAATCACGGAAGCGGCCGAGGCCGGTACGGGCGTCCATCAGGTAGTTGAGCAGAACCCAGCCGGTCGGATTGAGGATTTCGTCGCGGCTGAATTGCGCCGAGTCGCCCTTGTCGACGGCCTCCATCATGTCGTCGGCGATCTTCGGGAAGGCCTGTTTGCCGCCGTAGTAGTTGTAGACGACACGGGCGGCGGAGGGGGCGTCCGGCTCGATGATGTGGTTCTTGCGCTCGCCGGTATTGCGGATGGTTTCCGACAGATGGTGGTCGAAGGCGAGATGGGCGCCTGCAACGTAGGGCAGGTTGGTGGTGATGTCGCGTTCGGTGATGTCGACCTTGCCGTCCTGCATGTCTTTCGGATGGACGAACTTGATGTCGTCGATCAGGTTCAATTCGTTGAGCAGTACCGCGCAAACCAGACCGTCAAAATCGCTGCGGGTTACCAGGCGAAACTTTTGTTGCGTCATCTGCATGTCTCCGGATAGCAAAGGCGTTCGAAGCCCTAGCATAGCGCCATTGCGGCGCCTTGGAAACGGCAAAAGTGAGACTCAGAGGGCGATACGGATGGCCTGGGTCGGGCAGGGGGCGACGCAAGCGCCGCAGGCGGTGCATTTTTCCGGGTCGAGCTCGGGCAGCGGGCTGCCGCCCAGACGTGGCACGAAGCGGATGGCGCGGGCGTCGCAGAAATCGCCGCAGACGCGGCATTCGACGCCCTGGCGCGGCAGGCAGGCATCGCCAATGACAGCTTTCGACGACCAGGCGTCCTGTCCTTCAACGCGTAGCAGGGCCTTGGGCTGGCAGGCGGTGACGCAGTCGGCGCAGAAGGTACATTCGCCCCGCTGGAAATCGACGCTCGGAAAGCCGCCATCGCCAGCGATCAGAATCCCGGTCGGGCAAGCTTTCAGGCAGTCGTTGCAGCGGGTGCAGGCGTCGATGAATTCGGCTTCGGGCAGTGCCCAGGGGGGGCGCATCTGAACTTGCGGGCGCGCGCGGCCGCGAAAGAAGCCGCGCCGCGCCAGATCGACCATGGCTTAACCGCCGGCTTTCATTTTGTCGATGCCACTGCGCAGCATCTGGTCGATTTCCGAGCCAGGTTCGACTTGCGGCAGCAGCGCTTCCCAGTAAGCGATGCCAGCCTTGCGGTCACCACGCTCCATGGCGGCGGCACCAGCCAGGAAGAGGCTGTGGCCGTGATTGGGGTCGATCTTCAGCGCCTTTTCGATCAGTTGCGTCGGTTTTCCCTTGAGGCCTTTGCCTTCGGCCATGGCAATGGTCTCCGCGTAGCTGGCCAGCACGTCCGGGTCGTCCATGGCCTTTTCCGCCTTGGCGTAAGCCTGGACGGCGGCTTCGTATCGGCCCAGGGTCTTGTAGGAACGGCCGAGCATCATCCAGCCTTGCATGTCGTCCGGATTGGCCTGCATGCGCTCGGCCAGCTTGGCGACCATGGCATTGATCTGTTCCGGCGTCATTTTTGGCTGGGCAACGGTTTGTGTCGGATCGAGTGCGCGCGGGTTGCCCAGCACGCCGTAACCGAGCAGGCCAAGAATCGGCAAAAGTACGACGAGGGTGATCGCGAGCTTGCGGCTGGGGACGGCGCTAGCGACATTGCCGCCGGTTTCGTCACTATCGACTTCTTCGAGCAGGCGGCGCTGCAATTCGGCCTTGGCCTGGGCGTGGTCGGCTTCGCTCAAGGAGCCTTCGGCGAGTTCGCGGTCGAGTTCAGCCAGCTGGTCGCGGAAGATGGCGAGGTTGGCCTGTTTGCGCTCGGCGTTGGAGGCGTTCTGGCGCGGTTTGCGCCACAGCGGCGGCACGATGAAGGCGGCCACCACCGCGACGAGCAGCAGGGCGAAGATGAAAAACTGGGTCATTGCGAATCGAGTTCCTTGAGCAGGGCTTCGGCGCGCTGCGCCTCGGTGGCGGTCAGCGGCTTGTCTTCGGCGGCCAGGCGGGCGGCGCGGCGCTTCAGGTAGCGTTGCAGGGCGACGATGCCAAGCAACAGCAGGGCGATGGGGCCGCCCCAGAGCAGCAGCGTGTTGCCCTGGACCGGTGGACGGTAGAGCACGAAGTCGCCATAGCGGGCGACCATGAAGTCGATGATTTCCTTGTCGCTCTTGCCGGCCTTGATCATGCCGCGTACTTCGCGACGCAGGTCTTGCGCCAGCTCGGCGTTGGAGTCGGCGATGTTCTGGTTTTGGCAGACTAGGCAGCGCAGTTCTTCGGAGAGCTTTTGCAAACGCTTTTCGGTCACCGGATCGGCAGCGATGGCTGCTTCGGTGGCGCTATCGGCCACTGCTGCTGTGCACAAGGCAAAACAGGCAAAAACCAGGGCGAGCAGGTGTTTCATTTGTTCAGCTCCGCCAGCAGCGGCATGATCTTCTTGCCCAGCACGTCCGGGGTGATCGGGCCGGTGTGCTTCATGCGAATGACGCCGGCCTTGTCGATGACGTAGGTTTCCGGCACGCCATAGACGCCGTAGTCGATGCCGACGCGACCGTCGAGGTCCATGACCGTCAGCTTGTACGGATTGCCGTGTTCGGACAGCCACTGATTGGCGCGTTGCCAGGCCAGTTTCTTTTCTTCCTCGGCCGGCATCTTGCCCATGTCGAAGCCGCCGTCGCCACGTACTTCCTTGTAGTTCAGGCCGATCAGGGGTAGGTCGACCTTCTTCGAGAACTCGACGAGGATAGGGTGTTCCTGGCGACAGGAAACGCACCACGAGGCCCAGACGTTGAACAGCCAGACCTTGCCTTCCATGTCCTTCGGCGACAGCGTTTTATCCGGTTGCGCCAGTTGGGCCAGCGTGAAGGCCGGGGCCGGCTTGCCGACCAGCGGCGAAGGCACGTCGCGCGGATTCAGGTTGAGGCCGACGGCGAGCAGGGCGACGAGAGCGGCGAAGGCGCCGACGATCCAGTAATAACGATTCATGCTTGTTGGGCTCCGGCAGGGAGTTTTGCGGCGGCACGCGCTTTCACGCGGTAGCGACGGTCGAGCATGGCGGCGAGGCCGCCGAGGGCCATCAGGATGCAGCCGCCCCAGATCCAGTCGACATAAGGCTTGTAATAGACACGCACGGCCCATTCGCCTTCCGGCTTGTCGCGGTCGATCGGTTCGCCGAGGGAAACGTAAACGTCGCGCAGGAAGCCTGCGTCAATGGCGGCTTCGGTCATCGGCATGGTCGAGGAATGATAATTGCGCTTTTCCGGATTCATCTTGCGCAGGAATTTGCCCTCGACGGACAGATCGAAATCCCCCTGCGCCGCCACGTAGTTCGGGCCTTCCACTTGTTTCACGCCGTTGAAGGTGAAGTGGTAGCCGGCGACATCGACCGATTGGCCGGGGCCGAGCTTGACGTCCTTCTCGTCCTGATAACTGGAGACCATGGTGACACCGATAACGAAGACGGCGACGCCGATGTGTGCCAGATGCATGCCGAAGAAGCTGCGCGGCTGGCCAAGGGCAGCGGTGAGGAAGCTGCGGCCGGCACGGGTGTGTTGGACGCGTTCGACGAAGTTGAGCACGGCAGTGGCGACGATCCAGGCCGCGAGCAGTAGGCCGAGAGCGGTCATGGCATGCCAGCCACCGTAAACCAGCGGCCAGGCGATGGCGACAACGACACCGACGGCGAGCGCCCACTTCATGGTCTTGGCGATTTCCGCAACGGAAGCTTCCTTCCAGCGGGCGAAGGGACCGATGCCGATCAGGAAGAGGATGGGGGTCATTACCGGCACGAAGACGGCATTGAAATACGGTGGGCCGACTGAAATCTTGCCGACGCCCAGCGCATCGATCAGCAGCGGGTAGAGCGTGCCGAGCAGGACGGTGGCGCAGGCAACCACCAGCAACACGTTATTGGTCAGCAACAGCGACTCGCGGGAGAACAGCGCAAAACGGCCGCCCAGACCAACCTTCGGCGCGCGTGCCGCGAACAGGGTGAGCGACGAGCCGATCACCGCAACCAGGAAGATCAGGATGAAAATCCCGCGGCGCGGGTCGGTGGCGAAGGCATGGACCGAGGTCAGTACGCCCGAACGGACCAGGAATGTGCCGAGCAGCGACAGCGAGAAGGCGGAAATGGCGAGCAGCACGGTCCAGTTCTTGAAGCTGCCGCGCTTTTCGGTGACCGCCAGCGAGTGCATCAGCGCTGTGCCAATCAGCCAGGGCATGAAGGAGGCGTTTTCCACCGGGTCCCAGAACCACCAGCCACCCCAGCCCAGTTCGTAATAGGCCCACCACGAGCCCATGGCGATACCTAAGGTCAGGAATATCCAGGCTGCAGTCGTCCATGGGCGAGACCAGCGCGCCCAGGCGGCATCGAGCTTGCCGGAGAGCAGGGCGGCGATGGCGAAAGCGTAGGCGACCGAGAAGCCGACGTAACCCATGTAGAGCAGCGGCGGGTGTATGACCAAGCCGGGGTCCTGCAGCAGCGGGTTGAGGTCGCGACCTTCTTGTGCGCCGGGTAGCAGTCGCTCGAAGGGATTGGAGGTCAGCAGGATGAAAAGCAGGAAACCGAAACCGACCAGGCCCAGCGTACCGAGCACGCGCGCAACCATGGCGTCGGGCAGGTCGCGCGACAACATGGCAACCAGGAAAGCCCACCAGCTCAGCATCAGAATCCACAGCAGCAGCGAGCCTTCATGGCCACCCCAGACGCCGGCAATGCGGTACTCGATGGGGAGCAGGGAGTTGGAGTGCTGCGCTACATAAACCACCGAGAAATCGTTGTTGATGAAGGCAATAGTCAGGCAGGTGAAGGAGAAGGTGACCAACAGCGCCATCGCCGAGGCGGCAGGACGAGCCAGGGCGATCCAGCTCTGATGGTTGCGGTGGGCGCCAAGCAGCGGAAAGGTGCCGAGCACAAGTGCGACCAGCGCCGACAGAATCAGCGCGAAATGACCAAGTTCGGGAATCATGCTCAGTACCCCGGCTTCGACGCGCCGGCCGAAGACGGCGAGACATGCTTGCTGGCAGCCTTCTGTGCGTCATCGACGGCCTTGGCTGCTTCCGGCGGCATGTAGTTTTCGTCGTGCTTGGCCAGAACCTCGGTGGCGACGAAAGTGCCGTTGCCATCCAGCTTGCCCTGGGCAACGGCGCCCTTGCCCTCCTTGAACAGGTCGGGAAGGATGCCCTTGTAGGCCACCGGGATGTCCTTGGCGGTATCGGTAATCACGAAGGCGATGGTGACCCCGTCAGCCTGGCGCTGGATGCTGCCTTCCTTGACCAGTCCGCCGACGCGGAACAGCTTGCCTTGCGGTGCCTTGCCGGCAGCGACTTCGGTGGGTGTGATGTAGAGCGCGATATTGCTGTTCAGTGCATTAAGAACGAGGGCGGCGATGATGCCGACGATGGCCAGCGCGCCGCCGATCAGCGCGAGTTTCTTGTGACGAGTCTTCATTCGCTTTGGGTCCTGCTTTCTGCCCGCAGCTGACGTTTCAGACGGGCGATGGTGGTCTTTTGATTGCGTGCGACGAGGATCGGTTCAATGGCCATGATGGCTGCCGTGACGCCGAAGGAGCCCCAGACGTAGAGTCCGTAGCCGCCCATCGCGATAAAGTCGGAAAAGCTGTGCCAGTAGATCATTTCTCGCCTCCCGTCAGGATGGCCTTGACCCAGTCGGTGTGCCGCTCGCGTTCGAGCATGATTGTACGTACGCGCATGAAGGCGACCGCAATCGAATACATCCAGAAGCACATGGCCATCAGCAGCATGCCCCACAGCATGGTCTCGGCCATCGACGATTTGGTCAGGTTGACGCTGGAACCCTGATGCAGGGTGTTCCACCACTTCACCGAGAAATAGATGATTGGCACGTTGACCACGCCGACCAGCAGCAACAGACCGCCCGCCTTGTCGGCACGACGCGGATCGTCGATGGCGGCGGTCAGTGCCATGTAGCCGATGTACAGGAAGAGCAGGATCAGTTCGGAGGTCAGGCGGGCATCCCAGACCCACCATGCGCCCCACATCGGTTTGCCCCACAGGGCGCCGGTCCACAGCGACAGGAAGGCCATCAGCGCGCCGGTCGGCGCCAGGGCCTGCGCCATCATGCCCGACAGCCGGGTATTGAAGGCGAGACCGATGGCGGCCCAGAAAGCCATTACCAGGTAGATGAACATGGACATCCACGACGCCGGGACGTGGATGAAGATGATGCGGTAGCCTTCGCCCTGCTGGAAGTCGGTCGGCGCGACCAGCATGCCGAGATAGAGCCCGGCGATACCGAAAACGACCGAAACGGCGGCGAAATAGGGAATCAGCGCGCCGGCCAGTGGATAGAACGTGGCCGGTGAGGCGAATTTGTAGAGATTGAAGCGATCTTTCATTCGAGGGCGATCTTCAAGGCGGCGGCCGACGCCCAGGGGGCGAAGCCGGTTGCGGCAAAGGTAATGGCGGCGAGCAGTGACAGATGTCCTTCTCCCCCGAGTCCGGACACGGTCGCGTCAACCGCGCCAGCGCCGAATATTAGCACCGGGATGTAAAGCGGCAGCACCAGCAGCGAAAGCAGTACGCCGCCGCCGCGCAGGCCGAGGGTCAGTGCCGCGCCAATGGCCCCGATGCCGGACAGCGCGGGTGTGCCGAGCAGGATGGCGCCAGTCAGCACGATGAGGGCGTCGGTGGAAAGATCAAACTGGATGCCGAGCACCGGCGCGATCAGCGCCAGCGGCAGGCCTGAGACCAGCCAGTGAGCGATCACTTTGCCGGTAACAACCAGACCGAGCGGATGCGGGGCCAGCGCCAGTTGTTCGAGCGTGCCGTCACGATGGTCGTCGGCGAACAGGCGGGGCAGCGACAGCATGGTGGCGAGCAGGGCGGCGACCCACAGCACGCCGGGGGCAAGCTTGCGCAGCAGGTCGGGTTCCGGTCCGATGCCGAGCGGAAAGAGGCTGACCACGATGATGAAGAAGAAAACGGCCGAGACGATGTCGGCTTGGCGACGCATGGCCAGTTTGAGGTCACGACCGATGACGGCCAGGATGATTTTCAGCATCGTCCGACCTCAGGAAAGGCGCAGTTCGCGCACGGTGCCGGCCGGAATGTCGACCAGCTGGTGCGTCGTCATCACGGCCAGGCCGCCCCGTTGCAGGTGGGCGGAAATCAGCCTGGCGAGCCAGTCCACCGCAGCCACGTCGAGGGCGACGAAGGGTTCGTCGAGCACCCACAGTGGGCGGCGTTCCTTGACCAGGCGGGCCAGCGCTACGCGGCGCTTCTGGCCTTGCGACAGGTACTTGCAGGCCAGGTCTTCGCGGCCGGCCAGGCCGACCTGCTCCAGCGCATCCAGCGCATCGTCTTCCGACAGTTCTTCGTCGGCCAGGCGGGCAGCGGCAAGCAGGTTTTCCAAGGGGGTCAGCTCTTCCTTGATGGCGTTCAGGTGGCCGAGATAGCACAGGTCGGCGCGGAAATCCTCGCCGGCGGCGCGGATCGATTGGCCCTTCCAGCGAATTTCGCCGGCTTCCGGCGGCAGCAGGCCGATCAGCATGCGCAGCAGGCTGGTCTTGCCGGCGCCGTTCTTGCCTTGCAGATAGAGAAGTTCGCCGGCTTCCAGTTTGAAGCCGAGGCCTGCGAACAGGCGGCGCTCGCCGCGCACGCATTCCAGATTGTCAGCTTCAAGCATTTAGAAAAAACCGCGAAAAATCAGGCGCAAATTATGAACGCGCCAGTTTACCGGCAGATTGATGATCATCAAACAAATCAGGCAACAAAAAACGGGGGCGGCTGCCCCCGTCATTCATGGGTGCTTGTCCCTTACTTCTTCTCGAACGGCGTCGGGCGCGGCGTCGCGTCGGAAGAGGGTGGCAGGATCGGTAGTTTGAAGTTTGGCTGGTCGCCGGTCAGCGTCTTCAGGAAGGCGACGACCTTGGCGTTTTCATCGGCAGTGAACTTCTTGCCGAGCTGGATGCGAGCCATCGTATCGACCGCCTCCGGCAGCGTGTTGGCGGCGCCGTCATGGAAGTATGGATAGGTCATTTCGACGTTGCGCAGCGTCGGCACCTTGAAGTTGAAGCGATCGGCGTCCTTGCCGGTGACGGCCACGCGCCCTTCGGCCGGGCTGGATGCCTTGTACGGCTCGACCAGACCCATCTTCTGGAACGAGTTGCCGCCGACCGCCGGGCCGTTGTGACAGGCGACGCAGCCGCTTTCCTTGAATAGCTTGTAGCCGTCCACTTCCATTTTGCTCAGCGCCTTCTTGTCGCCCTTCAGCCACTTGTCGAAGCGGGAGTTCGGGGTGACCAGGGTTTCCTCGAAGGCGGCGATGGCCTTGGTGACCTTGTCGATATCGACGGTTTCAGTGCCGAAAGCCTTCTTGAATTCGGCGACATAGCCGGGGATGGATTTCAGCATGTCGATTGCCAGCGTGTGGGTGAAGGCCATTTCACCCGGATTGGCGATGGGGCCACCGGCCTGCGCCTTCAGATCGGCTGCGCGGCCGTCCCAGAACTGGGCGAGATTGAGGCTGGAATTCAGGACGGTCGGGGCATTGATTGGGCCTTCCTGCCAGTTATGGCCGATCGAGGTCTTGATGTTGTCGGTGCCGCCCATCGACAGGTTGTGACAGGAATTACAAGAGATGAAGCCGGACTTGGACAGGCGCGGGTCGAAGTAGAGCTTCTTGCCCAGTTCGACCAGGGCCGGGTTGGTCACCTTGGCCGGTTGTATGGGTTGGATCGGTTCCTTGTCGGCGGCCACGGCGAGGCTGACGGAACCGGCGAGCAGCAGTGAAACAAAAACGGAAAGCGTGCTTCTTTTCATTTGCATTCTCCCTTGTAAAAATGACTCGGTCCGGGCATTGTCCCCTTGGTGGTCATGGTAGTATTGATCCAAGTCAATGATTTTTATGGGTTTTGTTTATAGGGGTTATAGCTTTCCCCTATAGATCGAAGGGGCATTAGACCCCGCTAAATTACTCTGGAGAGCAGCAGATGACCTTGACCGAGTTGCGTTACATCGTGGCTTTAGCGCAGGAAAGAAGTTTTAGTCGGGCGGCCGAACGTTGTTCGGTCAGCCAGCCGACACTAAGTGTGGCAATCGCGCGTCTGGAAGACGAACTGGGCGTGCAGTTGTTCGAGCGCGGCAAGGGCTTTGTCAGCCCGAGCGCGGTCGGCGTGCGCGTCGTCGAGCAGGCGCAGCAGGCGTTGAAAGAAGCGGACAAGGTGCGCCAGATCGCTATGGTCGGGCGCGACCAACTGGATGGGCCGTTGCGCCTCGGCGTCATTCACACCATCGGGCCCTATCTGTTGCCGCAATTAATCCAGTCATTGAAGCACGTGGCGCCGCACATGCCGCTCGCCATCGAAGAGAATATGACCTCAAATCTGGCCGAGATGCTGCGCGAGAACGAGGTCGATGTCGTGATCATCGCCTTGCCCTTCGATATGCCCGGTGTGCTCACCCGGCCCATTTACGACGAGTCGTTCAAGGTGATCGTGCCGCGCGGTCATGAGTGGGAGAACAAGGCGCGTATCGCGCCGGAAGAGGTGGCCGGCGACGAGGTGTTGCTGTTGAAGGCGGGCAACTGTTTCCGCGACCAGGTGCTGGGTGCCTGCCCGCAGGTGAGCAGTCCGGAAACCGACGTTCGCCTCGGCCATTCCATCGGCACCATTCGCTGCATGGTGGCTTCCGGGCTTGGTGTGTCGGTGCTGCCCGACGGGGCGTTGCGCCATCCGTATAGCAACGATCTGATCAGTGTCATTCCCTTTACCGAACCAGAGCCGTCGCGCCGTATCGCGCTGGCCTGGCGCACCGGCTTCGTCCGCCCGAAAGCCATCGATGCGCTGGTGGCGGCGGTGCAGGGACTGAACAACCCGGCTTATCATCTAATCCACTGATTTTCGCCTATTTTCACGGTGCACCGCAGCAATGTGGATTTGAGGTTTGCAGAGTGGAAACCAGGTGATCACTTGTCTCGTTCTTCGCTTTTCTATCAGCGCCAGGCTAGCTGGCGAAGGGTTTGATTTAAATCAATAAATCACATTTCCCCCGAGGTTGGCACGTGCTTTGCGATGCAGCAACGTCCAATGCGAGAAACGAACGGGGGAAAACAAGTGACCGAGACTTTTTATGAAGTGCTGCGCCGGCAGGGCATTACCCGGCGTAGCTTCCTGAAGTTCTGCAGCCTGACCGCCACCTCACTGGGGCTGGGCAGCGCCGCCGCGCCGCGCATCGCGCATGCGCTGGAAACCAAGCCGCGCACGCCGGTGATCTGGTTGCACGGCCTGGAATGCACCTGCTGTTCCGAGTCCTTCATCCGTTCGGCCCACCCGCTGACCAAGGATGTCGTGCTCTCCATGCTCTCGCTCGATTACGACGACACGCTGATGGCCGCTGCCGGGCATCAGGCCGAGGCGATCATCGAAGAGGTCAAGAAAAAGTACAAGGGCAACTACATCGTCGCCGTCGAAGGTAATCCGCCGCTCAACGAAGACGGCATGTTCTGCATCCACGGTGGCCGCCCGTTTGTCGAAGTGCTCAAGGAAACCTGCGCCGACGCCAAGGCCATCATCAGTTGGGGGGCCTGTGCTTCCTACGGCTGCGTACAGGCCGCCAAGCCGAACCCGACGCGTGCCACGCCGGTGCACAAGGTGATTTCCGGCAAGCCGATCATCAACGTGCCGGGCTGCCCGCCGATTGCCGAAGTGATGACCGGCGTCGTGACCTACATGCTGACTTTTGACCGCATTCCCGAATTGGATCGCCAGGGACGTCCGAAGATGTTCTACGGCCAGCGTATTCACGACAAGTGCTATCGCCGCGGCCACTTCGACGCCGGCCAGTTCGCCGAAGCCTGGGATGACGAGGGCGCGCGCAAGGGCTACTGCCTTTACAAGATGGGCTGCAAAGGGCCGACCACCTACAACGCCTGCTCGTCCATGCGCTGGAACGGCGGCGTCAGCTGGCCGGTGCAATCCGGCCACGGTTGTATCGGCTGTTCGGAAGAAGGTTTCTGGGACAAGGGCTCGTTCTACGACCGCGTCACCTCGATTACGCCGTTCGGCGCCGAATCGAATGCCGACACCATCGGCAAGGCCGCTGCCGGCACGGTCGGCGCTGCGATTGCCGCGCACGCCGCCGTCACCGCATTGGCCCGCGCCCGCCAGAAGGCCGCTGTTCCTGACAACAGCCAAGAAAAACAGGGGGAATAACACATGTCAGCCTACGAAACTCAAGGCTTCAAGCTGGACAATTCCGGCAAGCGCGTCGTCGTCGACCCGGTTTGCCGCATCGAGGGCCACCTGCGGGTGGAAGTGAACCTCGACGACAAGAACGTCATCCGTAACGCTGTCTCCACCGGCACCATGTGGCGCGGCCTGGAAGTCATCCTCAAGGGTCGCGATCCGCGCGATGCCTGGGCCTTCACCGAACGCATCTGCGGCGTCTGTACCGGTACGCACGCCCTGACGTCGGTGCGCGCGGTCGAAGATGCGCTGGCGATCAAGATTCCGGAAAACGCCAACACCATCCGCAACCTGATGCAGCTGAACCTCTACGTTCACGACCATCTGGTGCACTTCTATCATCTGCACGCGCTCGACTGGGTTGATGTTGTTTCGGCGCTGAAGGCCGATCCCAAGGCGACCTCGACGCTGGCCCAGAGCATTTCCTCGTGGCCGCTGTCGTCGCCGGGTTATTTCCGCGACATCCAGAACCGCCTGAAGAAGTTCGTCGAATCGGGCCAGCTCGGCCCCTTCATGAACGGCTACTGGGGCAACCCGGCCTACAAGCTGCCGCCGGAAGCCAACCTGATGGCCGTGGCGCACTACCTCGAAGCCCTCGATTTCCAGAAGGAACTGGTCAAGGTTCACACCATCTTCGGCGGCAAGAACCCGCACCCGAACTGGTTGGTCGGCGGCGTGCCCTGCGCCATCAACCTGGAAGGCACGGGCGCCGTCGGCGCGGTGAACATGGAACGCCTGAATCTGGTCAAGAGCATCATCGACCGCGCCGCCGAGTTCGTTGAGCAGGTCTACATTCCCGACCTGCTGGCCATCGGATCCTTCTACAAGGGTTGGTTGTACGGCGGCGGACTTTCCTCGAAGAACCTGCTCTCCTACGGCGACATCCCGCAGAAGGCCAACGACTACACTTCGGCCAATCTGTTGCTGCCGCGCGGTGCCATCATCAACGGCAAGCTCGACGAAATCCATCCGGTTGACCTGAAGGACCCGGAGCAGGTGCAGGAATACGTTGCCCACTCCTGGTACAAGTACCCGGACGAAACCAAGGGCCTGCACCCGTTCGATGGCGTCACCGAACCCAACTTCGTGCTCGGTCCGAATACCAAGGGTTCCAAGACCAACATCAAGGAACTGGACGAGGGTGGCAAGTACTCGTGGATCAAGGCTCCGCGCTGGCGTGGTCACGCCATGGAAGTCGGCTGCCTGCCGCGCATGGTGCTGGGCTACCTGCAACCGAAGCAGTATCCGGAAATTCACGGTCTGGTCGACGGCGCGCTGAAGAAGCTCGACGTGCCGGTCACCGCCCTGTTCTCGACCCTTGGCCGTACCGCGGCGCGTGGTCTGGAAACGGCGTATTGCGTCAAGCTGCAACAACAGCAGTTCGACAAGCTGATGGCCAACCTCAAGGCTGGCGATCTGAACACCGCCAACATCGAGAAGTGGGAACCCAGCACCTGGCCGAAGGAAGCCATGGGCGCTGGTTTTACCGAAGCACCGCGCGGTGCGCTCGGCCACTGGATCAAGATCAAGGACACCAAGATCGACAACTACCAGTGCGTGGTGCCGACCACCTGGAACGGTGGTCCGCGTGACCACAAGGGCCAGATCGGCGCCTTCGAGGCCTCGTTGATGGACACCCCGGTGGCCAAGGCCGACGAGCCGCTGGAAATCCTGCGTACCCTGCATTCCTTCGACCCCTGCCTGGCCTGCTCGACGCACGTGATGAGCCCGGACGGCCAGGAAATGACTTCGGTCAAGGTTCGTTAATGGACCGCCTGTATCCCCACCCTCTCCCCCGACCCCTCTCCCTGAGGGCGAGGGGAGGTTTGTGTGCTGCCTTGCGGCAGCAATAAGGAGGATTCCATGCTCTCTCAACAGGACATGCTGGAGGCCGAACGGCACGGTAAACAAGTCCGTTCGATCTATGTCTACGAAGCCCCTGTGCGCTTGTGGCACTGGGTCAATGCGCTGGCCATGGTGGTTCTGGCGGTGACCGGCTATTTCATCGGCAAGCCCTTGCCGACGGTACCCGGCGAAGCCGCCGAGAACTTCCTGATGGGCTACATCCGTTTTGCCCATTTCGCTGCGGCCTACATATTTGCTGTCGGACTGCTCGGTCGCATCTACTGGGCTTTCGTTGGCAACCATCACGCCAAGCAGATCTTCCGGCTGCCGATCACCAATCCGCAGTGGTGGAGCGAAGTCTTCTTCGAATTGCGCTGGTATCTCTTCCTCGAGAAATATCCGAAGAAATACGTCGGTCACAACCCGATGGCGCAATTGATGATGTTCTTCTTCTTCACGGTGCTGGCCGTCGGCATGGTGTTCACCGGCTTCGCCTTGTACAGCGAAGGCGCCGGACTGGGCACCTGGAGCGACAGCCTGTTCGGCTGGGTCATCCCAATGCTGGGCGGTTCCCTGCAGGTACATAACCTGCATCGGCTGGGCATGTGGATCATGATGACTTTCGTCCTTGTGCACGTCTATGCCGCGATCCGCGAGGACATCATGAGCCGGCAATCGTTGATCTCGACCATGATCAGCGGCTGGCGGATGTTCAAGGACTGATGGCCATGCTTGCTGGTGCTGCGTTGTCCGCGCTTGCCGTGCTAAAGCACTGTCTGCGCGCGTCCGCCTTGCTCCAGCGGCGCCTGGTCATCAGTCGGAATTAAGGTTTACCTTGCGTTGGCCCCGGCTCGCACCCTCACGCGACCGGGGCGTTTTTTTCGGAAGATGACGATGGATTCAAAACGCATTCTGGTGCTCGGTATCGGCAACCTGCTGTGGGCCGATGAAGGTTTCGGCGTGCGTTGCGTCGAGGCGCTGAACGAAGGCTGGACCTTCCCGCCGCAAGTGACGCTGATGGATGGCGGTACGCAGGGGCTCTACCTGCTGCCTTACGTGCAGGAAGCCGATTGCCTGCTGGTCTTCGATGCCGTCGATTACGGCGACGAGCCGGGCACGATGCGCGAAGTGGTCGGCGATCAGGTGCCGCGCTTCATGGGGGCCAAAAAGATGAGCCTGCACCAGACCGGCTTTCAGGAAGTCCTGATGGCCGCGGAATTGACCGGCAAGCTGCCCAAGGAACTGGTGTTGATCGGCGTCCAGCCCGAAGAACTCGAAGACTACGGCGGCAGCCTGCGCGACGTGGTTAAGGCGCAGATGGTGCCGGCCCTGAACAAGGCGCTCGACTGGCTGGAGGAGTGGGGTGCCGCGGGCCATTTGCGCGATGGCGATGCCGAGCCGATCACCGATGCCGCGCTGGCCATCGACGTCTACGAAGGCGAACGCCCGTCGGCTGACCTGGCCTATCGCCTGGGCGATGCCCGTTTCCTCAACATGGAAGGCGCCTGAGCATGTGTCTCGGCATTCCCGTCCAGGTCATCGAAACCGGTACCCATTTCGCCCGTTGTGCCGGGCGTGGCGGCGAGGTGCGTGTCGACCTGTCGTTGGTCGGCCCACAGCCGGCCGGTACCTGGTTGCTGACCTTTCTCGATGCGGCGCGCGAAGTGATCGAGGCTGAGCGTGCTGCGGCGATCAACGCCGCACTCGATGGGCTGACGGCCGCCCACAGTGGCGAAACCGATTTTTCGGCCTTCTTTGCCGATCTCGACCGCGAACCCCAACTACCCGAATTCCTGAGGACCCCACAATCATGAGCCTCGAACTCAAAGCCGGCCCGACCTCGCTCGAACGCCTGGAAACGGCCATCGGCCGCATGGAGCAAAAACACGGTTTTTCGCGTGTGCACCGCAGTAGTGATGTTTTTCCGGCTGGCCTGACTGCCCTGCTGCTCACCGACGACCCGCAGCGCAACCTCGAAGTGCTCGACGCCTGCGTCATCCTGCCCGAGGCGCTAAAGCCGCTGGGCGACAGCATCGCCCGTTGCGTCGCCGGGGCCGAATTGGCCGCCGAACTGCTCGCCTGCTACGGCGTGGCGCGTGCGCCGGCCGTCGTTTTCCTGCGCGATGGCGAATTCGTCGGCGTGCTGCAAGGCATTCGCGATTGGAGCGAATATCAGGCCGAAGTCGCTCGCCTGCTCAACGGCCCGGCCCAGCCCAAACCCATTGGAATTCCCGTCCGCGCCGCCACGTCTCAAGGAGCCTGCGCATGAACCCCGCTAGCCTGCGTCCCTTCCCGATTTCCGTCGTCGCCATGGGCCCCGGCTCACAAGGCGAGGAAGCCCCGGATTACCTGCCCATGCCCAAGGGCATGGAAACCTTCCACCAGCCGCGTCTGCCGGAAGGGGCTTCGGCCGAATCGGTGGCGCGTGCCGCGACCTTGCTGGCTGATTTCATCGATCAGGCTGAAAAACTGGGTTTCGCCGGCGGCGCGCAATTCGACCTGCTCACCCTCGATCCGGAAGTGCGCGAGGTGATCAACCAGTCGCTCGGTTTCGGCGAAGTCAGCGCCTTCACCACCGCGCCGGAACATTGGCGCGTGCAGGAAAGCGCCTTTGCCGGCGTCTGGCGCGTGTTGCAGGTCGGCGAGGATGGCCGCTTCCTGATCGACCGCCTGGAAACCGGCCCGGTGCCGGAGGTGCTGATCGATTCGATGCGCCGTACCGCGACCAGCGGTTTGCAGCCGCCCGAATACCCGGCCGGTTGCATGAACGCCCAGGCGCTGGTCGAGGAAATCCGCCAACAGGCCGCCGCGTACCAGCCCGGCCAGCCGGCGCACGTGATCAACCTGACCCTGTTGCCGGTCAGCGATGCCGACCTCGATACCCTGTACGGCTGGCTTGGCCACCGCGAGGTATCCATCCTGTCGCGCGGCTACGGCAATTGCCGCATCACCAGCACGCGCCTGCACGATGTGTGGTGGGTTCAGTACTTCAACTCGATGGACGCGTTGATCCTCAACTCCATCGAAGTCGTCGCGATGCCGGACGTGGTGCTGGCCTCGGACGAGGATTTCGCCGATTCGGTCGAGCGTCTGCGCGAATACCTCGACATGATGGCTGAGCCGCTGTAGTTTCGCGCCATGCGTTTCGAAGGCTCCTTTCTCGACGTCAAAGCAGACGACAAGCTCGAATGCGGCATCTGCTGGTGGGTCTATGACCCGGCGGTGGGTGACGACGTGCGCGGCATTCCGCCGGGCGTCTCCTTTGCCGAGTTGCCGGATGACTGGCATTGCCCCGGCTGCGATGCGCCCAAACACAAGTTCATGGTGCTCGGGGCATGAGCGTCTGGTCGGCCGATCCGTCGTCGCAACTGGAAAGTGTGTTTGCCGACATCGCGGCGACGCGCATGGTGGGCCTGCCGATCTGTAACCCGGCATTGCAAGTCGAGGCCATTGGCTTCCGTCGGGCCGAGGATGGTCACTGGGCCGGGGTCATGATCACGCCGTGGGCGATCAACCTGCTGCGCCTGCGCGGGCAGGCCGACAATTGGCCGGAACTGACGCCCTGCAGCAAGTATGATTGGCGCTTTCCTTCCGGCAATTACGAGTTCACCGTGGCCCACGAAGATCGACTCGGCACTTACCACCTCTGTTCCCTGTTTTCCCCGGCGGTCGAGCTGGAGTCGCATGACCAAGCTCGTCTGACCGCCATCGCAGTGGGCGAAGCCTTGTTTGCCGAACCCTTGGCGGCGCCGCCCGCCGTGGCCGACGCGCCGCGCAGCCGGCGTGCCTTCCTGGGGCTGCGGGGGTGAATTCGGCGGGAATACTGACCGTCCGCGCAAACTGGGTCGAGGGGCGAGTCGAGAATCTGGCCGTCGAGCTGCGCCGGCCGACCGTGACCCGCCTGTTCATCGGCCAGCTGCCTGACGCCGTCGTGAAGACGGTGCCCTATCTATATACCCTGTGCGCCGAGGCGCAACGTACGGCCGCTCAGTGTGCCGTCGCTGCCGCACGCGGCGAGCCGCCCTTGCCGGCCGACGATCGGGCGCTGTGGCTCGAACTCCTGCACGAAAACCTGTGGCGCCTGCTGCTCGACTGGCCGAGCGCGCTCGGCCTGGCCAAGGAGAAGGATGCATTCATCGAATGGCGGGCGGAGCGCCAGGGCGACAAGGGCCTGGCCGTGACCCAGCGCTTGCTGGACAACACCCTGCGCCCGCTCTCCGAAAAATGCCTGGAAAGGCTCGTGCACCGCAGCAGTGCCGCGATGCCGGTGACCGGCTTCGATGCCGAAGGCTGGCTGGCCTTCTGGCGCGGTGAAGCCGATCATAGGCCGGCCATCATCGGTCCGAGCTGCGTGGCGGCGGCCTACCGGGCGCGTCTGGCCGATGTCGAACGGGCAGTTGCGGCCTTGGTCGAGCGGGCGCCTTATCCGATCGCTCATGCCGGTGGCCAGGGCTGGGGTGTCGGTCAGGTGCTGACGGCACGCGGCGTTTTGACCCATGCCATACACTTGGTGGAGGGTTTGGTGGCAAATTACCGGGTGCAGGCGCCGACCGACGGTTTTTTCGCCGATGCCGCGCCGCTCGCCGCCTTGCTGGCCGAGCGGACGTTCGCGGATGCCGAGGCGGCCCGGCAGGGTATCGAGCAGGCTATTTTGGCCCTCGACCCGTGTTTGCCCTATGAACTGGAAGTGGATTGAAGCATGCATGAAATGTCGCTCGCCGAAGGCGTGATCCAGCTGGTGGAAGACACCGCGAAGCGCGAGAATGCGCAACGGGTCAAGCTGGTGGTGCTGGAAATCGGCAAGCTGTCGTCGGTCGAGCCGGAGGCGCTGCGCTTCTGCTTCGATGTCGTCACCAAAGGCGGCATCGCCGACGGGGCGCAACTGGAGATCGTCGACGTACCGGGCAGCGGCTGGTGCATGCCCTGCGCGGTGACGGTGCCGATGACCGAGTTGTATGGCAGTTGTCCGACCTGCGGCAGTTATCAGGTACAGCCCACCGGCGGCACCGAAATGCGGGTCAAGGAAATCGAAATCGAATAATCGGGAGACGTCTATGTGTACGGTTTGCGGCTGCGGTGCAGGAGAAACGAAGATCGAGGGCGGGGCGCACGAACATACGCATGTGCACGAAGATGGCACGGTGCATACCCATACCCACGAGCACGACCATAGTCACGAGCATTCGCACGATGCGCCCCTCGGCGTGCATTCGCACACGCACCGGCACAGCGACGGCAGCGAGCATAGCCATGCGCACGTGCACGACGGCGAACATGCCCATCAACATGGCGATGAACACCCACATCACCATGAACACGCCGTCGGCGGCGATCTGGACTACGGCGCCGGTCCGGCCCGCGCCCATGTGCCGGGCATGAGCCAGGCCCGCATGGTGCAGATCGAGCAGGACATCCTGGCCAAGAACAACACCTACGCCGCCGCCAACCGCCAGTGGTTCGACCAGCGCGGCATCTTCGCGCTGAATCTGGTTTCCAGCCCCGGCTCCGGCAAGACCACGCTGCTGTGCAAGACCATCGAGCTGTTGAAGGACAAGGTTGCCATCAACGTCGTCGAAGGTGACCAGCAGACCGCCAACGACGCCGAGCGCATCCGCGCCACCGGTGTGCCGGCCATCCAGATCAACACCGGCAAGGGCTGCCACCTCGACGGCCACATGGTCGGCCACGCCATGCAGCGCCTGCAGCCCAAAGACGAGTCGCTGTTCCTGATCGAGAACGTCGGCAACCTCGTCTGCCCGGCCGCCTTCGACCTTGGTGAACACCACAAGGTCGCCATCTTGTCGGTGACCGAGGGGGAGGATAAGCCGCTCAAGTACCCGGACATGTTCGCCGCGGCCGATGTCATGCTGCTCAACAAGTGCGACCTGCTGCCCTACCTCGAATTCGATGCAGACCTCGCCGAAGCCAACGCCCGCCGGGTCAATCCCAACCTGACCATCTTCCGCGTCTCCGCCACCAGCGGCGACGGCATGAGCGCCTGGCTGGACTGGATCGAAGCCGGGCTGGAAGCGCAGCGCGGCCACCACGGCGAATCGGTCGAAGCGCTGAAGGCTCGTATTGCCGAACTGGAGCAGCAGCTGGCGGCGAAGTAAATCCATGGATGGCCGCCTGATCCGGATCCGCGGCCTCGTTCAGGGCGTTGGCTTCCGACCGTATGTCTGGCGGCTGGCGCGGGAGCTGGATTTGGCCGGTTGGGTGCGTAATGACGGCGCCGGGGTGACGGCTGCGGTGCACGGGCCGAATTGGGCAAAATTCGTTGAGCGCCTGCACCAAGAGGCACCGCGTCTGGCGCGGATCGATGGCGTCGAGATCGAGGAATTCGCTGGCGAGCTACCGGCCACCGGTTTTGCCATTCTCGACAGTGCCGAGGGTGAGGTCAAAACCGCCATCGGTCCCGATGCCGGGCTGTGTCCGGAGTGCATCGCCGACTTGTGCGACCCGGCCGGTCGGCGCTGGCGCTACGCCTTCACCACCTGCACGCATTGCGGGCCGCGCTTCACGGTCAGCCGGCGCATTCCCTACGACCGGGCGCAGACCAGCCTGAGCGGTTTTCCGCTGTGCGAAACGTGCGCCGGCGAATACGCCGACCCGGCCGACCGTCGCTTCCATGCCGAAACCACCTGTTGCCCCACCTGCGGCCCGCAGTTGAGCCTGCTCGATGCGGCCGGTCAGCCGCTGGCCGGCGATCCCATCGCCGAAACACTGGCCCGCTTGCGCGCCGGGCAGATCGTCGCCATCAAGGGCCTGGGCGGTTTCCATCTGGCTTGCGATGCACGCAACGCCGGCGCGGTGGCCGAATTGCGCCAGCGCAAGCAGCGCGAAGCCAAGCCTTTTGCCGTGATGGGCCTGAACGAAGCGGCCTTCACCGGACTGGCGCGGATTGGTGAGGGCGAGCGCGCGCTGCTGCGCAGCGTGGCAGCGCCCATCGTTTTGTGCGCCAAGGACGAGAAGGAGTTGCCGGGCATCGCCCCCGGATTGGCCTGGCTCGGCGTCATGCTGCCGGCCACGCCGCTGCACCTCTTGCTCTGGCACGAGGCGGCGGGGCGGCCGAGCGGGACAGCGTGGCTGAACCAGCCCAACGACCTGCTGCTGGTGATGACCAGCGCCAACCCGCATGGCGAGCCGCTGGTGGCGGATAACGCCGAAGCCCTGACGCGCCTGGCCGGCATTGCCGATGCCTTCTTGCTGCACGACCGCAATATCGTCATCCGTTGCGACGACTCGGTGGTGCGTGCGACACAGCACGGCCCGGCCTTCATTCGCCGGGCGCGCGGCTACGTGCCGGTGCCGATTCCGCTGGCCGAGGATGGCCCGGACGTGCTGGCCGTCGGCGGCTACCTGAAGAACACCATCTGCGTCACGCGCGGCCGCGAGGCCTTCCTGTCGCAGCATGTCGGCGGTCTGGATAACGTGGCGGCGATAGGTTTTCTCGAGGAAACCGTGGCGCACCTGCTCGATATCCTGGAAGTCAGGCCGACGGCGATTGCCCACGACCTGCATCCGGATTTTCCCTCGACCCGGTTGGCCATGCGTTTGGCTGACGAACTGGGCGTGCCGGCTATCCCGGTGGCGCACCATCAGGCGCATCTGGCCGCAATTGCCGGCGAACATGGTATTAAAGAGCCGCTAAACGGCCTAATGCTCGATGGCGTCGGCCTCGGTCCGGACGGCGGTGCCTGGGGCGGCGAATTGCTGCATCTCGATGGCGCCGAGTGCCAACGTCTCGGCCATCTGCAGCCGCTGGCGCTGCCCGGCGGCGACCGCGCGGCACGTGAGCCTTGGCGCATGGCGGTGGCGACGCTACACGGCGCCGGCCTCAGTCACCACATCGGTGGCTGGTTGCAATCGACCTGGCCGGAGCGCGATGCCGGCCCCTTGCTGACCATGCTCGCCCGGCAGTTGCGTTGCCCGCCGACGACCAGTCTGGGCCGTTGGTTCGACGCCATCGCCGCGCTGCTCGGCGTGCGCGACGTGATGGCCTTCGAAGGCCAGGCGGCGATGGAGCTGGAAGGCTTGGCCGCCGGCTTCGGTCATATCGAAGCCCTGTCGACCGGTTATGCCCTGCGCGATGGCGGCCGGGTGCTTGACCTGTCGCCCATGCTGCTGCCCTTGCTCGAACTGCGTGGCGACCCCACCCGTGCCGCGGCGCTGTTCCATGCCACGCTGGCCGCCGGGCTGGCCGAGTGGGCAACGGCTGTCTCCCAAAGGGACTTCTTGCAGGGCACGGTGCACGAGCCAAAAAGGCAAAAAATGGCGCTTGGCGGCGGCTGTGCCATGAATGCCGTGCTGGCCGAAAACCTCCGCCGCGAACTGGCCGGACGCGGTGTCGATTTGCTGGAAGCCCGGCTGGCACCGCCCAATGATGGCGGGCTGGCGCTGGGCCAGGCTGTGGTCGCCAGACGCATGAAATAACAGTGGCTTACGCCCGGATGGACTAGTCACTCCGGCTGATAAGCAATTAACCATTTATTGCCTAAACTGGAAACCTGCGGCTGCCAATTGGTTCTCTTGGTGCGCCGCAGCAAAATCGCTAAGCGACTGGTTATATTAGAAAAGTCTTTTCTGGCCCGCTTATTGCGCATTTAGTCGTCAATAAAAATTCGCCATACCCCCCAAGCAGAGAATCGTGCGCCGGCCATCGGCGGCAACACATACAAAAGGGGAGATCAATGGCCAACCATAATCTGATCAAGCTGGAACTGGATCAACGCATCGCGGCGGCGGCCGAGCGCCTGTCGATGTCGCGTCGCGAGTTCCTGCAATTCTGTGCCGCGCTCGCCAGCACGCTGGGTCTGCCGCAAGGGGCGGATGCCGCCGTGGCCGAGGCCGTGGCGACCAAGAAGCGGCCGAGCGTCATCTGGCTGCATTTCCAGGAATGCACCGGCTGTACCGAATCGATGCTGCGCGCCGAACATCCGACGCTGGAGAAACTGATTCTCGACGTCATTTCGCTCGACTACCACGAGACGCTGTTCGCTGCCGCCGGCCATCAGGTCGAAGCGGCGCGTTATGCGGCGATGAAGGAAAACAAGGGCAAATACATCCTGGTCGTCGAAGGGGCGATCCCGACGCGCGACAACGGCGTCTATTGCAAGGTCGGCGGCAAGACCGCCATTGAATTGCTCAAGGAGTGTGCAGCCGATGCGGCGGCGGTGATCGCCATCGGCTCCTGTGCCTCCTGGGGCGGCATGCCTTCGACCATCCCGTCGATTCCCGGCGCAACTGAGAGCCCTACCGGGTCCAGCGGCGTGGCCCAGGTGCTCGGCAAGCCGGTCGTCACCATTCCCGGTTGCCCGCCCAACCCGTACAACTTCCTGTCGACCGTCGTGCATTTCTTGACCTTCGGCAAGTTGCCGGAAGTCGATGACAAGGGTCGTCCGAAGTTCGCCTATTCGCGCCTGATCCACGAAAACTGCGAGCGCCGCGCCCACTTCGACGCCGGCCGTTTCGCCATGGAGTTCGGCGACGACGGCCACCGCAAGGGCTACTGCCTGTACAAGCTGGGCTGCAAGGGGCCGGAAACCTACGCCAACTGTTCGGTCATCATGTTCGGCGACGCCGGTGCCGGCACCTGGCCGGTGGCCTGCGGCCACCCGTGCATCGGCTGTACCGAGCAGGGCGTCGGCTTCACCAAGCCGATCCATACCGTGGCCAAGCTGAAGAACATCGAACCGTCTGCCTTCCTGCCGCGCATCGTCGAGGAGAAGGGCGTTGGTGCCACACTCGGTTCGGCCGCGGTGCTCGCCGCCGTGGCCGGTGCTGCCGCCGGGGCCGGGGCGATGGTCGCCAAGAACCTCGGGTTGTCGCACCAGGCCGAGGAAATGGAGCGGGCGAAAAAGGAAGGCAACAAAGCCACCGAATCGACGGAGGTCTGAGATGACCAGCAGACGTGATTTTCTGCGCGGCTGCCTGGCCGGCGGCGCGGCGGCTGCCGCAGCCGTCGTGCCCGAGGCGGCCTGCGCACGCGATACGCTCCAACGCCCGCCCGAGGCACTCGGCCTGCTCTACGACGCCACCCTGTGCGTCGGCTGCCAGGCCTGCGTCGCCGCGTGCAAGCGAGCCAACGAGAACCCGGCCGAATTCACGGCCATGGACAAGCTGTGGGATACGCCGCTCGATACGACCGGCCACACCTTCAACCTGATCAAGATGTACCGCAACGGCACGATGGAAACGAAGGATAGCGAGCTGAACGGCTTCTCCTTCATGAAGACCTCGTGCATGCACTGCGCCGACCCGTCCTGCGTTTCGGCCTGCCCGGTGTCGGCGATGACCAAGGATGCCACGACCGGCGTCGTCGGCTACGACCCGGATGCCTGCATCGGCTGCCGTTACTGTGTTGCCGCTTGCCCGTTCGGAATTCCGAAATACCAGTACGACTCGCCGACCGGCAAGATCGGCAAGTGCGAGCTGTGCCGGCATCGCCACAAGGATGGCCATTATTCGGCCTGTGCCGAGGTTTGTCCGACCGGTGCCACGCTGTTCGGCCGCACCGAGGACCTGCTGGCCGAGGCCAAGCGCCGTCTGGCCTTGAAGCCGGGCGAATGGACCGCCGTCCCGCGCGGCCGGTTGCCGGCCAAGGGCGAAACGGCAGAACAGGCCGCCAAGTGGAAGGGGCCGCTCGACCAGAGCTATCAGGCCGTGGTCGGCCAGTACAAGCAGGATGTCTATGGCGAAACCGAGTACGGCGGCACGCAGGTGCTCAAGTTGTCGGCGGTCGAGTTCGAGAAGGTCGGCATGCCCAACCTGCCGCCGAAGTCGTCGGCGGCTTCTTCGGAAACCATTCAGCACACGCTGTACGGCGGCTTGGTCATGCCGATCGCCGTGCTGGCCGGCCTGACCTGGGTGGCCAAGCGCAATGTCGTGCCGGAAAACGACGAGGCAAGTAAAAACCAGAAGGGAGGCCAGTCATGAGCGCCCATTCGCATCCGGTGCCGGCTCCGGTCGGCGGCAAGCTGTTCAATACCGCAACCTTCATCTGCGCCCTGCTGATCATGGCCATGGTCGCCATCCTGTTCGTCCGCTTCATTTTCGGACTGGGCGCGGTGACCAACCTGAACGACGGTTACCCGTGGGGCATCTGGGTCGTCTTCGACGTGGTCATCGGCTCGGCCTTTGCCTGCGGCGGCTTCTCGGTGGCCATGCTGGTCTATATCTTCAACCGCGGCGAATACCACCCGATGGTGCGGCCGGCCTTGCTGGCCTCGCTGTTCGGCTACACGCTGGCCGGCGTTGGGGTGATCTTCGACCTCGGCCGGTACTGGAACTTCTGGCACATCTTGTGGCCGACCTATGCCAACCCGAACTCGGTGATGTTCGAGGTCGCCTTGTGCATCTCCTGCTACATCACGGTCATGTGGATTGAGTTCTCGCCGGTGTTCATGGAGCAGTGGGGCCTGAAGGTGCAGAAGAAGAAGCTGGAGAAGGTGCTGTTCTTCTTCATCGCCCTCGGCACGCTATTGCCGATGATGCACCAGTCCTCGCTCGGTACCTTGCTGGTGGTGATGGGTGGTCAGGTCAATCCGCTGTGGCAGACCCCGGTCGTGCCGCTGCTCTACCTGTTGAGCGCGGTGACCATCGGCTACGGCGTGGTGCTGTTCGAGTCCTGCGTCGCGTCGTCGGCCTATCGCCGCGAGATCGAGATGCACCTGTTGCAGCCGATGGCCAAGATCATGCTCGGCACGCTGGCGGCCTTCCTGTGCGTGCGCTTCGGCGATCTGGTCGTCCGCGGCGCGCTCGGCCATGCCTTCGCGCCCAGCCTGGAAGCCTTCTTCTTCTGGCTGGAAACCGCCTGCTTCTTGCTGCCCTATGCGTTGGTCGGTACGGCCAACGCCCGGCGCAATCCGGCCCGCATGTTCCTGGCCGGGGTGTCGATCATGCTTGCCGGCGTGCTGCTGCGCGTCAATGGCTTCCTGATCGGCTACGACACCGGTCCGGGCTGGCACTACTTCCCGAGCATCGCCGAAATGCTGGTCACCATCGGCATGTTCGCCATCGAAGTGCTCGGCTACATCATCATCACCCGCCGCTTCCCGGTGCTGCCGCGCCCGGAAGCCGCCCACTGAATTCGAGGGATAGGAGAAAAAAATGACTAAACGAGTAACCATCGACCCGGTCACCCGCATTGAGGGTCACCTGCGCGTCGACGTGGAAGTGGACGGCGGCCGGGTCAAGAAAGCCTGGGCCTCGGGCCAGATGTGGCGCGGCGTCGAGAACATCCTGATCGGGCGCGATCCGCGCGACGCCTGGGCGATCACTCAGCGCATCTGCGGCGTGTGTACGACGGTGCACGCCATCGCCTCGGTGCGTGCCGTGGAAAACGCGCTGCAACTGGAAATCCCGGTTAACGCGCAGTACATCCGCAACATGATCATCCTGGCCCACGCCGTGCATGATCATATCGTCCATTTCTACCACCTGTCGGCGCTTGATTGGGTCGATGTGGTGTCGGCCCTGAAGGCCGATCCGGAAAAGGCGGCCAGCCTGGCGCAGAGCCTGTCGAACTGGAACGGCAACACCAAGGCCGAATTCAAGAAGGTGCAGGACAAGCTGAGCGGCTTCGTCGGTACCGGCCAGCTCGGCATTTTCACCAACGGCTACTGGGGCCACCCAGCCATGAAGCTGACGCCGGAAGTGAATCTGATGGCCGTGGCGCACTACCTGCAGGCGCTGGAAATCCAGCGTTATGCCAGCAAGATCGTCTCCGTTCTCGGCTCGAAGTCGCCACATATCCAGAACGTCGCGGTTGGCGGCGTGGCCAATCCGCTGAACATGGATGCCCAGTCGGTGCTGACCATGGAGCGCCTGCTGGCCATCAAGGAATGGATGTTGAAGCTGGAAGACTTCGTCAAAAACGTCTATCTGGTCGACGTTGGTGCCATCGGCGGCTTCTATGCCGACTGGACCAAGCATGGCCGCGGCATCACCGACTACCTGTGCGTGCCGGACATCCCGCTCGACGGCAAGGGCACGCAGTTTGCCCTGCCCGGCGGCTATATTGAGGGCGGCAAGCTGGAGAGCTACAAGGCGATTACCAGCTTCAACGACAAGTACTTCACCGAAGGCGTGTCGGAGGCGATCAAGCATTCCTGGTACGACTACGCGGCCGGCAACGACGTCTCGCTGCACCCGTACAAGGGCGAGACCAAGCCGAACTACACGGATTTCCAGGATAACGGCAAATACAGCTGGCTGAAGTCGCCGACCTTCTACGGCAAGCCGATGCAGGTCGGCCCGCTGCCGCGCGTGCTCAACATGCTGGCCGCCGGTCACGAACCGACCAAGCAATACGCCACGGCGGCGCTCGATCTGGTGTCCAAGGTCGCCGGCGCCAAGGTCGGCGTCGAGGCCTTGCATTCCACCATCGGTCGCCATGCGGCGCGGGCGGTCGGTTGCGCGGTGCAGGTCGATGAACTGCTCAAGCAGTGGGATCTGCTGCTCGCCAACATGGGCAAGGGCGACTACAAGACTTTCAACAAGCCAATCTTCCCGAAGGGTGAGCAAATGGGTGTTGGGTTCCATGAAGCCCCGCGCGGCGTGCTGTCGCACTGGGTGGTCATCGACTCCGGCAAGATCAAGAACTACCAGTGCGTCGTGCCGACGACCTGGAACGCTGCACCACGCAACGAAAAGGATGCGCCGGGCGCGTACGAGGCCTGCCTGCTCGACAACCCGGTGGCCGATCCCGAGAAGCCGCTGGAAGTGCTGCGCACCGTGCATTCCTTCGATCCCTGCCTGGCTTGCGCCGTGCATGTGGTCGATCAGGAGAACAACCCGGTGGTGACGGTGAAGGCCGCTTGATCGAGCTCATAGGTTCTCTGCACTTGGGGCGCGACAATGCTCGCGCCCGCTTTTTTTGGATTTGAGCATGCGTATCGTCGTACTCGGTATCGGCAACATTCTTCTCACCGACGAAGGCGTCGGCGTTCGCACCATCGAGGCGCTGGAGCGCGACTATGTGTTGCCGCCGGAGGTCGAAGTCATTGACGGTGGCACCTGCGGCATGGAAATGCTGGAGCAGCTGGAAAACCTCGATGGCCTGATCGTGGTCGATTGCGTTCGCGCCAACCAGCCACCGGCGACGCCCATCCTGCTCAAGGGTGACGACGTGCCGGTGTTCTTCAAGACCAAGCTGTCGCCGCATCAGGTCAGCTTGTCCGACGTGCTGGCCAGCCTGGAATTCACCGGGCGGGCGCCGAAGGCTATCGCCATCGTTGGCATGCAGCCGGTGTCGATGAACTTGGGCATGGAGTTGTCGCCGGAAGTGGCGGCCAGATTGCCGGAATTGTTGGCGATGACGCTAAACGAACTGCGTTTGCTCGGCATCGAGGCGAAGGAGCGCGCCTGATGTGCCTGTCGATTCCGAAATGCGTGGTCGAGTGGGAAGGCAGCGGCGAGGGTGCCGGCGACTTCGCCTGGGTCGAACGCGACGGTCAGCGCGAGCGCATCAACATGATGCTGATCGGCCCGCAGCCGGTCGGCACCTGGGTGCTGACCTCGCTCGGGCTGGCCAAGGAGGTGATCGAGGACGAGCAGCGCCAGTTGATTGAGGATGCGCTGGCCGCCCTCGCGGCTTCGCTACAGGGCGACTACGACCCGGCGCAGCATTTCCGCGACCTGGGCGTGGCGCATGATTGAGCGCTTCCGCACGCCGGCCATGGCGCCGCCGCCGGTGCGGGTGGCGCAGGCCCATTGCGAGAATCCAGGGGGCTGGCTGGAGGCGCACTATCGGCGCGTCTACGAGGAGCGCATGCGTGACATGCCGTTCGTCAATCCAGTGTTGCAGGTGCGTGGGCTCGAATTCGAGCGGCAGCAGGGCGATTGGCTGGGCATCCTGCTGACGCCCTGGTTCCTGAATCTGTTCCTGCTGCCCGGTGGCGGCACTTTGTGGCGCGACATTCCGGCCGGCGAGCGCTGTGCGCTGGATCTCCCCTGCGGCACGATGCACTTCATCGCCGACGACGATCCCGATATCGGCCCTTATCAGTATTGCCCGCTGGTGGCGCCGGTCGATCAGTTGCCGGATATGGCGACCGCCTTGCAGGTAGCCGAGGCGGCTTGGGAAACTGTGCTGTTGGCCCCGGCACCTGTTGTGGAGGAGCACGCGCCAGACCCGCAGGCTTCGCGCCGAGCCTTTCTGCGTCGGCTGGGCGGGCGCAGCTAGTACTAGTGGTCTGCTTCGCAATTATCCGAACATGAAAACTTGTTTTTGTGCCGCTGGCGTTGTTGCTCATCCTCGCGATAGTTTCGGCTATCGCTCCGGTTCGCGCCTAGCCAGCAGCGCAAATCCGGCGTTTTCATCAAGTCCGATAATTACGAAGCAGACCACTAGCTGGGAGCCGGTTGTGGAAGTTGGGGCAGGTGAGAGATGGAAGCTTGTTTTGCCATGGTGTGGAAAGAAACTTTTCATCGGTTAAGATGGGGGCTGCCAAGTCCTTGATTTTCATTTGCTCCCGGCCTGGTCCGTGTCTTGCCTTTGTGCTGCCGCTGCTTGCGCAACGAATCGACGCTCGGGACAATGCGGGCATGGCTTTTCTGCTTGGATGACGAGTGACCACGATGAACCCACGCCCTGCCGATGAAATCTTGCTGGCCTCGTTAATGCGAGCCGGGTTTGCTGCCGGCGAGGTGGTGGGCTGGCTGTCGGTGCAAGGTGACTGGATCGCGGCCGTGGCGCATGCCGACCGCGCCTGTCTGATGCTGTTGCCGGCCGGCGGCAGCCTGTGGGGCGATATACCGGTCGGGCAGAAGCGTTTCGTCACGCTGGTCGATCAGAGTTGGGCTTTTGTTGCGGGCGAAGATGGCGAGTTGGGCGCTTATCAGCGTTGCCACCTGGCCGAAGCGGCGGATGGGGTGAGCGATATCGCCGTGGCGCGCGAAGTTGCTCTCGATGCCCTGAAGTTGCTCGGCTATCGGCCGGAAGTGCCGGTGAAGCAAGAGGAAACGCAGCGCCCGCCGGTATCCCGCCGGGGTTTTTTGCGTGCCCTGACCGGGCGGCGCTAGAGAGGACGAAAGATGTGTCTGGCCATTCCGGCGCAGGTGGTTGAGCTGCGCGACAACGACAATGCCCTGGTCGACCTGGCCGGGGTCAAGAAAGAGATTTCGCTGGCCTTGGTCGAGGGCGTGGCGGTCGGCGATTACGTCATCGTCCATGTTGGCTACGCGCTGAACAAACTGGATCCGGAAGAGGCCGAGAAGACGCTCAAGCTGTTTGCCGAAATGGGGCAGCTGACCGCTGATGGCGACGGACTGACCTTGCATTAGTAGGCTGCTTCGCAATTATCAGAACATGAAAGCTTGTCTTTGCACCGTAGGCGTTGTTGCTCATCCTCGCGATAGCGATGGCTATCGCTGTGATTCGCGCCTAGCCTATGGCGCAAATCCGGCGCTTTCATTTTGTCCCGCCAATTACGAAGCAGCCCACCCATGAAATACATCGACGAATTCCGCGACGGCGAGGTCGCCCAGAGGATCGCTGCCGTCATCCGGGCCGAGGCCGACCCGGCGCGCCGCTACCATTTCATGGAGTTTTGCGGCGGCCATACGCACGCCATTTCGCGCTATGGCGTCTCTGACCTGCTGCCGGATAACGTCAAGATGATCCACGGTCCGGGTTGTCCGGTCTGCGTGTTGCCCATCGGCCGCGTGGATCAGGCCATCCGCCTGGCGCTGGAACAGGGTGTTACGCTGTGCACCTACGGCGACTGTCTGCGCGTCCCGGCCTCGAATGGCCTATCGCTGATGAAGGCCAAGGCGCGCGGCGGGGACATCCGCATGGTGTATTCCAGTGCCGATGCCGTGGCACTGGCCCAGAGAAACCCAGACAAACAGGTCGTTTTCTTTGCCATCGGTTTCGAGACGACGACGCCGCCGTCCGCAGTGGCGATCAAGCAGGCCGCCGCACTCGGCCTGAAGAATTTCTCGGTACTGTGCTGCCATGTGCTGACGCCGTCGGCCATCTCCAGCATTCTCGAATCGCCGGAAGTGCGCCAGTGGGGCACCGTGCCGCTCGACGGTTTCATCGGGCCGGCGCACGTGTCGACCATCATCGGCAGCCGGCCCTACGAATTCTTTGCCGAGGAATACCGAAAGCCAGTGGTGATCGCCGGCTTCGAGCCGCTTGATGTCATGCAGGCGATCCGCATGCTGATCCGCCAGGTCAACGAAGGTCGGGCGGAAGTCGAGAACGAGTTCTCTCGCGCTGTCGATCGCGAGGGCAACCTCAAGGCGCAGCAGCTGGTCGCCGAAGTGTTCGAAATGCGCAAGAACTTCGAGTGGCGCGGTTTGAACGTACTTCCCTACTCGGCGCTGCGCATACGCGGCACGTTCGCCGAATTTGACGCCGAAAAGCGCTTCCCGCTGGGTTACGCCTCGGTGCCGGATCACAGGGCCTGCGAATGCGGCGCCATCCTGCGCGGGGTCAAGCGGCCACAGGACTGCAAGATTTTCGGGACCGTGTGCACGCCGGAGAATCCGGTGGGGTCGTGCATGGTGTCGTCGGAAGGGGCTTGTGCGGCGCATTACACCTATGGGCGGTACAAGGATGTGGCCTGAGGTCGTGTCGTTTGTTGCTCAAACGCGGCTTTCCGCCTTTACGGCGGGCGTACTTTCTTTTGCTTTGCCAAAAGAAAGTAGCCAAAGAAAAGGCAACCCCTGGGTCGGCGTTGGGCTGCGCCCACTTCCTTCCGCTACTCGCTTGGCCGGGCGGCTGGCTAAACTCGCCGCGATGCGGCTCAGACAACGCCAGCCGAAAGCCCCCGGCCAACCTGCGTTGCTCAGCGCCTCGCAAGGGGCACGGAAAAGCGTCGCAGCTTCACTGTCACTAAAAAAACATGACTGCTGCGGTGCACTGGCCAAAAAGGCAAAAAAACAATTCACTAGGGTTAAGCATGCGTTCGGTTTTAAACCGCCCGTGGGAGGCGCCGAGCAACGCAGGCGGTCGGGGAGCCGTCGGCTGGCGTTGTTTGAGCCGAAGGCGAGTTTAGCCAGCCGCCCCGACCGTCGAGTAGCGCAGGGAAACCGCGTAGCGGGCGCCGACCTCGGGTCGCCTTCTTCTTTGGCTACTTTCTTCTTGGCGAAGCAAGAAGAAAGTACGCTCGCGCGTCAGGCGCGAAAACCAGCGTTTCAGATCCAGCCACGCATAACCAATAAAGCATACCCATGAGCGAAGTCCGTAAAAACTACGTCCGTCCCCTCGACATCAAACACGGCCAGGTCGACATGGCGCATGGCTCGGGTGGTCGGGCGATGGCCCAGTTGATCGAGGAATTGTTCGCCAAGCACCTCGGCAACGAATACCTCGCGCAGGGCGACGACGGTGCGCTGCTACCGCATCCGGGCGAGGGGCGGCTGGTCATGGCGACGGACTCGCATGTCGTCTCGCCGCTGTTCTTCCCGGGGGGCGACATCGGTTGCCTGTCGGTGCATGGCACGATCAACGATGTGGCGGTGATGGGGGCGCGGCCGCTCTATCTGGCGGCAGGCTTCATTCTCGAAGAGGGTTTCAAGTTCGCCGATCTGGCGCGCATCGTGCAAAGCATGGCCGAAGCGGCGAAGGAGGCGGGTGTGCCGATCGTGACGGGCGACACCAAGGTCGTCGAGCGCGGCAAGGGCGATGGCATTTTCATCACGACGACCGGTGTCGGCGTCGTGCGGCCGGGTGCTGAGCTCTCCGGTCGCAATGCGCAGCCGGGGGATGTGATTCTGGTGTCCGGCACCTTGGGCGATCACGGGATGGCGATCATGGCTGAGCGCGAGAGTCTGGGTTTCGAATCGCCCATCGTCTCCGACACCGCAGCGCTGCATGGGCTGATCGCGGCGATGCGGGCGAGTGAGGCGGAGATCCATGTGTTGCGCGATCCGACGCGCGGGGGGCTGGCAACGACGCTGAACGAGATCGCCAAGCAGTCGGGGGTTGGCATGATGCTGCAGGAGAAGGCGCTGCCGGTGAAGCCGGCGGTCGAGGCGGCGTGCGAATTTCTGGGATTGGATCCGCTTTATGTGGCGAACGAAGGCAAACTGGTGGCGATCTGTGCTGAACAGGATGCCGAAAAGCTGTTGGCCGCGATGCGGGCGCATCCGCTGGGCGTGGATGCCGCCATTGTCGGCAAGGTGCATGCTGACGAGCATCACTTCGTGCAGATGACCACCGCTTTCGGTGGCCGGCGTATTGTCGATTGGCTGAGCGGCGAGCAGTTGCCGCGGATTTGCTGAGCCGGGCTCAGTGGCGAACGGCGATCATCACCGTTTGGACGTCGCCGACCTCGGAGAGCACGAGGTCGCGGGCGTCGTCGATATCGTCCGCGTTGCGGACGTGAAAGATGTCACGACGGCCATCCGGATAGCGCACGGCGGCGATGTATTCCAGACGCGGCGCCCGTTTTCGCGAAGTGCGGGCTTGTTTGGCAGCTTGCATGTGAATTCCCCCGGTTTTGTTTCAGCGCATCCTAATCAAAGCCAAGCGTTTGAAAAATATCGCGAAAGTTATAAACAGCCGTTTTTATGCCGGGCACGCGGCGCCAAGCCGCGTGGTTGCTCGAATTATTTTTTTGCCATCGCCTGAAAAAAACCGATTGGTATGCGCATCTTATTCATTACGCACAGCTTCAACAGCCTGACTCAGCGCCTTTTCTGCGAATTGAGCGCGCTCGGCCACCAGGTCAGCATCGAGTTCGACATTGCCGACGCGGTCGCCGAGGAGGCTGTCGCATTGTTCAAACCGGATCTGATCGTCGCACCTTATTTGAAGCGGGCGATTCCGGAGTCGATCTGGTCACGCCACGTCTGCTTGATCGTCCATCCGGGGATCATCGGCGACCGCGGGCCATCGGCGCTCGACTGGGCAATCCGCCGACAGTTGCCGGAATGGGGTGTGACCGTGCTGCAGGCCGAGGCGGAGATGGATGCCGGCCCGGTGTGGGCTTCGGCGACTTTCCCGATGCGTCCGGCGCGCAAGGCTTCGCTCTACCGCAACGAAGTGACCGAAGCGGCAGTTCAGGCGGTGACTGCTGCGGTGCACCGCTTCGCAAGCGGAAATTTCACGCCGGCGCGGGTGCCGGGGGCGGCGCATGAGCCGATGAAACAGGCCGATCGCCAGATCGACTGGCAAGCCGATGACACGGCCACCGTGTTGGCCAAGCTCAAAGCGGCCGACGGTTTTCCCGGTGTGGCCGACGAATTGTTCGGGCAAGCCTGTCATCTCTTCGATGCCTGGCCGGAAGCAAGCCTGCGCGGGCAGCCCGGCGCGCTGCTGGCCCGGCGTGAGACGGCTGTCTGCCGCGCAACGGTCGACGGCGCCGTGTGGATCGGCCACGTCAAGCGGCCGGGGGCGGTCAAACTGCCAACGACACAGGCTTTCGCCGAAGCCGGCGAGTTGGCGGAAAGCAGCCTCGATGGCTGGTGGAAAGCGCCGTCCGCTACCTGGCAGGACATCGCCTACGAAGAAGCTGGCGGTGTCGGTTTCCTCAGCTTCGAGTTCTACAACGGGGCGATGAGTACCCGTCAGTGCCAGCGGCTGACCGAGGCATTCCGCTGGGCCAGCCAACGGCCGACGCGCGTCATCGTGCTGCGTGGCGGCAGCGATTTCTGGTCGAACGGCATTCATCTGAACACCATCGAGGCGGCCGAAAGTCCGGCCGACGAGTCCTGGTCTAACATCAACGCCATCGATGACCTGGCCGAAGCCATCCTGCGCTGCGAAACGCAGATTACCGTGGCGGCCGTGGGCGGCAACGCCGGCGCCGGCGGCTGCTTCCTGGCGCGCGCCTGCGACCAGGTCTGGGTGCGCGATGGCGTCATGCTCAATCCGCACTACAAGAACATGGGCAACCTGTTCGGTTCTGAATTCTGGACTTATCTGCTGCCGCCACGGGTCGGCGACGACGGGGCGCGTGCCATCATGCGTCACCGCCTGCCGATGACGGCGGCCGAAGCGGTCAAACTCGGTTTCTACGATGCCTGCCTGCCGGGGCCAGGTTTTGCCGTCGATGTCGCGCGGCGGGCTGCCGAGATTGCGGCCGCTGGCGATCTGCCGGCGCAACTCGCTGCCAAAAAGGCCAAGCTGGAAGCCGATGAGGCGGTGAAGCCCCTGGCCGACTACCGCGCCGCCGAATTGCAGGAAATGCGGCGTAATTTCTACGGTTTCGACCCGTCCTACCACGTCGCGCGCTATCATTTCGTCGCCAAAACGCCGCACTCGTGGACGCCGCGCCATCTCGCCCGGCACCGTGAACTCGACTGGAAATTTCCCGCATGAACGCTCCCCTCCTGCGCCGCTTGCCCGCCGTTCTCGTCGTCGATGACGAGGTACGTTCGCAGGAAGCCCTGCGCCGGACCCTCGAGGAAGATTTCGAGGTCTTCTGCGCATCGAGCGCCGACGAGGGCATGGAAATCCTCGAAATGGAGCAGTCCACCGCAGGAATCCGCATCGTGCTGTGCGACCAGCGCATGCCGGGAACGACCGGCGTCCAGTTCCTGAAGGAAGTGCGCGACCGCTGGCCGGATATCGTGCGCATCATCCTGTCCGGCTATACCGACGCCGAAGACATCATTACCGGGGTGAACGAAGCCGGCATCTGGCAATACCTGCTCAAGCCCTGGCAGCCTGAACAATTGCTGCTGACCTTGCAGCGTGCCGCCGACGTCTGGCGCCTGCAGCAGGAAAACCAGCGCCTGAGTCTTGATCTGCGTACCGCCGAGCCGGTCTTGAAGAAGAAGGTCGAGAGCAAGCAGGAGAAGGCGCGCAGCAGCTTCGGCCTGGGCGCCATCGTGCGCACATCGGGCAGCCCGATCAACGCGGTGTGCGGTCTGATCCAGCGTGTTGCACCCTACGACCTGTCGGTGATGATCACCGGCGAATCCGGCACCGGCAAGGAAATGGTCGCCCGCGCCATCCACTTCGAGAGCGCGCGCGCCACCCGTCCCTTCATCACGGAGAACTGCGGCGCCTTGCCCGATACCCTGCTCGAATCGGAGCTGTTCGGCTACAAGCGCGGCGCCTTCACTGGCGCGGTGGATGATCGCGTCGGCCTCTTCCAGCAAGCCGATGGCGGCACGCTCTTCCTCGACGAAATCGGCGAAACCAGCCCGGCCTTTCAGGTAAAACTGCTGCGCGTGCTGCAGGAAGGCGAGTTTCGTCCGCTCGGCAGCAATCGTCCGGTGTCGGTCGATGTGCGCGTGATCGCGGCAACTAACCGCGATTTGGAAGAAGATGTGCGCACCGGCCGCTTCCGCGAGGATTTGTATTACCGCCTGGCGACCATCGCCCTGCATGTGCCGCCGCTACGCGAACGGCCGATGGATCTGCCGTTGCTCGCCGCCCGCCTGCTGGAGAGCAGCGCACGCAGCCTGGGCAAGGAAATCGACGGCTTCGCGCCGGAGACGCTGGCGGCCTTTGCCGACTATGCCTGGCCGGGCAATGTGCGCGAAATGCAGAACGAAATCCTGCGCATGGTGGCGCTGGCTGATGGCACGCAATTGACCCCGGAGCTGCTGTCGTCGCGCGTGTTGCGGCCGAGCGTTGCGCCTTCCGGGGAAGGGGAATCCTGGGTCGATGGGCTGAGCGGCAACCTGAAGGAGCGCATGGAACAGCTCGAAATGCGCGTGATCAAGGCGGCCATGCAGCGCCATCGCGGCAATAAATCGCGCGCTGCGCGCGAGTTGGGTCTGTCGCGCGTCGGCCTGCGTGCCAAGCTCAATCGTTACGGGCTGGACGCCGAATGAAAGTCCTCTGGCTGCAGAGCGGCGGCTGCGGCGGCTGCACCCAATCGCTGCTGTGCCACGAGCCGCGTCCGCTGTTCGATGAATTGCGCGATGCCGGTATTGAATTCGTCTGGCATCCGGCGCTATCGCTGGAAAGCGGCGACGAGGCGCTGGCCGTCCTGAGCGATTGCGCCGAGGGGCGGCGCGAGTTCGACGTGCTCTGCATCGAAGGCGCCATGCTGCGCGGGCCGAACGGGACTGGCCGCTTTCATCTGATGGCCGGCAGCGGCCGGCCGCTGACCGAGTGGGTCGAGCGCCTGGCAGCGCGGGCGCGCTATGTGTTGGCCGTCGGCTCGTGTACGGCTTATGGCGGATTTTCGGCTTCCACGCCGGGTAATCCGCTCGAAGCCTGCGGCCTGCAATACGACACCGATACGCCGGGCGGCCTGCTCGGCAAGACTTTCCGCTCGGCAGCCGGCGTGCCGGTGGTCAATATCGCCGGCTGTCCGGTGCATCCGGGCTGGGTGGTCGATACACTAGAGAAGGCGGCGATTGACGGCTTGTTGGCGACCGATCTCGACGAACTGGGGCGGCCGCTGCTCTACGCCGAGCAATTGGTGCACCACGGCTGCCCGCGCAACGAGTTCTACGAATTCAAGGCCAGCGCCACCAAGCATTCCGATATCGGCTGCTTGATGGAAAACCTCGGCTGCAAGGGCACGCAGGCGCACGCCGACTGCAATACCCGGCCGTGGAATGGCGGCGGATCCTGCCTGAAGGGCGGCTTCGCCTGCATCGCCTGTACCGAGCCGGGTTTCGAGGCGCCGGGCCACGCCTTCCAGCAGACGCCCAAGGTGGCCGGCATCCCGATTGGTCTGCCGACCGACATGCCCAAGGCCTGGTTCGTCGCGCTGGCGGCCTTGTCGAAGTCGGCGACGCCGAAGCGGGTGCGCGACAATGCCGTCGAGGATCACACGGTGATCCGCCCCTCCGTGCGCAAGGCGGGCAAATGAAGCGTATTCAGCTAGGGCCGTTCAATCGCGTCGAAGGCGATCTCGAAGTCAGTCTCGATGTCGAGCAGGGGCGGGTTGCCGCAGCCTGGGTCAATTCCCCGCTGTTCCGCGGTTTCGAGCAGGTGCTGGTCGGGCGTGCGCCTGAGGATGCGCTGGCCATCGTGCCGCGTATCTGCGGCATCTGCTCGGTCGCCCAGTCGGCGGCGGCAGCCAATGCGCTGGCCGCGCTGGCCGGCGTCGAGCCGCCGCCAAATGGCCAACTGGCGCAGAAGATCGTACTGGCGGCCGAGAATCTGGCCGATCATCTGACGCACTTCTATCTCTTCTTCATGCCGGATTTTGCCCGGTCGGCTTATGCCGATAGAAGCTGGTTCGGCGAAGTTGCCGGCCGATTCGCCGCCCAAACCGGGTCGTCGGTTGCGCCCTGGCTGCAGGCGCGCGCCCGCTTCTACAACATCGCTGGTGTGCTGTCCGGCCGCTGGCCGCACACGCTGGCCTTGCAGGCGGGCGGCAGCACCAAGGCGGTGACGGCGGCTGAGCGCATTCGACTGTTCGCGCTGCTGCGCGAATTCCGCAGCTTCCTCGAAGGCCGATTGTTTGGCGATACGCTGGAGGCCTTCGCCGGGCTGGCCAGCTTCGATCAGTTGCAAGCCTGGGCTGCCGGGCGTGGCAGTGATTTCGCCCACTTCCTGCGGGCAGCTGGCGATCTGGGGCTGGAAGACATTGGGCGGGCGACCGACCGTTTCCTCTCTTACGGCGCTTATGGTCACTTCGTCTCCGGCATTCGCCAACCGACTGCTGCGGTGCACAGCCTGGAAACGGCAAAAATCACCGAGGATGCGCACAGTGCCTGGCTGGCCGACCGCGTGCCCTTGCCGCCGGCGCAGGGTGAAACCATCGTCGCCGCCGACAAACCGGAGGCCTACACCTGGTGCAAGGCGCCGCGCTATAGCGGCGAGGTGGCCGAGGTCGGGGCGCTGGCGCGCCTGGTCGTAGCCGGACATCCGCTGCTGCAAGACTTGATCCTGCGCCATGGTGGCAGCGTCACGGCTCGCATCGTCGCTCGCATGATCGAAGTGGCAACGGTGGTGCCCTTGATGGAAAGCTGGCTGCGCGATTTACGTCTCGGCGAGCCGTTTTGCTTGCCGGTTGAGATGCCCGACAGCGGTGAGTCTACGGGCCTGGTCGAAGCCGCGCGCGGCAGCCTGGGGCACTGGATGTCGGTCAAGCGGAGCCGGATCGAGCGCTACCAGATCGTTGCGCCGACCACCTGGAATTTTTCGCCGCGCGATAGCGCCGGGACGCCCGGTCCGTTGGAGCTGGCCTTGCTCGGCTTGCCGGCAGGCGATGGAGCGTTACCGACGATTCAGCACGTCGTCCGCTCCTTCGATCCGTGCATGGTGTGCACGGTGCATTGATCCGTAGCGGGCCGAAGTCAGCTGACGCAGACCACGCTGGCGTTGTGGAAGCGGGGAATGTTCAGGTCGTGCGAGCTGTCGATTTCACCGAGGGTCAGGGCGCCGATCAAGTGTTGGGCTAGCGTGGCTGCTTGCAGGTTGGATAGTTCCTGCGCCGATTCTTCGCCAAAGTGCATGCGGCGTCCGGCACAGTAGAAAGTCAGGACGTTTTGCCCGCCGGGCATCTGATGGCCGGGGGCTTTCAGGTCGACGGCCAGCCGGTCGACACAGTTGCTTTCGGCCAGCGTTGGGGCGCGGAGCAGGCGTAGTACGGAATTGGGCGGAACTTCGCCAACGCAGAAAATCGAGCCGTCTTCACCGAAAGCGACTGGTATGCGAACCAGGACGTCCAAGGCGGTGACGACGCCGAAAGGGTAGTGCACCGCATAGTCGTAAAAATTCTGGTGCGTCAGCTCAATGCCGAATTCTGCTTTGATGACTTCCTGATAGACGGACATGGCGGACCGGCCATCGATCTTGTCGATCCGATTACCCACCGTCGAGGTGGCTCGCATGATGGTCTGGGTCACCGGGTATCCGTGTTCGACGGCATGATTCGCGTTTTCCGGGAGGATCAATCCGAGCACGGCATTGCCGACCAACCGGTTGTTATCGAACAGGCAGGGCATGGGCTGGAAGGTTTCGCTCCCGGCATTGGCGCCGCTGCAAGGAATCTGCTGAGGCAGCGCGGTATGGAGGTTGATCAGGATGCTGCCAATGGCCGCTAGCATGCCATCGAACAACAGGAACAAGGGACCGCTGGATTCCTTGTGCGTGCGCAGTGCCTGCACGGCAGTGCTGAGTCGCTGCCCAGCGTCGAACGGGGCTTCTCCCATGTCTTCCAGGAGAAAGTTCGGCAGCATTTTGGGCATGCGCAACAGCCAAATGCCCTGAGTGACGAACTGGGCGTTGTCGATCAGTGCCGGAAAGATTGCACCGACCAAGGGAATGCCCTTCTTGTTGCAAGCCGCTTGCAGGTCGCCGATGCCCCCTTTTTCCGCTTCGGGCACCAGCGCTAGGATGCCCATTTCAGGCGTATTTTCCGACCACTCGCGAAGCAGCGTCGCGAGCGCTTCCGGATTGCCGGAGAAAAGCTGGTGGCGATCGAACATGACATGTATCAGGGTAAATTATCGATTTCATATTATAGATAATTGTAATTTTTAGCAAATTTCAAAGTGGTGGCCCCAATAATGAAAAATCCCGCCGTCGGCGGGATGGGGTGATCGCTGCGAGTCGGCTAAAAGCCGATCTTTCGGGCGCGCCCGATACGCGGTGCATCGAAATCGCGTGCCTCCAGCCAGTTGCGGCCATCCAGCTTGGCGGTGCCAAAGGCGGCAAGCAAACGCTTCTTCATGTCGCGCGGCGGAAGCGAGGCCAGGCGCTCGAGCACGGCATCCTCGATTTCGTCCGGGAAGCCCCAGTCGTGTTCGCCGATGATGTCGCGGTAGAGCCGTCCGGCGATGGCCAGCGAAGCTTCCAGGTCGGGACGCGGCACTTCGTAGACGTTCATCCGGTTCAGGATGGGTTCCGGGATGCTGCGTTCGTCGTTGGCAGTGGTCACCCACAGGATGTGCGAGGCATCAATGTCGATATCGACGAACTCATCCTTGAAGGCCTTGGCCGTGTCGTGTTCGAGCAGGCTGTAGAGTGCGCCCATCGGATCGTAGCGATTGTCGCCGCCAGCCTTGTCGATCTCGTCGAGCACCACGATGGGGTTGGCGAAGTCGCCATGCACCAAAGTGTGCGCTACCTTGCCAGGCTTGGCGTTGTTCCATTGCGCCGAGGAGCCGGACAAAATCCAGCCGGCGGTCAGCGAGCTCATCGAGACGAATTCGTGGCCGGTGCCGAGCTTGCCAGCGAGTTCGCGAGCGAAGTGGGTCTTGCCGATGCCGGGTTCGCCGAGCAGCAGGATGGGCGTGAAGCTCATCGGTTCGTTGCCCGCAACCGACAGGGCGATGTATTTCTTCAGGTCGTCGATGACGTCGCCGAAATTGGGGCAGCTGTCGTACATCTCGTCGATCATGTCCGGCCCGCTGGGGCGAACCAGGAAGCGTCCGCCGCCGCGCTGCTTCATCTTTTCATAAAGCGAGGCGAGGGCTTCATTGCGATTGCCGCTGGCCTCCTCGAGCGCACGCTCGATGGCGGACACGTCGTAGATGGTGCGCTCTTCGGCGACCGAGAGTCGGATATCGCTGCTTGCCATGATGACTTCCTCCTTGCACGGGAAGCGTCAACAATCAGGTGTTGCCGCTTCGTAAGGCGATGAACGGAAAACCAGTGCTGCGATTTCAATCAAGCATTTCCCGTTCCAGCTGGGCAGGGCGATAATGCGGCATCCTCGTCCGGAAGAATTCGCATGGAACGCTTCACCATTTCGCTCGATGAATCGCTGGCCCGCCAGTTCGACGAACTGATCGCCACGCGTGGCTACAGCAACCGTTCCGAGGCGGTGCGCGACCTGATCCGCGCGGCCATCGAGAGCGATCGCCAGCGCGAAACGCCTTCCGGCCATTGCGTGGCCAATCTCTCCTATGTTTACAACCATCATGAGCGTGAGCTGGCAGAACGCCTGACCGGTCTGCAGCACGACCATCACGATCTGACCGTGGCGGCCATGCACAGCCATCTGGATCACGACAATTGTCTGGAAAGCGTCATCCTGAAAGGGGCGACGGCGGATGTCCGACAATTCGCCGATGCGCTGATGGCCGAGCGCGGCGTTCGTCACGGCAAGCTGAACGTGATCGCGCTGGAAGCCGAGCACCATCACGCCCACGACGAACACGGGGAAGCGCATGTCCACTACCGACCGGCCCGCTGAGCCGCATCCTCCGGTCGGCGAAGGGCAGAGTGCCGTGCTGTGCCCTGTTCGAGACCTGAAATTTTGTCTTTCGTGCCATGGCGGCGTTGCGAATCCGCGCGATACCATGGGTATCGCTGTGGTTCGCGCCTTGCCCTGACCCAAAATCCTTCAATTTCAATGTCCCAACCAGAGCACAACACGACACTCGGTGAGCAGGCCTGGATCGAAGTCATCCAGAAAATGGACGAGGTCTACAACGACCTCCTCCAGTACGAAGTGGCCCTCGAAGAGAAGAACTCGGCGCTGGAAGAGTCGCACCAGTTCATCGAGAGCGTGCTGGCCTCGATGTCGGACATCCTGATCGTCTGCGATCGCCACGGCAACATCGAGGAAGTGAACCCGGCATTGCGCCATTTCGTCGGCAAGAGCAGCGAGGAACTGGTCAGCACGCCGGTCTTTGAACTGTTCGCGGACGATACCGAGCGGGCCAAGGCACGCGACGTGTTCAATCGCCATGCCCGCGAAGGGCTGCACGATTGCGAATTCTTCCTGCGCTCGGGCGACGGATCGACCGTGCCGGTGTCGATGAACTGCACGCCGCGGGTGTCGCAGACCGGGAAGCTGATGGGCGTGGTCGTTACCGGCCGGCCGGTCGGCGAATTGCGCAAGGCCTATCAGGCGTTGCGGCAGGCGCACGACGACCTGAAGCGGACACAGAGCCAGTTGCTGCACGCCGAGAAGATGGTGTCGCTCGGTCGCCTGGTGGCCGGTGTGGCGCATGAGCTGAACAATCCGATCAGCTTTGTGCTGGGCAACGTTTTGTCGCTGCAACGCTACGCCCAGCGCCTGGAAAGTTACCTTGCTGCGGTGCACTCGACCGAAACGGCAAAAACCGACCCCGTCAGCAGCCTGCGCGCCGAACTGCGCATCGACCGCATCCTGGCCGACATGCCGCACCTGATCGACGGCATGATCGAAGGGGCGGAGCGGACGCGCGACATCGTCGATGCCCTGAAACGCTTCTCTGCCGTCGACAAGATGACCCCGGAGCAGGTGAATCTGAACGAAGTGGTCGAACGCTCGGTGCGCTGGGTGGTGCAGAGCGCGGCGGCCAAGTTCGAGGTCGATATCGATCTGCCGGCCGATCTGCATTGCGTCGGTTCTTCCGGCCAGTTGCAGCAGGTGGTGATGAACCTGGTGCAGAACGCCTGCGACGCCACGGCTCGCCAGCAGCAGCCTAAACTCCGCATCAGCGGCGGCACCGAGAACGACATGGCCGTGCTGCGTTTCGCCGATAACGGACCGGGCATTGCCGAGGAACATCTGAGCCGGCTGTTCGAGCCGTTCTTCACCACCAAGCCGGTCGGGCAGGGCACCGGGCTGGGCCTGTCGATCAGCTACGGCATCGTCGACCGCCACGGCGGCAAGCTATCGGCGAGCAATCGCCCGCAAGGCGGAGCGGAATTCTGCCTTGCACTGCCGGTGGTCAAGCACTAACCACTTTGGCGGGTTTTCGCTACACCGGTTGGCGCAGTCTTCAATACGAACAATGACTTATTGATCTGGCACGGACTTTGTATGAAGATGATTAAAAATTTCATACCCGTGCCATGGAAACGCTACCGAACGACTGGCTGTCCCTGCTGATCCTCACCTTCGTGCTGGGCATGAAGCACGGTTTCGACGCCGATCATCTGGCGACCATCGACGGCCTGACCCGTTTCAACGCCCGTGTCCGACCGGGCATGGCGCGCTATTGCGGCACCTTGTTTTCGCTCGGGCATGGCGCCGTGGTCATGGCCATTGCGCTGGGTGTTTCTGCCCTGGCCGGGCAATGGGAGGTGCCGGAATGGTTCGGCACGCTGGGCGCGCTGATTTCCATTGCCTTCCTGGTCGCCTTGGGTAGCCTCAACCTGGCTGCCGTGCTGCGTGCCGAGCCGCACGAAATTGTTCAGCCAGTCGGCGTCAAAGGCCGGTTGCTCGGCGGTTTGCGCCAGGTGTCGCATCCGGCGCTGGTGGCGCTGGTCGGCGCATTGTTCGCCCTCTCCTTCGATACGCTGTCGCAAGCGGCCTTCTTCGCGCTGACCGCCACCCAATTTGGCGGTTGGGAGCATGCCCTGCTGCTGGCGACGCTGTTCATGGCCGGCATGTTGCTGACCGACGGCATCAATGGCTTGTGGATCGCCCGCCTGATTGCCCGTGCCGATCAGGTTGCCCTGATCGCGTCGCGCGTCATGGGCCTGGTGGTCTCCGGCATCAGCCTGCTGGTCGCCGCTTTCGGTGCAGCCAAGTTGCTGTCGCCAGCCATCGATGCCTGGAGCGAGGGCAAGGAGTTGGTTTTCGGTTTTACCTTGGTGGCGATCATTGCCTTGAGTTTTATCTGGGCGGTTCGACTGACGCGGCGGCCGATGGAGATTTGACGCATTCAACGAGAAGGGGGAAGGGCCGGGCGACCGGCTTTTTTTGAACACAATGGTAAGAAGAAAATTAATTTATTCATATCTGTTGTTGGCCTTCGGGGCAGCGCAGGCGCATGAATCGACCGAACTGTCAGCTGTCGAAGTGCGAGCGCGGGCCGAGAATATGGAAGGCATCGCCGCCTCGGGTAGCGAAGGCATTGTTTCCAGCCAGCGTCTGGCCGCCGTGCCGATGTTGCGTCCCGGCGAAGCGCTGGAAATGGTGCCGGGCCTGATCGTCACGCAGCATGCCGGTGACGGCAAGGCCAACCAGTATTTCCTGCGCGGCTTCAACCTCGATCACGGCACCGATTTCGCCACTTACGTTGGCGGTGTGCCGGTCAACATGCCGACGCACGCGCACGGCCAGGGCTACACCGATCTGAATTTCCTGATTCCCGAGCTGATCGAGCGCATCGCCTATCGCAAGGGGCCGTATTTCGCAGAAGAAGGCGATTTTTCCTCGGCTGGGGCGGCGCATATCGATTATTTTCGGACGATGGACAGCAACCTGGCGCAAATGACTTTGGGTCAGAACGGGTACGCCCGCACTTTGCTCGCCGGTTCGCCGGCGGTGGGAGACGGGCATCTGCTCTATGGCTTGGAGCTTTTTCATAACGACGGGCCCTGGCAAGTCGATGAGCATTACAAGAAACTGAACGGTTTACTGCGCTACAGCCGCGGTGAGCGCAACAACGGCTGGTCGGTGACCGGCATGGCTTACCAGGGTAAATGGACCTCGACCGACCAGTTGGCGCAGCGGACCATCGATAGCGGCCTGGTCGACCGTTATGGCAGCCTCGATTCGAGTACGGGCGGCAAGACGCATCGCTACAGCCTGTCCGGTGAGTGGGCAAAGCGCTGGGACGGCGCGCAGAGTAGGGCCAATGTCTGGGTGCTCGAATCCGGACTCGATCTGTGGTCGAACTTCACTTATTGCACCAATGGCTGCCCGGACGGCGATCAGTTCAAGCAGGCCGAGCGTCGCGTGGCCGGCGGCTTCAATGCCTCGCACGAAATTTATGGTAAATGGGGCGGCCTTGATGTGGTCAATGCCTTTGGTCTGCAAACCCGTGTAGACCGCCTGCGACCGGTCGGTCTGTATTCGACCAAGGACAGGGAAACGCTCGCGACGGTGCGTGAGGATCGCGTGACGCAGCGCAGCGTCGGACTCTGGGGGCAGAATGAGGTGCGGTGGACCGACTGGTTCCGTTCCGTCCAGGGCTTGCGTGCCGATGCCTACGATTTCTCGGTCGATAGCAGCCTGTCGGCCAATTCCGGTCAGGCCAGCGACCACATGGTGACGCCGAAGCTGTCACTCATTTTCGGGCCGTGGAAGAGTACCGAACTGTATCTAAACTACGGTCACGGCTTCCACTCCAACGATGCGCGCGGGGCGACGATCAGCGTCGATCCGGCGAGCGGCGATCCGGTCGCGCGGGTCAAGCCGCTGGTTCGGACGCGCGGCACGGAGATCGGGTTGCGCACGGAAATCGGCAAAAAATGGCAGTCCACCGCAGCTTTGTGGCAGCTGGAGACCGCTTCCGAACTGTTGTTCGTCGGCGATGCCGGAACGACCGAAGCTTCGCGTCCGTCGCGTCGCCACGGTGTCGAGTGGAGCAACCTATATACACCGACCGATTGGCTGGCCTTCGACGCCGATCTGAATTGGTCGCAGGCGCGCTTCCGCGATTCGGCGCCGGAGGGTGACCATATCCCGGGGGCGGTGACGACGACGGCGAACATCGGCATGACGGTTGATCACATTGGATCATGGTTTGGCGCGGTGCGCTGGCGCTATTTCGGACCGCGCCCCCTAGTCGAGGACAACTCGGTGCGTTCGAAAGCCTCGTCGCTGACCAATCTGCGCATCGGCTATCGCTATACGTCGCAGTTGTCGTTGGCGCTTGATGTCTACAACCTGTTCGACAGCAAGATGAACGACATCGAGTATTGGTACGAATCCCGTTTGCCGGGAGAGGGCGCCAACGTCGCCGATCGTCATCTGCACCCGACCGAACCGCGCAGTTTGCGGCTGACGCTGACTTTTCGTTACTGAGTGAGGTTGAACGCGCCAGTGTCCGATTCGAGCGGGCAACCGGACACTGCTGCGGTGCACTGCCTGAAATCGGCAAAAAAAGGTCCTCTCCTCGGGGCGCAAACACTGGGCGTCAGTTCGACGCCGTACGCCGCGCCTTAGGGGCTGCGGATTGTACGTAGATGCTTCTATAATTCATAATTACGCTTCCAGGCCCTGTGGACTTAGAGTAATCTACGGGGTTTTCCCCAATAGCGAGAACCGAGGAGATTCCGTGGAAAAGGATTTGCGCGAAGCCGCGCTCGAATACCATCGCTGGCCCACGCCGGGCAAGATTGCTGTTCGCCCGACCAAGGGCCTGACCAACCAGCGCGATCTGGCGCTGGCCTATTCGCCGGGCGTCGCCGCGGCTTGTGATGCGATCGTCGAGGACGAAGCAACGGCTGCGCTGTACACCTCGCGCGCCAACCTGGTCGGCGTCGTCACCAACGGTACCGCGGTACTCGGTCTGGGCAATATCGGCCCGCTGGCCGCCAAGCCGGTCATGGAAGGCAAGGGCTGCCTGTTCAAGAAGTTCGCCGGAATTGACGTCTTCGACATCGAACTGGCCGAGAACGACCCCGATAAGCTGATCGACATGGTTGCCGCGCTCGAGCCGACACTCGGCGGTATCAACCTCGAAGACATCAAGGCGCCGGAGTGCTTCTACATCGAGCAGAAGCTCAAAGAGCGCATGAATATCCCGGTCTTCCACGACGACCAGCACGGCACCGCGATCATTTCCGCTGCCGCCATGCTTAATGGCCTGAAGGTCGTTAACAAGAAGATCGACGAAATCAAGGTGGTCTGCTCGGGTGCCGGCGCCGCAGCCATCTCCTGTCTGAACCTGTGGTGCGATCTCGGCGTCAAGCGCGAGAACATCACCGTTTGCGACTCCAAGGGTGTCATCTACATCGGCCGTCCCGGCGGCATGGATGAAACCAAGGCCCGCTACGCCCAGGAAACCGACAAGCGCACCCTGGCCGATGCCATGGTCGGTGCCGATGTTTTCCTCGGTCTGTCGACCGCCGGTGTGGTCAAGCAGGAAATGGTCAAGACCATGGCTGCTCAGCCGATGATTTTCGCGCTGGCCAACCCGACTCCGGAAATCATGCCGGAACTGGTCAAGGAAGTCTGTCCGGAGGCGATCATCGCGACCGGCCGTTCCGACTATGTGAACCAGGTCAACAACGTTCTGTGCTTCCCCTTCATCTTCCGCGGCGCGCTCGATGTCGGCGCCACCCGCATCACCGAAGAGATGAAGATGGCCTCCGTGCGTGCCATCGCCGAACTGGCCGAGGCCGAAGTCACCGACGAAGTGGCCATGGCCTACCCGGGCGCCAACCTGACCTTCGGCCCGGAATACCTGATTCCGAAGCCTTTCGATCCGCGCCTGATCGTCAAGATTGCGCCGGCCGTGGCGCAAGCCGCCATGGATTCCGGTGTCGCCACCCGTCCGATCACCGACTGGGCGGCCTACCGCGCCAAGCTGTCTGAGTTTGTCTATCACACCGGCGTCGGTATGCGCGCCATCTTCCAGGCAGCACGCCAGGCCAAGGGTAAGCGCATCATCTTCGCGGAAGGTGAAGAAGAGCGCGTGTTGCGTGCCGTTCAGGTCGTGATCGAAGAAAAATTTGCCCGTCCGATTCTGATCGGCCGTCCGGACATCATCGAACACCGCCTGGAAAAGGCCAAGCTGCGCATCAAACCGGGCGTCGATTTCGATGTCGTTAATCCCGAGCAGGACGAGCGCTATCGCGAATGCTGGCAGGCCTATCACAAGCTGATGGTCCGTCGTGGTGTGACCCCGGCCATCGCCAAGGAAAGCATGCGTCGCAAGCCGACTGTGATCGCCGCCATGCTGCTCAAGCTGGGCTACGCCGATGGCATGATCTGCGGCACGACCGGCCAGTACAGCCACCACCTGGGCGTCATCCAGAACATCATCGGTAAGCGCCACGGCGTCAATACGCTGGCCGCCATGAACTACCTGATGCTGCCGGGCCGCTCGCTGTTCATCTGCGACACGCATGTGAACGAAAACCCGAATGCCCAGGAAATCGCCGAGATGACCTTGATGGCGGCCGAGCAGGTCAAGCGCTTTGGCCTGCAGCCGAAGGTGGCGCTGCTATCGCACTCCAACTTCGGTTCGAGCAGCTCGGAATCGGCCCGCAAGATGGGCGTGGCTGCCGGCCTGATCGGTGCCATGTCGGCCGGTGAGCTGGAAGTGGACGGCGAAATGCACGGCGACGCTGCGCTGAGCGAAGAACTGCGCCGCGAAGCCAACCCGGATACGCCGCTCAATGGCGAAGCCAATTTGCTGGTCATGCCGAACATTGACGCCGCCAACATCAGCTACAACCTGCTGAAGATGACCGGCGGCGAAGGCGTCACTATCGGCCCCATCCTGCTCGGCGTCGACCGTCCGGTGCATGTGCTGACCTCGACCGCCACCGTGCGTCGCCTGGTCAACATGACCGCGCTGGCCGTGGTCGAATCGATGGAGCGTTGATCGCCCGGGCGCGAGCCCAAATAAAAACCGGCTTGGCCTTGCGGCCAGCCGGTTTTTTTACGCCCTGGTTTTTGGCCATTTAGGGCAGTGCACCGCAGCAGTCGGCTGAGGCGCGACGACTACTGTGCCAAGGCAGCCAACAACTTGCCGTGGATGCCGCCGAAGCCGCCGTTGCTCATCACCAGAATGTGGTCGCCGGCTTTGGCTCCGCTGACGATGCGTTGTACCAGGCGGTCAAGATCGTCCTCGACAGTGGCCTTGTCGCCCATCGGTGCCAAGGCTTCCCGGGCATCCCAGCCCAGATTGGCAGCGTAGCAGAAGGCGAGGTCGGTCTCACGCAGGCTGTCCGGCAATTGGCTTTTCATCGTGCCGAGCTTCATGGTGTTGGAACGTGGTTCCAGCACGGCCAGGATGCGGGCGTTACCGATCTTGCGGCGCAGGCCGGCCACCGTGGTGGCGATAGCGGTGGGATGGTGGGCAAAATCGTCGTATACGGTGACCCCACGGACTTCGCCGCGAACTTCCATGCGCCGCTTGACGTTGACGAAGCGGGAAAGGGCTTCCAGGCCCTTGTCGAAAGGCACGCCGACATGGCGGGCAGCGAGCAGGGCGGCGCAAGCGTTGGCGCGGTTGTGGTCGCCGGTCAGTGCCCATGTGGTGCGGCCGATTTCGCCTTGCGGCCCGAACAGAATCAGTTCGCCGCTGGCGTCGTTGCCCGTCGTGCGGTAACCCGTTGCATCGTTGAAGCGTTCGACCGGCGTCCAGCAGCCGCGTTGCAGCACACGCTCCAGGCTGGCTTCGGCGGCGTTGGAAACGACCAGGCCGTTGCGCGGCAAAGTGCGTACGAGGTGATGGAATTGGGTTTCGATAGCCGCGAGATCGGCGAAGATGTCGGCGTGATCGAACTCAAGGTTGTTAAGGACGACGGTGCGCGGGCGGTAATGGACGAACTTGGACCGCTTGTCGCAGAAGGCAGTGTCGTATTCGTCGGCCTCGATGACGAAGAATGGTGTATCGCCGAGACGGGCCGATACGCCAAAATTCAGCGGCACGCCGCCAATCAGGAAGCCCGGCGCGATGTTGGCATCTTCGAGTATCCAGGCCAGCATTGAGCTGGTCGTCGTCTTGCCGTGCGTGCCGGCCACACCAAGCACCCAGCGGCCCTGCAGCACATGCTCGGCCAGCCATTGCGGACCGGAAACATAGGGCAGGCCGCGGTCGAGAATCTCTTCGAGCAGCGGATTGCCGCGAGAAATGGCGTTGCCGATGACGTATGTGTCGGCATTAAGCTGCAGCTGGTCGACGCCGAAGCCCTCGATCAGCTCGATGCCGGCGCCGCGCAGTTGGTCGCTCATTGGCGGATAGACGTTGGCGTCGCAGCCAGTGACCTTGTGGCCTGCGGCGACGGCGAGTTGGGCGATGCCGCCCATGAAGGTGCCGCAGATACCGAGAATATGAATGTGCATGTCACAGAGAACCGTTAGAATGGGGGCGATTTTACCCTGATCGAGACGTCATGCCCCGCCCAGACAGGTTACGCCCGAGCACCGGTGCCCGGGCCAGCATCGCCAGTGCCGCTGCCCGACTGATGGCCGAGGACGGAATTACCGATTACCACCTCGCCAAGAAAAAGGCGGCTCGCCAATTGGGTTTGCCGGAACATACGGCTTTTCCTGATAACGCTGAAGTCGAAGCGGAGCTACGGGCATATCGCAGTCTTTATCAGGGTGAGGACCACGAGGAAATGCTCGACGCCTTGCGCCATACGGCACTCGAGGTGATGGAGCTGCTGGCGCCGTTCAATCCCTACCTGACCGGTTCGGTGCTGGATGGAACGGCGGGCGAGCACTCGACCATCGATATCCTTTTGTTCGCCGACAGCGCCAAAGAGGTCGAAATATTCCTGCTAAATCGCGGCATCGATGTGGAGCACGTCGAGCCACGTAATGAGCGGGTCGAGGCCGTTCTGGTCATGGAAACCGACACGGCGGATGCCAATCTGGTGATCATGCCGCCGCATCTTGAGCGTGTGTCACTAAAATACCGCGACGGACGTCCGCGCGAACGCGTTCGCGCCGAGGCGCTACAGGCCTTACTTTCGGAGTAAGGCTGGACAAGTTGCTGCGAATTGCGGCAAACTTGCAGCTATGACGAAGCGAAAAACAGCTTCCAAGCTGGTCGAAAAAGCCCGTTTCCTGGTGATTCACGGGCCGAATCTGAACCTGCTTGGCACCCGCGAGCCGGAACACTATGGCAGCGTGACCCTGTCCGACATCAATATGGCGCTGGCCCGCATGGCTGAGAGTGCCGGTGTCGACTTGGAAACCTTCCAGAGCAACCACGAGGGTGCACTGATCGAGCGCATTCATGCCGCTCGCGAACAGGGGGTGCGCGCCATCATCATCAATCCGGCGGCCTACACGCATACCAGCGTGGCCTTGCGCGATGCGCTGGCCGGGGTGGCGATTCCCTTCGTCGAAGTGCATTTGTCGAATGTGCATGCCCGCGAGTCTTTCCGGCATCACTCTTATTTCTCCGACCTGGCCATCGGCGTCATCTGCGGCCTGGGTCATCAGGGCTATCTTCTGGCCCTGGAGTACCTGCTTAACCAGCTTAATATCGACTAGTCCGACTACGGTCGGCTTTCCGGTGCCCTGCGGGGCGCCCATTAGATTTGGAAGGAGTATCCATGGACCTGCGTAAACTCAAGAAACTGATCGATCTCGTTCAGGAATCCGGTATCTCGGAACTGGAAGTGACCGAGGGCGAAGAGAAAGTGCGCATCGCCAAGCATGTCGGCGGCGTGATGGCCCCGATGCAGCAGTACGCCATGCCGGCTGCCATGCCGATGGCGGGTGGCGCTCCGGCCGCAGCTTCGTCGGTCGATCTGGACGACGAAGACGATCTGCCGGCCGGTCACGTGGTCAAGGCACCGATGGTCGGTACCTTCTATCGCGCTCCGTCGCCAGGTGCTGAGGCTTTTGTGCAGATCGGCAGCACCGTCAAGAAGGGCGATACGCTGTGCATCATCGAAGCCATGAAGCTCCTGAACGAAATCGAATCTGACGCCGATGGCGTGGTCAAGGCGATCCTGCTGGAAAATGGCGAACCGGTCGAGTTCGGCGAGCCGCTGTTCGTGATCGGCTGAGTTTCCCGTCATGTTTGAAAAAGTTCTCATCGCCAATCGCGGCGAAATTGCTCTGCGTGTGCAGCGTGCCTGCCGCGAACTGGGCATCAAGACCGTGGTCGTGCACTCTGAGGCTGACCGCGATGCCAAATACGTCAAGCTGGCCGACGAGTCGGTCTGTATTGGTCCCGCTTCGTCGGCACTGAGCTATCTGAATGTGCCTGCCATCATTTCGGCCGCCGAAGTGACCGATGCCCAGGCCATTCACCCAGGCTACGGCTTCCTGTCCGAAAACGCCGATTTCGCTGAGCGCGTCGAGTCGTCCGGCTTCGTCTTCATTGGGCCGCGCGCTGATACCATCCGCCTGATGGGCGACAAGGTGTCGGCCAAGGACGCCATGAAGGCCGCCGGCGTGCCCTGCGTGCCGGGCTCCGACGGTGCTCTGCCGGAAGACGACCCCAAGGAAATCGTCAAGATTGCCCGTGCCATCGGCTATCCGGTGATCATCAAGGCAGCGGGCGGCGGCGGTGGCCGCGGGATGCGCGTCGTGCATACCGAAGCTGCGCTGGTGAATGCCGTGCAGATGACCCGCCAGGAAGCGCAGACTGCATTCGGCAATCCCACGGTATACATGGAAAAATTCCTGGAAAACCCGCGTCACGTGGAAATCCAGGTGATGGCCGACCAGCACGGCAATGCCATCTATCTCGGCGAGCGCGATTGCTCCATGCAGCGCCGTCACCAGAAGGTGATCGAGGAAGCGCCGGCACCACACATTCCGGCCCGCCTGATCAGCCGTATCGGCGAGCGTTGTGCCGATGCCTGCCGTAAGATCGGTTACCGCGGTGCGGGTACTTTCGAGTTCCTGTACGAGAACGGCGAGTTCTACTTCATCGAGATGAATACCCGCGTGCAGGTCGAGCATCCGGTAACCGAGTTGATTACTGGTGTCGATATCGTGCAGGAGCAGATTCGTGTCGCCTTTGGCGAGAAGCTGCGCTATCGCCAGAAGGACATCGTGTTCCGTGGTCATTCCATCGAGTGCCGCATCAACGCCGAAGATCCCTTCACGTTCGTGCCATCTCCCGGCAAGATCGAGTTCTATCACCCGCCCGGCGGCCCCGGTATCCGTGTCGATTCGCACATCTACCAGGGTTACACCGTGCCGCCGCATTACGACTCGATGGTCGCCAAGGTCATTGCCTATGGCGATACCCGCGAGCAGGCTATTCGCCGCATGCGCATCGCCTTGTCTGAAATGACCGTGCAGGGCATCAAGACCAACATCCCGCTGCACCAGGAATTGATGCAGGATGCCCGCTTCGTCGAAGGCGGTACCAGCATTCACTATCTGGAGCACAAGCTGGCGGCGAAGAACGAGGTCAAGCAGTAAGCATGACCTGGCAGAACGTCTGTTTCCTGTCCGATGCCGGGCACGCTGAGGAATTCTGCGATGCCCTGCTCGAAGCGGGCGCACTGTCGGCCAGCATCGAGGATGCCGATGCCGGTACGCCGGACGAGCAGCCGCAATTCGGCGAACCCGGCCTGGAAACCAAACCGGCCTGGGAGCATTCGCGCATCGTCGCCATGTTCGAGCCGGATGCCGATGTTGCCGCCATGTTGGCCGACGTTGCCAGCCAGATCGGCCTCGATGCAGCGCCTGAATTCACCGTCGAGCCGCTCGAAGAGCAGAACTGGGTGCAACTGACCCAGTCGCAATTCGACCCGATCCGCGTGTCCGGTCGCTTGTGGATCGTGCCGTCCTGGCATGAAACTCCCGATCCCGCAGCGATCAACCTGATTCTCGATCCCGGCATGGCGTTCGGTACCGGCTCGCATCCGACGACCCGTCTCTGTCTGGAATGGCTGGAAAAGACGGTTACGCCGGGCGTCAGCCTGCTCGATTACGGCTGCGGCTCCGGCATTTTGGCTATTGCCGGCGCCAAGCTGGGGGCGGCCCGGGTGGCTGGTGTGGATATCGACCTGCAAGCGGTCACCGCGGCGCAGGCCAATGCCGAACGTAACGGCGTGGTCGCCCAATTTGCCGATTCAGCCGAACCGGTAGCCGGCGAGTACGATCTGGTGGTTGCCAACATTCTGTCGAACCCGTTGCGCGTGCTGGCGCCGGCGATCTGCGCCCATGTCCGCTCGGGTGGCCGTTTGGCCCTCTCTGGCATCCTGCGCGAGCAGGCCGACGAAATCATCGCTATCTATCGTCAGTGGCTGCCGCTGCAGGTGGCCGACGTGCGCGAGGACTGGGTATGTCTGAGCGGAGTCAAGCCCTGATGCGTACGCGTTGCCCGGCTTGTGGCACGATATTCCGTGTCACTTCCGGGCAGTTGCGTTTAAAGGCCGGCAAGGTCCGTTGCGGCCAGTGCCAGCAGGTGTTCAATGCTTTTGATCACCTGTTGAGTGATGCTGGCGCCGACTCGCCAGAAACCGTCCAGGATGCTCAGCTTGTCCAGCAGGCATCGGAGCTGCATGTCGAAACAGCGCCAGCGTCGGTGAGCGAACCTGTGTCCGCTCATCCTTCGCTCGATGCTGATGCGACGATTGTCGCTCAGGCCCTCGAGGATGCACTGGATACGGTCGTCCCCATGCCGTCGATGATCGAACCGCCGGTCGAGGCATTAGAAGTACCAGAAGCACCGACTGCTGCGGTGCACGAGGAAAAAACGGCAAATTTCGACGAGACCTTGTTGGCGATACCGCCGCAGGAAGTCGAAGAAATCACGCTGCCGCCGGCCGAGCCCTTCGATGAGGCCGTCGAGGAAACACCCGAAGTGAGTACCCAGGCCGCCCGCGAAGCTGGCCTGGTGTCTGTACGGGAACTGAACGATCCTGCGGCCTACAACCGCTGGGCAGCCGGTGCCTTGGCATCGGATGGTACGGGCGGCTTTGTGGAGGAGTCCGCCAAGCGTCCGACCTGGTTGTATGTCCTGTTCGCCCTGTTGCTCGTGCTGGGCCTGGTTGTACAACTGCTCTATCACTACCGCACTCAGGTGGTCTTGCGCATGCCGGCGATGGCCGCGCTATACGAGATGGCGGACATCGAGATTCCCTTACCGCGCGAGGCCGACCTCGTCGTCATCGAGAGTTCCGACCTGCAGTACGACAATGGGCGCAATCTGTTCGTGCTGCAGGCCACTCTGCGCAACCGGGCGCGTTATGCCCAGGCCTGGCCCACGCTGGAACTGACGCTCACCGATACCAACGACAATGTCGTCGCCCGTCGCGTCATGTATGCCGCCCACTACCTGCCGCCGGGTACGGCACAGGATTTCTTCCCGGCCAACGGCGAGGTCGCGGTCCGCTTGTGGATCGACGCCAAGGACCTCGGCGCCGTCGGCTACCGACTTTACATTTTCTATCCCTGATTCGACATGACGACGCTCATCTGCGGCTCCCTGGCCTTCGACAACATCATGGTCTTTCCGGACCGCTTCAAGAACCACATCCTGCCGGAACAGATTCATATCCTGAACGTCGCCTTCCTGGTGCCGGAAATGCGCCGCGAGTTCGGCGGTTGCGCCGGCAACATCGCCTACAACCTGATGCTGCTTGGCGGCGAGCCAGCCATCATGGCCACCGTCGGCGACGATGCCGTGCCGTATCTGGATCGCCTCGACAAGCTCGGGCTGTCGCGCAAGCATGTGCGCCAGGTGCCGGGCAGCTTTACCGCGCAGGCCTTCATCACCACCGATCTCGACGATAACCAGATCACCGCCTTCCATCCGGGCGCAATGAGTTTCTCGCACCTGAACAAGGTCGAACAGGCCGGCGCCAAGCTCGGTATCGTCGCGCCGGACGGCCGCGAAGGCATGCAGCAGCACGCGCGCGATTTCGCCGCGGCCGGTGTTCCGTTCATCTTCGATCCGGGCCAGGGTATGCCGATGTTCAACGGCGACGAACTGCTCGACTTCATGGAGCTGGCCGACTTTGCCTGCTTCAACGATTACGAAGCCAAGCTGCTGTGCGACCGCACCGGGCGCTCGCTGGAACAACTGGCGGGTCTGGTCAAGGCGCTGATCGTCACGCGCGGCGGCGAGGGCTCGGAAATCTATGCCGACGGCCAGAAGCACAGCATTCCCTGCGTCGAAGCCGATGCCATCGTCGACCCGACCGGCTGTGGCGACGCATACCGTTCCGGCCTGCTCTACGGTATCGCCAACGGCTTCGATTGGCCGACGACCGGCCGCCTGGCAGCGGTCATGGGTTCGATCAAGATCGCCCATCGCGGCGGCCAGAACCACCAGCCGAGCCGCGAGGAAATCGGCGAGCGCTACCGCAAGGCTTTCGGCTCGCTGCCCTGGTAATTGAAATCTCCTTGTAACTCTGGGGCAAAGCGTATGTAACACGCCTGCCCCAGACTCGTTCCCCATGAATACATGGAGAACGATATGGAAATCCTGAACAAGGCGGTCGCACAAGGGCGGCCGGAGAAAAAGCGCCTGACCGTCGGCTTCGCCAAGACCCAGGCCGACATCCTCGAAGCGCAGCGCCTGCGCTACCGCGTCTTTGCCGGCGAGATGGGGGCAAACCTGCCCAGCCGTACGCCGGGCGTCGATCACGACATCTATGACCCGTTCTGCGAACATCTGGTGGTGCGCGATGCCAATAGCGGCGAAATCGTCGGCACCTATCGGATTCTGACGCCGGAAAATGCCCGACAGATCGGCTACTACTCCGAGAACGAATTCGATCTGACCCGTCTGCAGCACCTACGTACCCGTCTGGTCGAGATTGGCCGTTCCTGCGTTCATCCCGATTACCGTACCGGTGCGACCATTTCACTGTTGTGGTCGGGTTTGGCGCAATTCATGACCGAGCATGGTTACGATTACTTGATGGGCTGTGCCTCGATCAGCATGGCCGATGGCGGCCACGCTGCGGCCAGTCTGTATAATCGACTCGCTGCCGACCATCTGGGGCCGCAGGAGTATCGCGTCTTTCCGCGCTGCCCGCTGCCGCTGGCGGCCTTGCAGCAGGATCGTCCGGCCGAAGTGCCGCCGCTGATCAAGGGTTACCTGCGCGCCGGGGCCTGGATCTGCGGTGAACCGGCGTGGGATCCCGATTTCAACACCGCCGACCTGCCCATCCTGATGCCAATGGCCAAGGTCAGCGGCCGCTACGCCAAGCATTATCTGGGGCAAGCAGACTGAGTACGACCCATCCGGCGCTCCGCGCCTTTCGATATTTCCGGATGGCCCTGCTGATTCTCGGTGGGGCCATTGTCGCGTTGACCGTCTTCCGCATCTGCGGCGACCGTCGTCGTCTGCTGCTCAAGCAAAGCTGGTCGCTGGCCTTGCTCGATGCGCTTGGCGTCGAGGTTGAAGCCGATCTCAGCCACGCCGTTCCAGGCGCGCTGCTGATCGCCAACCACATCTCGTGGATCGACATCTTCGTCATCAATGCTGCCCTGCCGTCGGCCTTCGTATCAAAAGAAGAGGTTCGGCGCTGGCCGGTGATCGGCTGGCTGGCGGCCAAGAACGATACGGTCTTCCTGCGCCGCGGCAGTCGCGGACACGCTCGCATCATCAACGAACAGGTGGCGAATATCCTCGATCAGGGCAAGTACGTGGCGGTATTTCCCGAGGGCACGACAACCGACGGGCGCAGCCTGCTTCATTTTCATGCGGCGCTGATCCAGCCGGCCCTGGCCGCCGGGCGGCCGGTGTTGCCGGCAGCGATTTCGTATTGGGAGCTGGACGGGGCACGCAGTCTGGCACCACGTTACGACGGCGATATTTCCTTGGGTGAATGCACGTCGGCTATCGTTGGCCGCAAACGCATCATCGCCCGCCTGGTGACCACGCCGCTGCGTGGGCTGAACGGCGAAGATCGCCGTCAGGTTGCCGCCGAGGCACGCGAAGCTATCGCATTAGCGGCTGGGCTTCCCCTGGCGAGCAATCCACCTGAAACACCTGCCGGTCTTCCAGGCGCAATGCCGTCAGATGGCCGCCCCATAGGCAGCCAGAGTCAAGCGCCAGCAGATTCGGTGTAATCTTCAGGCCAAGCGCGGACCAGTGGCCGGTCACCAGCACGCTGTCGGCGTGGGCGCGATTGGGTAGTTCGAACCAGGGAAGATGCCCATCCGGCGCGTTGGTCGTTTCGCCCTTGGTGTGGAATTCCATGACACCTTCCGGTGTACAGAAGCGCATGCGGGTCATGGCATTGACGATGACCCGCAGACGCGGCCAGCCGGTCAATTCGTCCGACCATCCAGCCGGTTCGCTGCCCCACAGGTTCAGGACGAACTCCTTGAAGGCGGGGCCTCGCAACGCAGCTTCGACTTCGCGCGCCAGTTCACGGGCGCGGGCTGCCGTCCATTGCGGCAGCAGGCCGGCGTGCACGAGGCAGAAGTTGCCCTCGGTGTGGCAGAGTGGTTGATGGCGCAGCCAGTCGAGCAATTCGGCGCAATCCGGCGCGTCGAAGATGGCCTGCAGCGTGTCGTCCTTGCCGCGAAATTTGGCGCCGCCTTCGGCCACCATCAGCAGGTAGAGATCGTGATTGCCCAGGACCGTGATGGCGGCATCGCCTAGCGACTTGATCAGGCGCAAGGTCTCCAGCGACTTGGGACCGCGATTGACCAGATCACCGACCAGCCAGAGCTTGTCCTGTACCGGATCGAAGGCGCACAGCGCTAGCAGGCGCTCCAGCGAGTCGTAGCAGCCCTGGATGTCGCCGATCGCGTAGGTGGACATTTACTCGACGGTTACCGACTTGGCTAGGTTACGCGGTTTGTCCACGTCAGTGCCTTTGACCAGGGCGGCGTGGTAGGACAGCAGTTGCAGCGGGATGACGTGCAGGATGGGCGACAGCTGGCCGTAGTGTTCCGGCAGGCGCAGGATATGGACGCCTTCCGAGGCAGGGATCTCCGAATCGGCATCGGCGAAGACGTAGAGCTCGCCGCCGCGGGCACGGACTTCCTGCAGGTTGGATTTGAGCTTTTCCAGCAGGTCGTCGTTCGGTGCCACCGAGATGACCGGCATGTTGGCATCGACCAGGGCGAGCGGGCCGTGCTTCAGTTCGCCGGCCGGGTAGGCTTCGGCGTGGATATAGGAGATTTCCTTGAGCTTCAACGCGCCTTCGAGGGCGATCGGGTAGTGGCGGCCGCGCCCAAGGAAGAGCGCATGCTGCTTGTCGGCGAACTGTTTGGCCCAGGCTTCGATATCGTTTTCCAGGCTCAGGACCTTGTGCACCGCAACCGGCAGGTGGCGCAGTTGCTCGATGTATTTTTGCTCCTGTTCGCCGCTCAGCCGGTTCTTGACCTTGGCCATGACCAGGGTGAGCAGGAAGAGGGCGGCCAACTGGGTAGTGAAGGCCTTGGTCGAGGCGACGCCGATTTCCGGGCCGGCGCGGGTGATGAAGCGCAGGGCGCATTCGCGGACGATGGCCGATTCCGGCACGTTGCAGATGGCCAGCGTTTTGGTCTGGCCAAGTGACTTGGCATGCCGCAGGGCGGCCAGGGTGTCGGCTGTTTCGCCGGACTGCGAGATGGCGACAATCAACTGACGCGGATTGGGTACCGAGGTGCGATAGCGGTACTCGCTGGCAATCTCGACATTGCACGGCACGCCGGCAATGGCTTCGAGCCAGTAGCGGGCGGTATAGCCGGAGTGGCTGCTGGTGCCGCAGGCAAGAATCAGAATCGAGTCGACATCGTCGAGCAAACTGCCGGCTTCTGCGCCAAAAATGCCGGGCTGGATGCTCTTGCTGCCGCCAACGATTTCCAGCGTGTTGGCCAGGGCTTCCGGTTGTTCGAAGATTTCCTTCTGCATGTAGTGGCGGTAATTGCCGAGTTCGACGGCGGCGGCAGACAGCTGCGAGACATGCACCGGGCGCTCGACCGGTGTGCCGTCGAGGCGGGCGATGCGGACGGCGGCGGGCGTCAGTTCCGCGATGTCGCCGTTTTCCAGATAGACCATGTTGCGCGTGACCTGGAGCAGGGCCGAGGCATCGGAAGCGGCGTAGTTGCCGGTGTCGGAAACGCCGAGCAGCAGCGGCGAGCCTTCGCGGGCGACGACGACCTTGTTCGGCTGGCGCTGGTCGATGACGGCAATGGCGAAGGCGCCGACCAGGCGGGTGCAGGCTAGGCGGACGGCAGTGAACAGGTCGGATTCGCTTTTCAGCGTCGCTTCGATCAGGTGGGCGATGCTTTCGGTGTCGGTATCCGAGGTAAAGACATAGCCTTGGGCGCTCAGTTCGACGCGCAGGCTTTCGTAGTTCTCGATGATGCCGTTATGGACGACGGCGATGCTGCCGGAAATGTGCGGGTGGGCGTTGCGCTCGCACGGCACACCGTGCGTTGCCCAGCGGGTATGGGCGATGCCGGTCGTGGCCTGGGTGTTGGCCGACGAGCTTTCGAGTTCGGCAACGCGCCCGACCGAGCGCACCCGCTCGATGGCATCGCTACCGATCACCGCCAGGCCGGCGGAGTCATAGCCACGGTATTCCAGTTTCTTCAGGCCCTCGACGAGGACGGGAACGATGTTGCTGCCGGCTGCTGCCGCGACGATGCCGCACATGATCAGTCCTTAAACCTTGTAGTAATCGCGATACCAGGCGACGAAGCGGGCGACGCCTTCGGTGATGGGGGTGGCCGGGGCGAAACCGACCCAATCGTCGAGCAGTGCGGTGTCGGCGTAGGTGGCCGGCACGTCGCCATCCTGCATCGGCAGCAGGCGCTTTTCGGCGGTTTGGCCGAGCGCCTGTTCGATGGCACCGATAAAGTCGAGCAGCGGCACCGGGTCGTGGTTCCCGATGTTGAAAACGCGGTAAGGCACATTGCTGGTCGCCGGGTCGGCGGCAATCGGGTCGTAGCCGGGGTTGGGGGCTGCATCCTTGTCCATCAGGCGGATGACGCCTTCGACGATATCGTCCACGTAGGTGAAGTCGCGCTTCATGTTGCCGTGGTTGAACACGTCGATCGGCCGACCTTCGAGGATGGCCTTGGTGAACAGGAAGAGCGCCATGTCCGGGCGGCCCCACGGGCCATAGACAGTGAAAAAGCGCAGGCCGGTGGTCGGCAGTCCGTACAGGTGGCTGTAGGTGTGCGCCATCAACTCGTTGGCCTTCTTGGTGGCTGCGTACAGGCTGACCGGGTGATCGACGCTGTCGTGCTCGGAGAAAGGCATCTTGGTGTTGCCGCCATAGACGCTGGAGCTGGAGGCATAGACCAGATGCTTCACCTGATTATGGCGGCAGCCTTCGAGGATGTTGATGAAGCCAACCAGATTGCTATCGACGTAGGCGTGCGGATTCTGAATCGAGTAGCGGACGCCGGCCTGGGCGGCGAGGTGGATCACCTTGTCGAATTTCTCGGCGGCAAACAGTTGCTCCATGCCGGCGCGGTCAGCGACGTCGAGTTTGACGAAGCGGAAGTTGGCATGGGGCGTCAGGCGGGCCAGGCGGTTTTCCTTGAGCGAAACCTCGTAGTAGTCGTTCAGGTTGTCCAGGCCGACCACTTCGTCGCCGCGCGCCAGCAGGCGCAGGGTCGTGGTCATGCCAATAAAGCCGGCGGCGCCGGTGACGAGAATCTTCATGCGGGGAGTCCTGCGCTGGAGAGTGGGTTCAAGGTGCCGATTTTACCGCAGCGGCATCGGCTTTCTGCCGTTCCAGCATCTTGGCGTACTTGCTGAAGCTATTAAAACAGCCAATGGCGATATGGATGAAGCCGGGCAGGCCGTCGCGAAAGCCTTGGCGAACGATGTAAAACTTGATGAAGCGGACCAGCGGGCTGAGGGCGATACGGCCAAAGCTGGCGCGTTTGCCGGCGGCCAGTGCCATTTCGGCGGCGAGGCTGGTGTAGCGGTTCTGCTTGGTCAGATAGCTGGCCAGGGACTCGGCGGAGTCGTGTAACAGGTCGCCATCCAGCGTGCCGACTTCAGCCTGGGTCAAAACCTTCTCATGCACGGCATCGTCCGACCAGCGCGCCTGGCGGCGGTCGAACAGACGGAGTGACCAGTCCGGGTAGCCTTCCCCATGCTTCAGGTAGCGGCCAAGGAAGCGATTGCAGCGGGCAAAGCGGAATGCTGTGGTGCACGGCGCTTTCAGGGCATTTTCCAGACTGGCGCGCAGTTCGGGGGAAACGCGCTCGTCGGCATCGAGGCAGAGCACCCAGTCGTGCTTGGCGGCTTCGACGGCGAATTGTTTCTGCGGGCCAAAACCGAGCCAGTCCTGCTGGATGACGCGAGCGCCATAGCGTTCGGACAGCGCAATCGTGCCGTCCGTGCTGCCCGAATCGACCACCAGAATCTCGTCCGCGAAAGCGGCGCTTTGCAGGCAGGCCTCCAGCTGGCTCGAGGCGTTGAGCGTGATGATGACGACAGAGAGGGCTGGGCGCGGTGCGGACATTTATAATCGCGTCTTTGAAAGCCGATATTCTAGTGTAGTGTCGCACCCTCATCGACACTTAAAATCTCGTCTTTCGGGCCATGGCTGCGTTGCGAATCCGCGCGATACCAAGGGGTATCGCTGTGGTTCGCGCCTTGCCCTGACCCAAAATCCTTCAATTTTAAATGCGCCGACAAGGGCGCAACACTACACATCGCCGATGCGTCTCCTGCTCGTTAAAACTTCCTCGCTCGGCGATGTGATCCACAACTTGCCCATCGTCACCGACATTCTTCGTCACTATCCCGAGGCGAAGATCGATTGGTGTGTCGAGGAGAGCTTTGCGGCGATCCCCAGGTTGCATCCTGGCGTTGGTCAGGTGATTCCGGTGGCGGTACGGCGCTGGCGCAAGAAGCTATTGCAGGCGGCGACCTGGCGGGAGGTCAGCGCATTTCGTCAGGCAGTCCGACAGTGCGGCTACCATCTGGTGCTCGATACTCAGGGCTTGGCCAAAAGCGCCCTGATCGCCCGTCAGGCGCGTGGGCCGCTGGCCGGTTATGCCGCCGATTCGGCACGGGAGCCGTTGGCGGCGCGTTTCTATGATCGCCATTTCAGCGTGGACAAGGCGGTGCACGCCGTTGAGCGCAATCGTCTCCTGGCAGCTGCCGCCTTGGGCTATTCCCTCGACGCGGCGGTCGATTACGGCATTACGGTTCCCGCGGGTGCGTTCGCCTGGTTGCCGACGAAGCCCTACCTCGTGCTGCTGACGGCGACCAGCCGCGACGACAAACTCTGGCCGGAAGATCATTGGGTGGCTTTGGGCAAACAACTGGCCGTACACGGGCTGACCTGCGTCCTGCCCGGCGGCAGCGCGGTCGAACGCGAGCGGGCCGCGCGCCTGGCTGGGCAAATCCCTGGCGCCGTCGCCGCGCCACCCATGCGCATCGACGAACTGGCCAGCCTGCTGGCTGGCGCGTGCGGTGCGGTCGGCGTCGATACCGGCCTGACCCATCTTGCCGTTGCCGTCAAAACGCCGACGGTGGCTATCTACACGGCCACTGAGCCGGGATTGACCGGCGTTTATGGCGCAGGCTACCACCGCAATCTCGGTGGCAAAGCGCAGGTGCCGGCCGTCGCCTCGGTGCTCTCCGAGTTGCTGGCGGGGCTGTGATGGCGCGCCTTGGCTACTGCCTGCTGCTTTACGCGATCACGCCATTGATCTGGCTGCGCCTGCTGTGGCGCGGCCGCAAGCAGCCGGAATATCTGCGCAATCTCGGCGAGCGTTACGGTTTCTATTCCGGGCAAGTGCCGGGCAAACTGATCTGGGTGCATGCCGTTTCGGTCGGGGAAACGCGCGCCGCCCAGCCCTTGATCGAAGGGCTGCTGGCGCGCTGGCCGGATCATCGCATCCTGCTCACCTGCATGACGCCGACCGGGCGTGAGGCCGGACACAGCGTCTATGGCGAGCGCGTGATTCAGGCCTATCTGCCTTACGACTATCCGGGTGCAACGGCCCGTTTTCTCGCGCACTTCCGTCCGGCATTCGGCGTGCTGATGGAAACTGAAATCTGGCCCAACCTGCTGGCTGCCGCCAAGCAGCGTGCCATCCCTGTGGTGCTGGCTAACGCTCGGCTGTCCGAGCGTTCGGCGCGTGGTTACGGCCGATTCGGCGCGCTGGTGCGGCCGGCCTTCGCCAGCTTGATCGGCGTTGCCGCGCAGACTGCCGGGGATGGAGAGCGCATCGGTGCGTTGGGCGCATCAAGGGTCGCGGTTTGCGGCAACCTGAAATTCGATGTGACGCCGCCAGCAGAAAAAATTGCGCTGGGGCAATCGTGGCGCGAGGCCATCGGTCAGCGCCAGGTTTGGCTAGCCGCCAGCACACGCGAAGGCGAGGAGCCGCTGGTGCTCGACGCCTGGGCCAAGGTCGCCCGGCCGGATGCCTTGCTGGTGTTGGTGCCGCGTCATCCGCAGCGTTTCGACGAAGTGGCAGAGTTGCTGGCAAAGCGCGACCAGCCCTTCGTTCGCCGCAGCGAAGGCCTGCCGACGGCCGAAACCCAGGTCTGGCTCGGCGACAGCATGGGTGAAATGGTGGCCTACTATTCGCTGGCCGATCTGGCCTTCATCGGCGGCAGCCTGTTGCCGCTGGGCGGGCAGAACCTGATTGAAGCGGCCGCTTGCGGCTGCCCGGTGCTGGTTGGCCCGCATACCTTCAATTTCCTGCAGGCGACGCGTGATGCCATCGAGGCGGGAGCGGCACTGCGGGTGGCGGATGCCACGGAACTCGCTGCTGCGGTGCACCGGCTGTTTTCGGCAAAAAACGAATTGGCGGAAATGCGCACCGCGACGGCGAATTTCGCCGGCGCCCACCGCGGTGCGGCCGAGCGCCTGCTGGGTCTTATCGCAGATTGGTTGGGTCGAGCAGCGCGTTGATCTGCGCCACGTCGTCTTCGGACAGTGCGCCGACGGCGGCCTTCAGTCGTAGTTGGGCCATCAGGGTGTCGAAAGTGGCCTTGGCCAGATCGCGCCGAGTGACATAGACCTGATTCTCGGCGTTCAGGACGTCAATGTTGATACGCACGCCGACTTCGTAGCCCAGTTTGTTCGATTCCAAGGCCGATTGCGACGAAACCAGGGCGGCCTTCAGCGCCTTGACCTGCGCCAGGCCATTGGCGACACCCAGGTAGTACTGGCGGGCAGCCAGGGCGGCGCTGCGCTTGGCGGCCTCAAGGCCGGATTCGGCGGCATAGCGGTTGGCCGTGGCTTCGCGCTGCTTGGAAACGGTCAGGCCGCCTGCGAAGAGCGGAATGCTGACCTGCAGGCCGGCGTTGCGGTAATCGGTGTCGATGCTGGTGCCGGACAGGCTGTTGTAGGACTTGGCATAGCCATAGTTGGCGACGGCGTCGACCGTTGGGTAATGGCCGGCGCGTTGCTTGTCGACTTCGCGTGCAGCGATGTCGGCATTGGCCTGTTGAACCTGTACCGACAGGCTGTCCTTTTCCGCGGCGCCAACCCAGTCGTTCATGTTGTTCGGGCTGGGCGGGGAGAGCTCGGCGCCTTTGCGCAGTATGGCCAGGGCGCCGGCTTCCTTGCCGACGATGGCCTGCAGTGTCCGTTTCTTGACCTCCAGGTCGCTTTCCGCGGCGATTTCCTGGGCGGAGGCAAGATCGAAGCGGGCCTGGGCTTCGTGTGTGTCGGTGATGGTTGCCGTACCGACTTCGAAGCTCTTCTTGGCCAATTCGAGTTGCTGCGAGATGGCCTGCTTGTTGGCGCGAACGGCGGTCAGGCTTTCGTCGGCGTTAAGTACGTCGAAATAGGCCTGGGCGACGCGCAGGATCAGGTCCTGCTTGGCTTGGGCAAAGTTCGCTTCCGCTTGCGCCACTTGAATTTTGGATTGGTCATAACCGACCCAGTTCTGCCAGCGGAACAGCGGTTGCGACAGGGTCAGCTGATAGCCGTTGGAGTTGTAGTTCGGTCGGGCGATGGTCGGGCCGTTGTGGGTTGAGATTTCGTTCTCGTTCCAGGTCGTGTTGCCGGACAGCGTCAGGCTGGGCAACAAACCGGCACGGCCTTGCGGCTGCTTTTCGCGTCCGGCATCGAGCGTGGCGCGGGCGGCGGCGAAGGTCGGGTCGTTGTCCTGCGCGTCGCGGTAGACCTGCATCAGGTCGGCGGCGTAGAGCGGGGACGAGAGTAGCGGAGCGGCGATCAGCCAGGCCAGTTTCTTCATGCTTTCCTCTAGTAACGACGCATGGTCGGGTCGACTTCGCCAGCCCAGGCGTCGACGCCGCCCATCAGGTTGAAGACGTTCGTATAACCCTTGCGTTCAAGGAACATGGCGACCTGCATGCTGCGGCCGCCATGATGACAGATGACCACGATCTCCTGCTCCGGATCAAGGTCCTCGCATTGCATCGGCACCAGGTGCATGGGGATGCATTGCGAACCTGTGATCTGGCAGAGTTCAATTTCCCAAGGCTCGCGCACGTCCAGCAGGATGGGGTTGGGCCGGTTTGTGTCGGCCAGCCAGTCGGCGAGTTGGTGCGCGAGTACCTGTTTCATCAGAAAGTGAAATTTTCCTTGGCGGCAAAGCCGTCGAGTGCCGGAGCTACGGTCTCGAACAGGTTCACCGTGTTGTAAACGCCGTCGGCGGTGCAGGTGATCAGTTGGGCTTCCATGACCGGCGCTTCGCCAACGATGACAGCCATGCGGCCACCGACGCGCAGTTGCTTGAGCAGGGCTTCCGGAACGGCGGGAACGGAGCCGGAAACGACGATGGCGTCGTAAGGGCCACGCTGCGACCAGCCGTTCGAGCCATCGCCGACTTCGACGGTGACGTTGCTGATGCCGGCGCGTTCCAGATTGGCGGTAGCGAAGCTGGCCAGTTCGGGACGGCTTTCGACGGTGACCACATGCTCGGCACGGCTGGCCAGCAGGGCAGCCATGTAGCCGCTACCGGTACCGATCTCGAGAACCTTGTCGGTCTTCTTGATGACCAGTTCCTGCAGCAGCTTGGCTTCCATCTTCGGGGCGAGCATTGCCTGGCCCTGGCCGAGCGGGATTTCCATATCGGCGAAGGCGAGGTTGCGATAGGCGGGCGGGGTGAAGTCTTCGCGCTTGACGACGAAAAGCAGGTCGAGAACCTGCGGATCCAGAACTTCCCAGGGCCGGATCTGCTGTTCGATCATGTTGAAGCGGGCTTGCTCGATATTCATGTGGGTCTCCGCAGGCATAATATTAGCACAAGCTAATATACAAGTTCCGACAAAGCTAAATTATACCTGACTCTCCTCGGGCATCGCTTTCAATCCCTGCTTCAACAGACGGATGTGAATGTCGAGATAAGCACGGGGGTCGGCGCTCTGCGACAGACAGTTTGCCAGCGAGAAGCGCCAGATCAGCAACATCAACACGGGGGCGATGATGACGTCGATGGCAGTTTCCACATCGAGTTGCCGAAACTCGCCGCTCGCTATGCCGCGATGGAGGGCGGCGCCAACCAGGGTGCGGCCGCGGCTGATCACGTTGTCGTGGTAGTAGCGGGCGAGTTCGGGGAAATTGCCTGCCTCCGACATGATCAGCTTGGGAATGCCGGCCAGATTGGTCTGGCCGATCTTGGCCCACCAGTTGTCGAGCAGTTTTTCCAGAAGATCGAAGCTGCTGCCGGTATGTTGAGCGGCGATCAGTTCGTTTTCGGCGATGACCGGAATGATGCCTTCCTGAATCACTGCCTTGAACAACGCTTCCTTGTTCTCGTAATAGAGGTAGAGCGTACCCTTGGAAACGCCGGCGCGTGCTGCCACATCTTCGAGGCGCGCTGCGGCATAGCCTTTTTCGACGAAGGCCTCGATGGCGGCCGCCAGCAACTCGGATGGGCGAGCTTCCTTGCGGCGTTTGCGCGGGGTAGGGAGTATGGGCATGGGTAAGTTAATGACCGATTGGTCATTAACTTACCATCGTCCTGAATGGACGGTCAACGACCTTCCTTGATCAGGCGGCCGGAGGCCGGCTGGATCGGGCGGGCGTTGTTCTTGTACAGGCGGCTGAAGATGTTGATCTGGTCCTGCGAAACCTGAGCCGGCTGCTTCATGACCAGCCACAGTACTCCCTCGCTGCAGGGCGGCGTGGTCAGCGAACCCATGTAGGTGAAGTAGTTGCGCGACGCGGGCAGCAGGTTGATCGGGTCAATCGTCAGGCTGGGTGGCGACACCGAGGAGTTCTTCTCGAGCGGCAGGTTGTTCCACAGCATCTGGATGAACGGATTCTCATTGCCGCGCTCGAGCAGGACTGCGATCACCGCCAGTTGGCCGTCGTCGGATTTGTGCACCAAGTGGGCAACCATGTCGAAGCGTTGGCCGTTGACCTTTTCTTCGGAGGGGCGATGGAAGTGGAACTGCACCAGCTCATAGGTCTTGCCGGTCAATGAAATCGAGCTGTCGCCAACCTCGACCTGGATGGTGTGGCCATTGTCGACGACGCGGAAGGTGGAGGGGCGGTAGTTGAACTTGATCGGCTCCAGGTCGACCTTGATGCCGTCCTTGATATCGATCGGCGATTGGCGCTGCCCGGTGTTGCATAGTATGTTCTTCGGGTCGAGGTTGGCCCAGTTTTCCGGGCTGCCGGCGCCTTCGTAGCCCCAGTGAATATGGGCATGTTGCAGGGCGCCCTCGGTGTGCGCAAGTTCGAGCATATAGCCCTCGGACTTGGCAGACTTCTTGGCCTTAGGCGCTGGCGCAGGGGTGCTGTGAACGTAAACCGTGTTCGCCTTAGGCGCCGGCATTTCCTTGACGGCCACGGGGGCTGGTGCGGGGGAGGCTTCCTTCTGCTTTTCGATGGCGGCCTTCAGGTTCGGCTTGATCGAAGGAATGCCTTCGCTATCTTTGGCAGCCGAGCCGTGGGCACTCTCAGAAGTCTTGATGGCTTCCGCCTTGTCCGATTTGGCAAGTTCCTTCTTGAGCAGCGCTTCGTTGGCTTCCTTCAGCTGGCTGCCGGCTTCCTTGGCCTTTTGGGCGATTTCAGCAACATTTTCTTTTTGCGGGCGGCAGACTTCGCGCAGGACCTTGTCGTCCAGGGTGCCACTGCGCACGGGCAGTTCGGCGCCGTTGATCGATTCTTCGCGGATCGCCTCGCTTTCGTTTTTCTTGTAGATACGCTTGAGCGTCGTGGCATTGCGGGTTGCACAGTCGTAGCGGGTGATGGCTTCGATGACGCGGTAGCCGGCGCCGGACTTGCCGTCGATCAGCTCTTTTTCCAGAACGACGCGGCCTTGAGCCTGCACGGTATTGCCATCACGCTTGATACTGGTGCGGTCGAGTTCGATTCGTTTGCCCGGTTCGGAGGATACGGTTTGCCAGGTTGGAGCGGCGCTGGCCGCGAATGGCAGGGCGGCAAGCAAGGTTGCGATGGTCAGTAGGCGCATCTGGGTTCCCTCGTGTTTTTCTTGAAATTCCGACACTTGTCTAACTTATTTCGGCTAATTTCTAGAAATCTTGAGTGCAATGTGTCATTTCTTGCATTTTGCCTGTATTTCCAGTAACTTGCAGCCCTCTCGTTAGGGGTGTCCGAGCGCATAATCGGACTGAGAAATACCCTTCGAACCTGATCGGGTCATGCCGGACAGGGAAACGAATTTTCGCGCTGCGAACTTTTGTTGCTCCTTGGTCGTCTGAGCCCGCTGAACTTTCGCTTGGAGCACGCATGAACGCCAAAGACACCTTCCTCGCCGCCAACGCCCACGTCGACGAGGCCGCCATCCAGCCGCTGCCGAATTCCCGCAAGATTTATGTCGAGGGATCGCGTGCGGATATTCAGGTGCCGATGCGCGAGATCAGCCAGGCCGACACGCCGACTGGCATGGGCGGCGAGCAGAACCCGCCGATCTTCGTTTATGACTGTTCCGGTCCCTATACCGATCCCAAGGCCAAGATCGACATCCGAAACGGCCTACCGGCGCTGCGTGCGCAATGGATCGCCGAGCGCGGCGATACCGAAGAACTGCCCGACCTGACTTCCGAATACGGTCGCCAGCGCGCCGCCGACAAGGCGCTCGATGACCTGCGCTTCCCCGGTCTGCATCGCAAGCCGCGCCGCGCCAAGGCCGGCATGAATGTGTCGCAGATGCACTATGCGCGCCAGGGCATCATCACGCCGGAAATGGAATACGTTGCCATTCGCGAGAACCTCAATCGCGCCGCCTACCTCGAATCGCTGCGGTGCACCGGTCCGCAAGGCGAAAAAATGGCCAAGCTGCTCGGTCGCCAGCATCCGGGCCAGAGCTTCGGTGCCGCCATCCCGGCCGAAATCACGCCGGAATTCGTGCGCAGCGAAGTCGCCCGCGGCCGCGCCATCATCCCGAACAACATCAACCACCCGGAAAGCGAGCCGATGATCATTGGCCGCAACTTCCTCACCAAGATCAACGCCAACATCGGCAACTCGGCGCTCGGCTCCAGCATTCAGGAAGAAGTCGAGAAGATGACCTGGTCGATCCGCTGGGGCGGCGACACGGTGATGGATCTGTCCACCGGCAAGAACATCCACGAAACGCGCGAGTGGATCATCCGCAACAGTCCGGTGCCGATTGGCACCGTGCCGATCTACCAGGCGCTGGAAAAGGTCAACGGCAAGGCCGAGGACCTGACCTGGGACATTTTCCGCGACACGCTGATCGAGCAGGCCGAACAAGGCGTCGATTACTTCACCATCCACGCCGGCGTGCTGCTGCGCTACATCCCGATGACTGCCAACCGCATGACCGGCATCGTCAGCCGGGGCGGCTCGATCATGGCCAAGTGGTGCCTGGCGCACCACAAGGAAAGCTTCCTCTACACGCACTTCGAGGAAATCTGCGAAATCATGAAGGCCTACGACGTCGCCTTCAGCCTCGGCGACGGTCTGCGTCCCGGCTCAATCTACGACGCCAACGATGAAGCCCAGCTCGGAGAACTGAAGACCCTCGGCGAACTGACCGACATCGCCTGGAAGCACGACGTGCAGACCATCATCGAAGGTCCGGGCCACGTGCCGATGCATCTGATCAAGGAGAACATGGATCTGCAGCTCGAATACTGCAAGGAAGCCCCGTTCTACACGCTCGGCCCGCTGACCACCGACATCGCGCCGGGCTACGACCACATCACCAGCGGCATCGGTGCTGCGATGATCGGCTGGTACGGCACTGCCATGCTCTGCTACGTCACGCCCAAGGAACACCTCGGCCTGCCGGACAAGGATGACGTCAAGGAAGGCATCATCACCTACAAGCTCGCTGCCCACGCTGCCGACCTCGCCAAGGGTCACCCGGGTGCGCAGATTCGCGACAACGCGCTCTCGAAGGCGCGCTACGAGTTCCGCTGGGACGACCAGTTCAACCTCGGCCTCGATCCGGACAAGGCGCGCGAATTCCACGACGAGACCCTGCCCAAGGAATCGGCCAAGGTCGCCCACTTCTGCTCCATGTGCGGCCCGCACTTCTGCTCGATGAAGATCACGCAGGATGTGCGCGATTTCGCGGCCCAGCAAGGCATCGGTGAAACCGAAGCGCTGGAGAAGGGCATGGAAGCGAAATCCGTCGAGTTCGTGAAAACCGGTGCGGAGATTTACCACAAGGTCTGATTGCCGGACTGATGTGTGGAAAAGCGGCCGATAACGGCCGCTTTTTGTTTGGGGCGTTGGAAAAACCCCGGTGAAGCTCACTGCTGCGGTGCACTTGTCAAAATGGCGAAAAACCGGACGACTATGCTGTATGGAAAGGGTTTCGGTCTAGACTGTCGGCATGAGAAAAAACGAAGCGAGCGAGCGGTGAATTCCTGGGGCAGACTGCTGATTGGCGCGGTTTTGGCAGTTGCCGGAGCGGCACAGGCGGAAGAGGGTGCGGATAAGGGCACGGCTTTGCCGACAGAGACAGCGGCGGTGCCGGTAGTCATGCCGGAATCTTCGACGCAAGCCTTAGAGCCGATTCCGACGCCAATGAATGCGGCGCCAGCTCAGATAATTTCCTCCAAGCCACTTAAAGTGCTGCCAAAGGCATTCCCGCAGCGTGGCCCGGCGGGCAAGGCTGTCCTCCCGCCGAAGGTGAAGGCAGGCAACGCCAGCGAAGAGAAGGCCGAAATATCCAATCAGCAGGAAAGTGCTGTGCCGGATAGTGTGCAGCCGCCCAAAGAGCAAGCGATGGTGCCCCCTGCGCCGGTTGAGATACCGCAAAAATCAGAGCCCGTGATTCAGACTGTAACGAATGACAGTGCTTCGCCTTCGCAAGGCCAGTCACCCGCTGGCGTGGAAACAACTGTTCATTCGACTGCCGATAGTGCTCCCCCAGTTGTCGTCAAAACAGCCCCAACTAAAGACCTCCGACGGCTTACGCCAAATGCGCCCCGCCCTGGCGGGAAGGCGGTGCTGCCATCCGCCAAAGCGGGTGTTGCATCACCCACAGCGCCAAGCCGCTCCGCTCCTCCGCCAGCCAGTGCGACGGTCGCAAAGGATGCCGATGCCGGCGAGCTGCCGGGTGCTGCGGCTCGTCCGCCCGCAGAGGTTGTGCAGCAGACTGACTCCGGGTCTACTCAAGAAAAAGCCCCTCTGGCCATCGTGGCTCCGTTAGCGCCAGCCTTGCCGGCGGAGACTGCCCCAACTCTGGAAAAGCCGCTAGCCCCCGAGTTCGGTGTGGCTGCCAACACGGCGCCGGAACATGGGCCGACGCAAGTTAAGGAAGCCGTGCCGACCGCCAAGGCGGCACCGAAAGCAAAGCTGCCGGTAAAACAGCCGCTCCGTGCAGTCGTTAAGCCAGAGAGCAAGGTAACGCTGCCGCCGGTGATGCCCGATGTTCAGGAAGCGACGAAGCCGGCCGAGCAGGAACTCGCGCAGCCAGTGGTGGAGGCGGCGAAGGAAGATGCTGTGCCGGCAGCAAAGGCAACGGAGAGCGACGTATCGATCAAAGTGGGGAGCGAACCGCTGCCCGCTGCGGCGCCGGCTTCGCCGCCTGAGGTTCGAATTTCGCCGCTGCCCAAGACCAAGGTTCAGGCAAAGGCAGCAGGGCGGATGCCAGCGAAGCCAGTGGAAAAGCCGTTGGTGCCCGGTGTCGGCACGGAGCAGGCGTCCCCGCCAACCGAAGCCGAAGCGAGGCAGACTCCGCCTGTCCAGTCCGCTCCGCTTGAGCAAGACCCAGGCGCCACACCTGCGCTTGGCGAAAAGGCGAGCGCCGTTGTCGAAGCGGAGTTGCCTCCGCAGTCGACTGAGCCAGCGCCGCCCGCCCAGGCCACGAAGGCTCCGGGTAAGGCTATCGGAGCGAAAGGGGCGAGCCGCTCCGACTTGACGCAGGCCGTTCCGGTCAACCCGGCGGTGCAGGAGCTTCCGCCTGTGACGCCTGAGGTAGTATCGCCAGTCACGTCGCCGGCAGCGCCAGTGGAGGACATTGGGGCACTGGCCACGCCGGAGGTGCCAGTAGCGGTTCCGGCGCCGGACTCGCCGCCTGTCCAATCCGAGACCCTGCGGCCGGCTGGCAAAGCGCCCGCCAAGATCGTCGGCCCGAGAGGGCAAGGCCGTGCTGTATTGAAGCAGCCTGTCCCGGTGCCGGAGCTTCCGGTGCCAACGTCGGAAGCGATCTCTTTCGTTGCGGCGGAAGTGTCGCCAACTGTGGAGTCCGATGCTGCGGCGTCGAAGTCGGATGTGCCCGCGGTTGCGCCCGAGTCCGACTCGCCGCCGCCGGCGATCGTTCAGCCGCAGCCGACGGACCCCGTGCTAAAGGCTCCGCCCAAGACAATGGGACCTAGAGGGCAAGCCAAGCCAATGCCGAAAACGCTTGCTCCGATCGTTGCCAAACCAGTCGCGCCAGAACCTGTTGCACGACCTCAGGTATCTACTGAGTCACCGACTGTCGAAAGTCCGGTTGAGGATAAGCCCAGCCTGCCGCCCTCGTCGGACGAAGTGGCGACCACGGCACCTGGCGCGCCGAGCGAGCAGGCGCTACCCGGTGAAACCGTGCCGGCTGAAGCGCCAGTGCCTGTGATCAAGCCAGCGACCAAGGGTATGAAAGCCTCGGTCAAACCTCAGGCCAAGACGGCGGCGAAGCCTCTGCCGTCAGTTGAGCCGGAAAAGGCGGCGGAATCGACAGAGCCACCGGCTGCCGAAAGTCCGGTTGAGGAAAAGCCCAGTCCGCCGCCCTTGGCGGACGAGGTGGTGACCACGGCGCCTGGCGCACCGAGCGAGCAGTCGCCCCCCGGCGAATCCGCGCCGGCTGTGGTGCCGGCGCCGCTAGCCAAGCCTGCGACCAAGGGCGTGAAAGCGTCGGCCAAACCTCAGGCCAAGGCAGCGGCGGTACCGCAGCCGGCTGTTGAGCCGGACAGGGCGCCGGAAGCGGCTACGGAGCCGATGGCTTCTCCGATCTCGCCAGAGGCGGCGACTGCCAAACCTGACACACCGGAGCAGATTGTCGAAACGGCGCCGCTCGAAAATGCGCCGGTCGGTGAAAAGCCAATGACGCCACCGCGCGAATGGAGCCTGCTTGGCGAATTGTATTTTCCGGCGAGCGCAACCAACGGCAAGATCAGTTTGAGCCTGGAGGATATCCGTCGGCGTGGCAGTTATTACGAAGTCTGGGAGCGCGTCGAGTTCCTGCCGCGCAAGGGCGTACTCGGCTGGCTGGGTGACGCCGATGCGGCGAAGGAGCGGCTGACGCTGTGGGCCGTGCGCTGCGGGCGCGGCATGATGGCGCGCATCCTTGAAGCGAACGATGGGGCCTTCGGTCCGCGTGCCGAGTCATTGAAGTTCTACGTGCCCATTCCTGAAAGCGCCGGGGCGGCCGTGGTCGAGACGGTCTGCTACACGATGCGTCAGCGCGCCGAGGCGAATGGCACGGACGAGGTGTTGGAAAGCCGTCGCTTCAAGAAGAAGATGAAGCAGAGCGGCCTCGATGCGCCGCCGATGATTCTGGATGCGACCGATTTCGACGAGGAAGATGAGCCGCCGCGTCGGCGGTAGAATCCGTTTTCCTGATCTTGGGCCGGGTGTCGCCGGCCAATTGCTGCCATGGATTGTCGTCCCGGCTGCGGTGCCTGCTGTATCGCGCCCTCCATTTCCTCGCTGAACAAGCCGGCCAGTGTGCCCTGCCGATACCTCGATGCCGAATTGCGTTGCCAATTGTTCGGCCGGCCGGAACGCCCGGAATGCTGCGGTGGACTGCAGCCTTCGCCGGAAATGTGCGGCGAATCGCGCGAGCATGCCCTGCGTTGGCTGGCCGAACTCGAAGCGGCGACCTCGCCGCAATAGTAGAATGCGGCCTCCTTTTGCTGGCGAGCCTGCGGGCTGCATTCCATGGACCTCATTCTTCTGCTCAAGGCCCTGATCCTCGGGATCGTCGAGGGGCTGACCGAATTCCTGCCGATCTCGTCGACCGGTCATTTGATTCTGGCCGGCGATCTGCTGAATTTCAACGACGATCGCGGCAAGTTGTTCGAAATTGTCATCCAGTCCGGCGCCATTCTGGCCGTCGTCTGGGAGTATCGCGAACGCATTGCCAAGGTCCTGACCGGCCTCGGTCGCGACCGTCTGGCCAACCGTCTGGTACTGAACCTGGCTATCGCCTTCATGCCGCTGGCCGTGCTCGGCCTGCTTTTCAAGAAGGCCATCGAGGCGCATCTGTTCAAGCCGGTGCCGGTGGCCATCGCCTTCATCGTCGGCGCCTTCGTCATCATCTGGGCCGAGCGGCGCGAGCACCGCATCCGGGTCGAGACGGTCGATGACATGAGCCCGCTCGATGCGCTGAAGCTGGGCCTGGCCCAGGCCGCCGCATTGATTCCCGGCACCTCGCGTTCGGGTGCGACCATCATCGGGGGCCTGCTGTTCGGCCTGTCGCGCAAGGCGGCCACGGAGTTTTCCTTCTTCCTGGCCATTCCCACCTTGTTCGCCGCCACCGCCTACAACCTGTACAAGGAGCGCGCCCTGCTCAATGCTGACGATCTCGGCATGTGGGCGGTCGGTTTCGTTTCGGCCTTCGTGTCCGCCTTCCTGTGCGTGCGTTGGCTGCTGCGCTACGTCTCCAGCCACGATTTCGTGCCCTTCGCCTGGTATCGCATCGCCTTCGGCGTCGTCGTGCTGGCCACCTGGCATTTCGGTTGGGTCGAATGGACGGCGCACTGAGCTCGCCGACCATCGTTTATCTGCACGGCTTCTGCTCGTCGCCAGCGGGCTGGAAGTCGAGGCTGATGGCCGAGGAAATGGCGCGGCGCGGCTTGGCTGGGCACTTTGTCTGCCCAGCATTGTTGCCGGTGCCGGAGCAGGCGATGGCCGACGTGTCGGCGCTGATCGAGCCGTTATTGGCAGCGGGCGGACGGATTACCCTGGTTGGCTCCTCGCTCGGCGGTCATTACGCCAACCATCTGGCCGAGAAATTCGGCCTGAATGCCGTGCTGATCAACCCTGCTGCGGTACACAGCCTGAATTTGGCAAAATTCATCGGCGATCACGCCAATTTCCATAGCGGCGAGCGTTTCACTTTCACGCCGGAACATGCCGAGCAATTGCGCCGGCAAGTGGCGCATCCGACGCGTACGCGCTACTGGCTGCTGCTGGAGACTGGCGACGAAGTGCTCGACTACCATCAAGCCCAGCAGTTCTATGCCGGTTGCCGCCAGGATGTGCTCGAGGGCGGCGATCACAGCTTCACGCATTTTCCCGAATACATCCCGCAAATACTTGAATTTGCTGGGCTATAATCCGCCGATGAACGTATTGTTTGAAGAAGACGGCGGCTTCAAGGCCGGCAGCATCATGACCGACAACGACAGCTCGTTGCAGGTCGAATTGCCTACGGGCAAGCGTAGCAAGATCAAGGCGGCAACGGTGTTGCTGCGTTTCGAAAAGCCTTCGGCGGCGGCCCTGCTCGAGCAGGCGACACCGCTGGCCGAAGAGATCGAACCGGATTTCCTGTGGGAGTGCGTGAACGATGGCGAATTTTCGTTTCTGGATTTTGCCCGTGATTACTACGGACACGACCCCGCGCCAGTCGAAGCGACGGCGGTGCTGCTTGCCTTGCACGCCGCGCCCGTCTATTTCCACCGCAAAGGCAAGGGCCGCTTCAAAAAGGCTCCAGCCGACATTCTCGCAGCTGCTTTGGCCAGTCTTGAAAAAAAGCGTCAGCAAGCGCTCGCGATGGAAGGCTGGATCGCCGACCTGAAGGAATTTCGCCTGCCGGCCGAGATCGCGCCGCTGACCGATGCGCTGCTCTACGCGCCGGATCGTAACAAGCCGGAAACCAAGGCCTTCGAAACAGCCTGCGCCGAAACCGGGCTGACCGCACCGCAACTGCTGCTCAAGTGCGGTGCCATCAAGTCGGCCTACTACCTGCATTACAAGCGCTTCCTGCACGAGCAGTTCCCGAAGGGCACGGGCTTCCCCAATCTCGAAGCGCCGGGCCTGCCGACCGATCTGCCGAAGGCCGAGGTGCGTGCCTTCTCCATCGACGACGCCAACACCACCGAGATCGACGACGCCTTGTCGGTTACCTGGTTGCCTGGCATCGGCACGCGTATCGGCATCCACATCGCCGCGCCGGGCTTGGCCATCGAGCATGGTTCGCCGCTCGACGGCGTGGCCCGCGCCCGTCTGTCGACGGTTTACATGCCGGGCAACAAGATCACCATGCTGCCCGATGCCGTGGTGCAGAACTACACGCTGGCCGGCGGCGTCGATTGCCCGGCGGTGTCGCTCTATCTGACGGTTAACGACACGTTCGAGATCGTTGCGCACGAATCTCGCGTCGAAATGGTGCACATTGCCGCCAATTTGCGTCACCACGAAGTCGAACCCTGGTTCAACGCGGAAACCGTGGGCGGGGTGCTACCTGACCAAGCGTTCGCCAAGGAATTGCTGCACCTCTGGCACTTCGCCAATGCCTGCGAAGGCCGGCGCGGCAAGCCGTCGGCTGTGCAGGGCATTAACGACTACAACTTCGCCATCGTCGGCGATCTGGCCGATCCGGAAACCTGCACGGTCGAAATCTCCGAGCGCAAGCGCGGTAGCCCGCTCGACAAGCTGGTCGCCGAACTGATGATCGTCGCCAATTCGACCTGGGGCGGTTTGCTGGCCGAACATAATGTGGCTTGCCTGTACCGCGCGCAGACGCAGGGCAAGGTGCGCATGACCACCTCGCCGCTGCCGCACGAAGGACTCGGTGTGCCGCAATACGCCTGGATGACCTCGCCCTTGCGCCGCTATTGCGATCTGGTCAACCAGTGGCAACTGATTGCCTGCCTGAAGGGCGAAACGCCGGCCTTTGCACAGAAGTCCGCCGAGTTGTTCGCTGCCATGCGTGACTTTGAAGTGACTTACGGCAGCTATGCCGACTTCCAGCGCATGATGGAACGTTACTGGTGCCTGCGCTGGCTACAGCAGCACGGCGTCAGCGAAATCGACGCCACCGTGCGCCGCGAGCAACTGGTCAAGCTCGACCATCTGCCCTTGATGTTGCGCGTGCCGTCCCTGCCGGCCGACCTTGCGCCCGGCCAGCGCGTGCATCTGACCATTGAGGAAATCGACTTGCTCGGCCCCGAACTGACCTGCCGCTTCCTGAGCCTGCTCGGCGAGTGCGAGGCGGCCGAAGCCCTGGAGGAGGAAGCGCAGTGAGCAACGCCGCCGCCCTGAACTGGCAGCCGACGATTCCTAACAACCGCCGCATGTGGCTGGCGATCGGCATTTCGCTGTTATTCCACGGCTTGCTGATGATGCTGCACTTCCAGTTTCCCGATGCCTCGAAGGTCATGCGCGAAAAGGCTCTCGACATCATCCTGGTGAATGCCAAATCCGCCCGCAAGCCGAGCGACGCTCAGGCCCTGGCCCAGGCCAATCTCGATGGCGGTGGTAATACCGAGGAAGACCGCCGCGCCAAGACGCCGCTGCCGCCGACCAAGCAGAATACCGCCGGTGACGAAGTGCAGCAGGCGCAACGCCGCGTGCAGGAACTGGAAGCCGCCCAGCGCAAGATGCTGACCCAGGCCAAGAGCCTGCGTACCGTGGCCAGCACCCCGACGGCCAGCGAGCAACCGACGCCGGCGCCCAACGTCAGTGGCATGGACCTGCTCGAGTCGGCCAAAGCCATGGCTCGCCTGGAGGGCGAAATCAACCGGATGAGCGATGAGTACAGCCGGAAGCCGCGCAAGAAATTCGTCGGTGCGCGCGCTGAGGAATACGGTCTGGCGTCCTATCTCGATGCCTGGAAGAGCAAGATCGAGCGTATTGGTACCCTGAATTACCCCGAGGAAGCGCGCGGTAAGCTGTACGGCTCGGTCGTGCTTTTCGTCGAACTGCGTGTCGAAGATGGCAGCCTGTACAACGTCGAGGTATCCCGCTCCTCCGGTCACAAGGTGCTCGATCAGGCCGCCTTGCGCATCCTGCGCATGTCGGCCCCCTTTGGTCCGGTGCCGCGCGAGACGATGAGCGGTGCTTCCGTGCTCTCGTTTGCCCGTACCTGGTATTTCACCCAAGGCGATGCCTTGAGTACCAGCAAGGGACAGTAGATTTTTCGGCTGCGGCCGCCGAATTGAATTTTCTAGCGCTCAAAACCATGTCCGACCTCTACGCCGTTTTCGGCAATCCCATCGCCCATTCCAAGTCGCCGCAGATTCACGCCGCTTTCGCTACTGCCAGCGGGCAGGATCTCGTTTACGAGGCCCGCCTGGCGCCGGTCGGCGAGTTTGCGCCAGCTGTGGCCGAGTTTGTCGCGGCTGGCGGCAAAGGGGCGAATGTCACGGTGCCGTTCAAGGAAGATGCCTACCGGCTGGCAACCCGACTTTCCGAGCGGGCAGCACGGGCCGGGGCGGTCAATACGCTGAGTTTTGCCGCGGGCGAAGTCGTCGGCGACAACACCGATGGCGCCGGCCTGGTGCGCGACATCACGCACAACCTGCACACTCCGCTGGCTGGCCAGCGCATCCTGCTCTTGGGGGCCGGCGGCGCGGCGCGCGGCGTTATCGCCCCCCTGCTTGCCGGTCAGCCGGCCAGCCTGCACATCGCCAACCGAACTGCCGACAAAGCCGAGGCCCTGGCGGCGGCATTTTCCGACATGGCTGCGGTGCACGGCGGAAATTACGAAAAATTGGCCGGCCAGCAATTCGACCTGATTATCAATGCCACCTCGGCCAGCCTGGCGGGTGCCAGTCTGCCCCTGCCGGTCGGTCTTTTCGCGCCGGGCAGCCTGGCCTACGACATGATGTACGGCAAGGGCGACACACCCTTCATGGCATTGGCCCGTGCCCAGGGTGCGGCACAGGTGGCCGACGGTCTCGGCATGCTGGTCGAACAGGCGGCCGAAGCCTTTTTCGTCTGGCGCGGCGTGCGGCCCGAAACCGCTGGCGTCCTGGCGCAGTTGCGCGCCGCCCTGGCCGGATGAGAACGCTCGGACGCTGGCTGAAGCGCGGGCTGTTGCTTGTGCTCGGCCTTTTCCTGTTATGGCAGTTGTGGCTGCTGGGCTGGGTCCTGTTCTGGGGCTGGGTCAATCCGGGAACGACGCGCTTCATGGAAATCCGCCTGACCGAGTTGCGCCAGAAGGTGCCGAACGCCCAGTTGCAGCAACAATGGGTGCCCTACGAGCGAATTTCGCCACATCTGAAGCGGGCGATCATCGCGGCCGAAGACGCCAAGTTCGTCGATCATGAAGGCTTCGACTGGGAAGGTATCCAGAAAGCCATCGAAAAGAACCAGAAGAAGGGGCGCTTCGTCGCCGGCGGCTCGACCATCAGCCAGCAACTGGCCAAGAATCTCTTCCTGACGCCAACCAAGTCCTACTTCCGCAAGGCCGAGGAAGCGATCATTACGCTGATGCTGGAAACGCTGTGGAGCAAGCGGCGCATCTTCGAGGTCTATCTGAACGTGATCGAATGGGGCAACGGCGTGTTCGGTGCGGAGGCAGCGGCGCGTCACTATTACGGCATCGGTGCCGCCCAGCTCGGGCCGGAACAGGCGGCCCGCCTGGCCGGCATGGTACCCAATCCGCGCTACTACGACCGTAACCGGGGGGCGCCCGGTTTGGGCAAGAAAACGGCCATCATTCTGGGCCGCATGCCGGCTGCCGAACTGCCCTGAACAACGCCCCGGATTGGGGAAATCCACAAGCCAAATTGTCCCGACGGGCGCACTGTCGCGGTGCTAAAATGTTGCACCTTTTGCCGCACTGCACCATGAGCGAAGAAGCCCAGCTGACCGACACCGAAGACTTGCAGGAGCGCCTCGCCGAGGTGCAGACCCTGCTCGCCCGGCACAAGCTGGTCGAAGAGCTGGTGCATCGTCAGGAAGGCCCGCGCCACGACCTGGTCGAAGAGGTGGTGCACAAACAGCACCTGCACGAACTGCGCGATAGGCTCGACCCGATGCACCCGGCCGACATCGCCTATGTGCTGGAGGCGCTGCCGCCCGACGAGCGCCTGATCGTCTGGGGCTTGGTCAATCCGGAGTTGGAAGGCGAGGTCCTGCTCGAAGTTTCGGATGCGGTCCGCGAAAGCCTGATCGACTCGATGGAGCGCACCGAGCTGGTCGCTGCCGCCGAGACGCTCGATGCCGACGAACTGGCCGACCTGGCGCCCGATTTGCCGCAAGGCGTTATCGACGACGTTTTCCGCGGCTTGTCGGTCGAGGAACGCGAGCAACTGCGCGCCGCCATGTCCTATCCCGAGGATTCGGTCGGCTCGATCATGGACTTCGAGATGGTGACCGTCCGTGAGGACGTGACGCTCGAAGTCGTGCTGCGCTATCTGCGCCGCTTCGACGAATTGCCCGATCATACCGACCAGCTGTTCGTCGTCGATCGCGACGAAAAGCTGAAGGGCGTCCTGCCGCTCAACATCTTGCTGGTCAATGAAGTTGAAGTCGAAGTCGGCACGCTGATGCAGACCGATTTCGTCGAGCTGGAGCCGGACGACCTGGCCGACGAAGCAGCCAAGGCCTTCGAACGTTACGACCTGGTGTCGGCGCCGGTGGTCGATCTCGACGGCAAGCTAGTCGGACGGGTGACGGTTAACGAGGTCGTTGATTACATCCGCGAAGAAGCCGAGCACGAACAACTGGCCCAGGCCGGTCTGAAGGAAGAAGAAGACATCTTCGCCTCGGTCTGGGATTCGGTGAAAAACCGCTGGTCCTGGCTGGCCATCAATCTCGTTACCGCCTTCATCGCCTCGCGCGTCATCGGCGCCTTCGAGGATTCCATCGAAAAACTGGTCGCGCTGGCTGCGCTGATGCCCATCGTTGCCGGGATCGGTGGCAATTCGGGCAACCAGACTATTACCATGATCGTGCGCGCCATCGCCATGGGCCAGGTTCAGCCCGATGCCATGCGCCGTCTGCTGCGCAAGGAAATGGGCGTGGCGACCATCAATGGCCTGATCTGGGGCGGCCTGCTGGGCCTGGCTGCCTGGTGGCTCTACGGCAGTTTGAAGCTGGGTGTGGTGATGACGGCAGCGATGACGCTCAACCTGCTGCTGGCCGCAACGGCTGGCGTCGGGATACCGTTACTGCGGCAGAAACTGGGCGCTGACCCGGCGGTCGGTGGCTCGGTGATGATCACGGCACTGACCGATTCCGGCGGTTTCTTCATCTTCCTCGGCCTGGCTACGCTCTTCCTGATGTAAGCAGCGGGGCTGCGGTTTTTGCCCTTTTTGGGCCGTGCACCGCAGCAGCGAGCCTTAATGGCTATCCGGCGTGACCAGCTTGAGGCCAACGATGCCGGCGACGATCAATCCGATGCAGACGAAGCGCAAGACCTCGCGCGATTCGTCGAATAAATAGATCCCCAGAATGGCCGTGCCCACCGCACCGATGCCGGTCCATACGGCATAGGCGGTACCCAGCGGCAGCGTTTTCAGCGACCAACCAAGCAGCACGACGCTCGCCACCATGCCGATCACCGTCCACACACTCGGCCACAGGCGCGAAAAGCCGTCGGTGTATTTCATCCCGACGGCCCAGCCGACCTCGCAGAGGCCGGCGATGAACAACACGAGCCAGGCGAAGCCGCTGCTCACTTCAGCGATGCGAAGTAGGCGTCCGCCGCCGCAATGGTGCCGGCGATATCGGCATCGCTGTGCGCGGCCGAAACGAACCCGGCTTCGAAGGCTGACGGCGCGAAGTAGTGGCCGGCAGCGATCATGGCGTGGAAGAAGCGGTTGAAGGCTTCCTTGTCGCAGGCCAGCACGGCATCGTAGGTGCCCGGGCAGGCCTCGGCGAAGTAGAGACCGAACATGCCGCCGATGTTCTGTGCGCTGAAGGAAACGCCGTGCTTCTTGGCAGCGGCGACCAGCCCGTCGCACAGGGCCTTCGTCTTCGCGGTCAGCGATTCGTAGAAGCCCGGCGCCTGGATCAGCTTCAGCGTCGCCAGGCCGGCGGCGGTGGCGATCGGGTTGCCGGACAAGGTGCCGGCCTGATAGACCGGGCCGAGCGGGGCAATTTTTTCCATGATCTCGCGCTTGCCGCCGAAAGCGCCCATCGGCATGCCGCCGCCGACTACCTTGCCGAAGGTCGAAAGGTCCGGCGTGATGCCGAACAGCCCTTGGGCGCTCTTCAGGCCGACGCGAAAGCCGGTCATCACTTCGTCAAAAATCAGCACGGCGCCGTATTGCGCGGTTAGGTCGCGCATGGCCTTGAGGAATTCGGCGGTCGGGGCGATCAGGTTCATGTTGCCGACGACCGGTTCGACGATGACGGCGGCGATCTTGTCGCCGTGCGTCTTGAAGGCTTCAGCCAGGCCTTGCGGGTCGTTGTAGGTCAGAACCATGGTCGTTTCGGCGGTGCCAGCCGGCACGCCGCCGGAGGACGGGTTGCCGAAGGTGAGCAGACCGGAGCCGGCTTTGACCAGCAGACTGTCGGCGTGACCGTGGTAGCAGCCTTCGAACTTCACCAGAATGTCGCGGCCGGTGTAGCCGCGGGCCAGGCGGATGGCGCTCATCGTCGCTTCGGTGCCCGACGACACCAGGCGCACCATGTCCATCGACGGCACGAGATCGCACAGCAGGTCGGCGATTTCGACTTCCTTCTCGGTCGGTGCACCGAAGGAGAGGCCGTTCACGACTGCGGCCTGAACGGCGGCGATGACCTCCGGGTGGGCGTGGCCGAGGATCATCGGACCCCAGGAGCCGACGTAATCCGTGTACCACTTGCCGTCTGCATCCTGCACCTTGGCCCCTGTGCCCTTCTGGAAGAACAGCGGCGTGCCGCCGACCGAGCGGAAGGCGCGTACCGGCGAATTGACGCCCCCGGGGATGTGCTTCTGGGCGCGGGCGAAGAGGGCTTCGTTACGAGACGTTGCGTTGGTGGTCATGGTCAGGTTCTCGCGAAAAGTTTCTGGAATTGGGCGGCGCGGGCGGCGATGTCCGGCGCCGAGAAAAGATCGGTGATGACGGCGAGCAGATCGACGCCGGCGGCCACGAGTGGCTCAGCGTTAGCGATGTTAATGCCGCCGATGGCGCAGGTCTTTGCGCCAAGTTCGGTTTTTGCCTGTTGGAACAGGTGCACCGCAGCAGTCGGTGCGTTGGGCTTGGTTGGCGACGGATAGACTGCACCGAAGGCGACGTAATCGACGCCGCAGGCCTGGGCGCGACGTGCCGCCTCCAGGTCGGCGTAACACGAGGCGCCGAGGATGCGCTGCGGGCCGAGGATGGTGCGGGCGGCGGCGAGGTGGCCGTCATCCTTGCCGAGATGGACGCCATCGGCGTCGACCAGCATGGCTAACGCCAGGTCATCGTTAATCAGCAGATGCGCATCGAAACGACGAGTCAGCATGCGCAAGGCCTTGGCGCGTGCGACCCGCTCGGGCATCGCGCTTAGCTTGTCGCGGTATTGCACGATGCGGCAGCCGCCGGCCAGTGCGGCTTCGACGTCGCGCAGCAAGGCAGTGCCGTCGGCGTTGTCAGGGGTAATGGCGTAGAGGCCGCGCAACTCAGGCATCGGGGGTGGCCTTTTCGTCATTGGCGGTCTCTTCGTCTTCGCCGCGCGCCCAGAAGAAACGGTCTGGAATGAACTGGCCCATGCCGGCGCGGAAGCCGGCCTTCAAGGTTTGCCAGGTGTAATCCTGGCCATCGCGCACGGCGTCTTCGATGCGCGCGCCCTGCGCGATGGCACCGGTGATGGCCGATGCGAGCGTGCAGCCGGAGCCGTGATAGCTGCCGGGCAGGCGCTCCCAGCGGTCGCGCCGGATGACGCCTTCGGGGCCGTACAGCGTATTGACGACCTGCGGCGTGTTTTCGTGCGTGCCGGTGATCAGCACGTATTGCGCACCCATTTCCATCAGGCGGGCAGCGCAGGTGTCGATCGAGGGTTCTTCTTCATCCTCGTCGCTCTCCGCAAGTCGCCGGGCTTCGGGGGCGTTCGGCGTGATCAGCGTCGTTTGCGGTAGCAGCATTTCGCGCATGGCGTTGATGATTTCCTCGCCGGAAAGATCGTCGCCCCGTCCCGAGGCCAGCACCGGATCAAGGATCAGCGGAATCTCCGGGTAGTCGGAAACGATTTCCGCCACCATCAGCACATTTTCCACGCTACCCAGCACCCCGATCTTGAACGCGGCGACCGGCATGTCTTCTAGCGCTGCGCGCGCCTGCTGCTCGACCAGTTCGGGCGATACCGGGTGCAGGCTATGCACGCCAACGGTGTCCTGGACGGTCAATGCAGTCAGTGCGGTCAGCGGATGACAACCCAGGCTGCCCAGGGTCAGCAGGTCGGCTTGGATGCCAGCGCCCGAGGTCGGGTCGCTGGCCGCGAAAACCAGAACCAGTGGTGGAGTGGGAGAAGTGAGGTGTGGATTGGTCATCAGGTAGTACACCGATGGTGGTGTACGGAATTTGCTAAAAATGGGGGTGAATTTTATCCGATTCCGGTCTGCAGGACCCGTAGTTCAGGGCTTGTTCCTAGTATATTGGGATTGCATTGGGCCGTGACTTCCGTAGTATGATGCGAAAATAGCGAGTAGGCCCGATACAAGGCTCAGGGGACACTTAAATTGGTAGATTTATCAAGATTGCGTGGCGTCAAGGTCATGGTGATCGACGACAGCAACACCATTCGGCGCAGTGCTGAGATCTTTCTCGTGCAGGCCGGCTGTCAGGTGGTGCTGGCCGAGGATGGCTTCGACGCGCTGGCCAAGATCGCCGATCACCAGCCGGCAGTGATTTTCTGCGACATCATGATGCCGCGTCTCGACGGCTATCAGACCTGTTCGCTGATCAAGAAGAATTCCCGTTTCAAAAGTACCCCAGTCATCATGCTGTCTTCGAAAGACGGCTTGTTCGATCGGGCGCGAGGGCGCATGGTTGGTTCCGACCAGTATCTGACCAAGCCCTTCACCAAGGATAGTCTGCTGCAGATGGTGGCCACCTTTGCACTGCCGGCTGAATCTGAATCCAAATAGTAGTTGAGGTCCTGTAATGCCCATCAAGAATATTCTCGTTGTCGACGATTCGCCCACTGAACGTTTCTTTGCCGTCAATTTGCTGACCAAGGCCGGATATGAGGTCACCACGGCGGAAAACGGCGAGGAAGGGATCGCCAAGGCCAAAGCCATCAAGCCGGATCTGATCCTGATGGACGTCGTGATGCCGGGGCTGAATGGCTTCCAGGCGACGCGCACGCTGACCCGCGACGAAGATACCAAGAATATTCCGGTTATCGTCTGCACCACCAAAGGTCAGGAAACCGACAAGATCTGGGGTTTGCGCCAAGGAGCGGTCGATTATCTGGTCAAGCCGCTGAATCCCGACGAACTGCTGCAACGCATCGCCGCGCTGGCCTGATCTAGATGGCCAAGAAGACGAGTCTTCGGGATTTTCAGGAATACCTGGCGGGTCGCCTGACGACGGCGGCCTTGGCCGGCCGTGGTGTCTCCTGGTTGGGGGTCGAGGCGGGCAAGGAGGCTTGGCTGGTGGACCTTTCTGACGGAGGGGAAATCATTCAGGCACCTCAAGTAGTACCTGTGCCTCTGACTCGTCCGTGGTTCGCCGGTATGGCAAACATTCGCGGCAATCTCTACTCCGTCACCGACCTGTCGGTATTCCGTGGTGGGGCGCCGACACCGGTCAATGCAAATGCTCGTTTGCTGTTGGTCGGTGTGCGTTACGGTTCCAATTCGGCCTTGTTGGTTTCCCGCATGCTGGGTCTGAAGGATCCGGAAGATTTCACGCCGGAAGGCGCTGACGAGGCAATGCCGGTTTGGGGACGGCAGCGTTACAAGGACACCCAGGGTAAGGTCTGGCACAAGCTCTCCGTACGTGAGGTGCTGGCCGATCAAGATTTCATGAATATCGGGGTTTGAAGACGGGCACCGGCTCGTTACCCCAAGTGGAGGAACTTCATGGCTTTCAGTTTCAAACTGCCTAAATTCGGGAAGTCCAAGGTCGATCCGAACGGACAGATGACCGTTTCGGCCGACCTGCAGGAAGAGAGCCCGAAAAAACTGGGCAAACTGCCCATGCCGACCTTCCTGGAAGGGCAGCCTGTCATCCAGCAGCTCAAGACATTGGGCGGTATTTTCGTCCTGCTGCTGGTGCTGATTGCTGCGCTGGTTTTCCACGATAACCGCGAATCGACGCACGGCACCGCTTATGTGGCGGCCTCCGGTGAAATGCGCATGCTGTCGCAGCGTCTGGCGAAAGCTTCCTCGCTGGCGCTGCTGGGTAACCCGGTGGCCTTCACGCAATTGAAGGAATCGCGCGAGACCTTCAGCCAACTGCTTGAGCGCCTGACCAATGGCGGCGATTTGAATGGCGTCAGCGTTCCGAGTTCGCCGGGTGCGGTGCGCGAACAGCTCGATGCATTGACCAAGCGCTGGGAAGGTACCGCAAAGGACGCGGATATCCTGATCGGCCAGGAGAAGAGCCTGGTTGCTTTGAGCAACAACGTTGCCACCATCGATAACCGGAACGCGACCATGCTCGAACTGACCGAGCAGATTGCTACTCTGAAATTGCAGGCCGGTGCTTCGGCGCGCGATATCGCGGCAGCCAACCAATTGGTCATGTTGACCCAGCGGATTGCCAAGAACGCTTCGGCGTTGCAGATCGGTAGCGAAATCAACCCTGAAGTCGCCTTCCTGTTGGGTAAGGATACCAACGTCTTCCGTGATTTGCTGCAGGGCTTGACCAAGGGCGCCAACGATGCCGATAGCCGCGAAAAGATTGCCGAACTGGAAGCATCGTTCAAGGAATATCAGGGCGCAATTGCCAGCATCTTGGGCAACATGCAGCCGCTGGTTCTGTCCAAGCAGGCCGGTTCCCGCATTTTCCGCGAGAGCGAGGATCTGCTGAAGGCTACTGACGAGCTAGCCAAAGGGTATCAGGACAGTCTGTCCGAGCGCGGCCTGTACGTCGTGCTGATGATCGTGCTGACCGTGGCAGCCGTAGCCGTACTGGCCATGTTGGCCAAGATTTATCTGGGTGATACGCAACGCCGTGCACAGGAAGCCGAAGAGCAGCGTCGCGGCTCGGAGCAGGTCAATCGCGAAAATCAGGACGCCATTCTGCGCCTGATGAACGAACTGGGTGACTTGGCGGACGGTGACTTGACCGTAACCGCAACTGTGAGCGAAAACATTACCGGCGCTATCGCCGACTCGATCAACTACACGATTGAAGAACTTCGCGTTCTGGTCGGCCGAATCAACGATGCGGCGAACCGAGTGACGGCAGCGACCGAAATCGCTCGTCAGACCTCCATCGAACTGCTTGATGCTGCCCAGCGCCAGTCCTCCGAAATTCAGGAAGTCGGCCACTCCGCTCTGGAAATGGCGCGTTCCATGAACGAGGTTTCCGGCAACGCGACCCAGTCGGCCAAGGTTGCGCGCCAGTCCCTGTCAGCTGCGGAAAAAGGTACCCAGGCGGTGCAGGATTCCATCAAGGGTATGAATGAAATTCGTAACCAGATTCAGGAAACCTCCAAGCGAATCAAGCGCCTTGGCGAAAGCTCACAGGAGATCGGTGAAATCGTTGAACTGATTTCCGACATTACCGAACAGACCAACGTGCTGGCCTTGAACGCTGCCATCCAGGCTGCGTCGGCTGGTGACGCAGGTCGTGGCTTTACGGTGGTTGCGGAAGAAGTTCAGCGTCTGGCTGAACGTTCTGCGGAAGCAACGAAGCAGATTGCGGCGATTGTGAAGACCATTCAGACCGATACCCAGGATGCGGTGTCCGCTATGGAACAATCGACCCAGGGTGTGGTTGAAGGGGCCAAGCTCTCCGATGCTGCTGGTCAGGCACTGGCCGAAATCGGTCAGGTGTCGCGTGATCTTGCCGACCTGATTCAGAACATTTCGTCTGCAACGCAAAATCAGGCCAATTCGGCAACGCAGGTTGCCCGCCTGATGCAGGACATCTTGCAGGTGACGGAACAAACCACTGTCGGCACCAAGCGTACTGCCCAGGCGGTGGACGAATTGACCGCTCTGGCTTCCGAACTCAAGGGTTCGGTTGCAGGCTTCAAGGTAGATTGATCTGCGCGAGAGACTATGAACGCGGCAACGGAATTTGATATGGGCCCGCTGACCTGGGTCAAGGGGGAGATTGACCTTTCGCTGCAGCGTGCAGTCGAGGCGATCGACCTGTTCGAGCAAGGCGGCGATACCACTCAACTCAAGTTCTGCCGCACCCACGTGCATCAGGTCCACGGTGCGCTTTCCATCGTCGGCCTGGACGGCATCACGCTGATCAGCGAATCGCTGGAAGCTTTGCTGCTGGCCATGGAGGATGGTCGTGCCACTGGTGACAAGGCACCTGCCGTGCGCGCTGCACTGCTAGGTTTGCGTCGCTATCTGGATGAATTGGTAGCGGGGGAGCCGAACCAGCCGTTACGCTTGTTGCCGGTTTATCAGCAATTGGCAGCAGCGCGTGGTTTGGCTGCGGTACACCCTGGCGATCTATTCTTCCCGGATTTGAACTTACGTCCGCCGAAGCGGGCGGGTACGGCGGCGCCGAGTGATGCGGCGCAAGCCAAGTTGGCCTTCAAGGCCGAGCGCATGCGTTTCCAGAAGGGGCTGCTCAGTTGGCTGAAGAAACCGGCTGAGGCCGAAAGCGGGCGCCAGATGATGCGCGATGCGCTGCAGGCTATCGAGGGCATGCAGCGCACTCCCTCGACCCGCGCTTTCTGGTGGGTGGCGGCGGCTTTAATGGAGACGCTGGCTAATCCTCAACTGGCCAGCGATCCTTATGTCCGGCAACTCGTCTCGCGCATTGATGCGCAAATTCGTCGCCTGCTCGAAGGGTCGACCAGCATCGCCGAACGGTTGATGCGCGAAGCCTTGTATTACATTGCCCACGCTGCGCCGGAGCTTGCGCCAGCGATTGCTCGGGCGCACGAGACCTGGGCGTTGTCGGCAATGTTGCCGAAACAGGGGCCGGAGGCTTTGCAACCGGAACAGGAAGCCGGCTTGCGTAAACTGCGTGAGCTGCTGGCCGCTGTCGAGGAAGCCTGGAACAAATTCTGTACCGGCAATGCCGCTAGCCTCCAGTCCTTTGCCGATAACACCCGCGCGTGTGCCCTGTTGACCGACGAACTCGGACAGACCGATCTGAAGCGCCTGGGTCAGGCACTTAACGCCTTGGCCAGCTGGTTGGTCGAAGATTCCAGCCGCTACAACGATACTGTCGCCATGGAAGTGGCGACCGCCATTCTGTTGATTCAGAATGCTCAGGAGAATTTCCGGCGTCTCGGCACCGATTTCGCGCAACAAGTCGACCTCATGGTCGACCGCCTGTACGCCTGCATCGCCGGGCGTCCGGCGGCCGATACCGAGGTCCCGTTGCTTGACGAGATGACTCGTCGTGCTCAGGAAAAACTGTTGATCGGTCAAGTCGGCCGGGAAATGCAGAACAACCTGGCGCAGATCGAACAGTCGCTCGACGCCTACTTCCGCGATCCGAGCAAGGTGCCCGATGTCGCCCAAATCGATGGGCAGATCAAGCAAGTTGGCGGTGCTTTGGCCATGCTCGGTCATTTTGGTGCGGTCAATAGCCTGAAGGAATGCGGAAGCCGCATTCGGGCTTTTGCCGAAGCTGAGACGCCGCCGGGCGATGCTGAATTCGAAGCAGTGGCGCATCAGTTGTCGCTGATTGGCTTCTTCATTGATGCGTTGCAGACAGGCGAGTCCGATTTCGATAGCTTCATGCGTCGCATGGAAGGCAAGGACGAGCCTGTTCTTGAGGAAGAGGAAGAAGAGATTCTTCCCGAAATAACGGTCGAAGCCCAACTGGCCAAGCAAGCCCAGGAGGCGCAGGCCTTGGTCGAGGCTTTGAAGGAAACGCCACAGGACGAGCGTCTGCAAGGCGAATTGATGCAGAACTTGCAGGCGATCCAGAAAGACGCCGATCTGGTCGCCGATCGTGCTTTGGGTGAATCCGCCAAGGCTGCCATCGAAGCGTTGCAAGCCGGCGGCGATCTCGATCTGACCATGCCGGGTTTGGCCCCGGTTCAGCCGGAAGCGCCGGCCCCGTCCGCCGAAACCATCCAGCTGGCGGAATCCAGTCACGAAGAAATCGATGCTGAACTACTGGCGATCTTCCTTGAGGAAGCCCAGGAAGTCCTAGCTACTATCGACGACGAAAAAACTCAGCTTGCGTTGAATCCGAGCAACAGCGAGTCGCTGACGACTGTCCGCCGTTCGACCCATACGCTCAAGGGCAGCGGTCGCATGGTCGGACTGACGGCGCTGGGCGAAGTTGCCTGGGAACTTGAGCAGACGCTGAACCTTTGGCTGCGTCAGGAACAGCCGGCCTCGGCCGAACTGCTCCGGATGATCGAAGAAGAACATGCGATATTCTCGGTTTGGGTGGAGCATCTTGAGTCTGGCGCCGGGCAAGTGCCGGATACCCATGCGCTGGTAGCGCTGGCACAGAAGCTACGCGGTGTCGAACCGTCGGCCACTCCGGCACCGGTTGCCGTAGCGGTGCCTGAGGCGGTGCCGGCTGTCGAAGTGATGGAAGAGCCCGAGCCGCTGGCGGCCATCGAGATCGAACTGCCGGAACCGGAGATGCCCTTGGAGGCGCCGGTCGAAACGCTGGAAATCCCGGCGCTCGCTCTGGAGGAGCCGGCGCTTGTCGAGGAGCCTGCCAGCGAACTGGAACACGCCGCGGCCGCCCTGGAAGATTTGCTGTCGCTTGACGCGCCCGCTCCTGAGGATGAAACGATCGAGGCCATAGAACTGGTTGAAGAGCCGGAGATGCTGGCGGTTGAAAAGGAAATGCCCGCCAGCGAGCCCTTGGCCGAGCCGGCGGCTGTAACCTTGTTCGATATTTTCCGTGAAGAGGCTCGAGGTCACCTGCAATCGCTCAGCGAGGGTTATGCGCAGATGGATGCGCATCCTGTAGCGCCGACAACATTCCAGATGACAAGGGCCGCCCATACCTTGGGTGGAATCGCTGCGACCGTCGGTTTGATGCCATTGCATCATCTGGCTATCGCTCTTGAACATGCCCTCCTGCGTCGCGATGGCTCCGCCAATCCGGCGAGCATCGAGGGGTTGGAAACCGTCCGGCAGGCGATCATCACGCTTGAAGGGATGTACGCCACGCTGTCTGAGGAAACTCCACCTGCAGAGCAGCCGCAACTGGTGGCAGCACTCGAGGAAATCTTCCCGCCACCGAGTGTGGTGGAAGAGGACGTTGCCAGCGCCGAGGTTATCCCCTTGCATCCGGTTGTCCCGGAGCCTGTACCGACGCAAGAGGTCGAGAGTGCGCCCGCACCGGCAGTCCAGTTGCCGCAGTTGACCGACGAACTGGATGAACAGCTGTTGCCTATCTTCCTCGAAGAGGCAACGGATCAGTTGCGTGACCTGAACGAACAATTGCGTATTTGGCGTGGCGATCCCGCCGGCGATGCGGCAACGCATGCGATCTGTCGAATCCTGCATACCTTCAAGGGCAATGCACGCATGGCCGGGGCCATGAACCTCGGTGAAGTGACGCACATGCTGGAGACTCGCGTCGAGGAAGCGATGCGAGCGGGGCCGGCTAGTGGAGGCCTGATCGATGAGATCGAAGCGGGTTACGACACCTTGGCTCAGGCCGTCGAAATTCTGCGTAACGGTCCTCCGCCCGAACCCGAACCGATCACCCAGCTAATCGAGTCGTCGGCGGTTGCAGAAGAGCAACCGATTGCCGCTCCCTCTGCCAAGCCGGCTGTGCAGGCTGACGTCGTTCCTGAAGCTGAAGTTGCCACGGCCCAGCAGGCAAGTTTGCGTGTTCGTGCCGATCTGGTTGACCGCCTGGTTAACGAGGCCGGTGAATTGTCGATTGCTCGCGCCCGTATCGAGGGCGAAATGCGCAGCTTGAAGAGTTCGCTGCTCGACCTGACCGAAAACGTCATCCGTCTGCGTCGCCAGCTGCGCGATATCGAAATTCAGGCGGAAACGCAGATTCAGGCCCGTGTCGCGCAGAGTAGTGAAGGGATGGCGGAATTCGATCCGCTGGAACTGGACCGCTTTACTCGCTTCCAGGAATTGACCCGCTTCATGGCCGAATCGGTCAATGACGTGGCAACCGTCCAGCAGAACTTGTTGAAGAACCTCGACGATGCCAACGCAGCCATCCTGGCGCAGGCGCGAATCAATCGTGGTCTACAGCAGGAGCTGATGGGCGTGCGCATGATCCCATTCGCCAGTCAGACCGAGCGTTTCTACCGTATCGTCCGGCAGACCGCGAAGGAGGTCGGCAAGCGCGCCAACCTCGACGTGATCGGCGGACAGGTCGATATCGACCGTTCCGTGCTCGACAAGATGATGGGCCCCATCGAGCACATGCTGCGTAATGCGGTGACGCACGGCATCGAAACGCGCGAGCAGCGTCAGGGCGCTGGCAAGTCGGAAGTCGGAGAAATCTCGCTGGCGCTGGCGCAGGAGGGCAACGAATTCATCCTGTCCATGAAGGACGATGGCAAGGGCTTGGATGCCGGGCGTATCCGCGTCCGTGCCGAGGAACTCGGCTTGTTGCAGCCCGGCCAGCAGATTGAGGACAGTGCGCTCTACGATTTCATCTTCCACCCTGGTTTCTCGACGGCCTCGGAGCTGACCCAACTGGCCGGTCGCGGTATCGGTATGGACGTCGTCAAGACCAGCGTCACCGAACTGGGCGGGCGTATCGAAATCGTGACTACGCCGGGACAAGGCACCACCTTCCGCCTTTACCTGCCGCTGACCCTGGCCGTGACGCAGACTCTGCTGGTTCGTGTCGGCAGCCAGATGTATGCCATTCCTTCTACGATGATCGAACAGGTCATGGAATTGAAGGAAAAGGGTTTGGCGGCGATTCGCGAACAGGGTGCGGCCGAGTGGCAGGGCAATACTTATCCGTTCGCCTACCTGCCGCACCTGTTGGGCGACAGCGAGGCGCTGCCCGAAGCGCATCGTCAGCACTGGGTGTTGTTGCTGCGTTCCGGTTCGCAGCGGGTCGGTGTGCAGGTCGATGAACTCAAGGGCAACCAGGAAGTCGTCGTCAAGAATATCGGCGCCCAATTGGCACGGGTGGTCGGTATCGCCGGCGCCACGGTGCTGGGCGATGGTCGAGTCGTGCTGATCCTGAACCCGGTGGCCTTGGCTAGCCGTGGCCCGGTGGCGGCTAGCTACGAAGCTCGTCCGAGCAATGTTCCGGCAGCACCTGCGGTCGAGGAACATCTGCCGACGGTGATGGTGGTGGATGACTCCCTGACTGTGCGCAAGATTACCAGCCGCCTGCTGTCGCGCGAAGGCTACCAGGTCGTTCTGGCCAAGGATGGAGTCGATGCGCTGGAGCAGCTGATCGACGAGCGTCCGGACGTGATCCTCTCCGACATCGAGATGCCGCGTATGGACGGCTTCGATTTCGTGCGTAATCTGCGTGCCGACGAGCGTCTGCGCAACATCCCGGTGATCATGATCACCTCGCGTACCGCCGACAAGCACCGCAACTACGCGCTGGAAATCGGTGCCAACCACTATCTGGGCAAGCCGTACGACGAAGACCAGTTGCTTGGCCTGGTCGCCGGCTACGTCAAACAGAAGGCCGCTGTCTAAATCGGCTTTTTGACGACTGCGTAACGGGCCAGGGTCCGCTCCCTGGCCTGTGCGTGATCGACGATGGGGGCCGGATAGTCCCGGCCGATAACTACCCCGCACATCTGCTGTTCCATGGTGTTCATGCGCCACGGTTGGTGGATGTATTTGTCCGGAACCCTGGCCAATTCGGGGACGTAGCGGCGAATGAAACGTCCTTCCGGGTCGAACTTCTCCGACTGCGCCACCGGGTTGAAAATACGGAAATAGGGTTGCGCATCGCAGCCTGACGAGGCAGCCCATTGCCAGCCGCCATTATTGGCCGACAGGTCGAAATCGATCAGGCGTTCGGCGAAGTAACGTTCGCCATGTCGCCAATCGATACCGAGATCCTTGCTCAGGAAAGAGGCGACGACCATGCGCAGCCGATTGTGCATCCAGCCGCTGTAGTTCAGTTGGCGCATTGCCGCATCGACCAAGGGGTAGCCGGTACGCCCTTCGCACCAGGCGGTGAAGCCGGTGGGCCAGTCATCCCAGCGAATCAGGTCGTATTCCGGCTTGAAGGCCCGATCGACGACATGCGGGAAGCGGTCGAGGATCATGAAGTAGAAATCGCGCCAGATCAGTTCGTTGAGCCAGGCATCGGCCTGCCTCGCTTGGGCATGGCGAACGAGTTCGCGAACCGAGATCGTGCCGAAGCGCAGATGGGCGGAGAGGTAGGAAACGCCTTTGATAGCCGGATAGTCGCGTCGCTCGCCGTAGTGGTCGAGGCGGTCACCGCAGAAATCCTGCCAAAGGGCTCGGGCACCCCTCATGCCGGCTTGAATGCCGATCTGCCCGATATCGCTTGTTTCGAAGCCGAGTTCCGGCAGCGTTGGAAGAGCATTGCCTGAATAATTGGCGAAACGGCCTTCCGTCGGCCAGCTGGCCGCATCTGCTGCGGTGCACCGCTTCAACCAGGCATTTTTGTAGGGTGTGAAAACGGTGTAGGGTTTGCCGGACTGGGTCAGCAGTTCATCGCATTCGAATATCGTCTGATCCTTGAACAGCTCAAGGGCGATGCCGTGGCCGGCGAGGGCATTGGCGACAGCAGCGTCGCGGGTCTTGGCGGCGGGTTCGTAATCCCGGTTGGCGAATACTGCATTGATACCCAGTTGCCGAGCCAAGGCCGGAATTTCTTCCCGGGCGAATCCGTGGCGAACGAGCAGGCCGCCCCCCCGTGCTTGCAGGGCGGCATGCAGTTCAAGCAGCGATTCGTGGATGAAGTGCACCCGCCGGTCGTTGCGGGATGGCAGCGCGTCGAGTATTTCGCGGTCGAAAACGAAGGCGCAATGGACTTCGTGGCTATTGGCCAAGGCGGCGCTGAGGGCCGCGTGATCGTTGTCGCGCAGGTCGCGGCGAAACCAGACGAGAGCTTTTTGGTGTTTCATGTTTGGTTTGTACCCGGGGGGCGATTAAAATTCGGGGTATGGACAGTGTAAACCTCACCGATAACTTCCTGATCGCGATGCCGACGCTGGAAGACCCGTATTTCTCCAATGCCCTGGTTTACATCTGCGAGCACAACGAAAACGGTGCCTTGGGCATTATCGTCAATCGCCCTATCGACATGAACCTGGCGGGCTTGTTCGACAAGATCGACATCAAGCTGGAAGAAGATAAGCTGGCAGATCTGCCAGTCTATTTCGGCGGCCCCGTCCAACTCGATCGCGGCTTTGTGCTGCATCGGCCGCTTGGTGCCTGGCAATCCACGCTGCGTATCAGCGGCGAGGTCGGGCTGACCAGTTCGCGCGATATTCTCGCCTCGGTGGCGGCCAGCGGCACGCCTGGCGAAATCCTCGTCACGCTGGGCTATGCCGGCTGGGATGCCGGCCAACTGGAAGACGAACTGGCCCAGAATTCCTGGCTGACGGTGCCGGCCAAGAGCAGCATCCTGTTTGAACTGCCGCCGGAAGAGCGTCTGCCGGCGGCGATGCAGAAACTGGGCATCAGCTTTACCCAGTTGTCCGACGTGGCTGGGCACGCCTGACGCGGGCATGGGAACCATCCTGGCCTTCGATTTCGGCGAGAAACGCATTGGTGTCGCCACCGGCGAAACCTTGCTTGGCAGTGCCCACCCGCTGACCGTGATCCATGCCGAATCCAACGACGATCGTTTTACCGCCATCGGCAAGCTGGTGGCCGAATGGCAGCCGGAGCGTCTGGTCGTCGGTCTGCCGACCCACGCAGACGGTACGCCGCATGAAATGACCCGGTTGGCGCAGAAATTCGGCGAGCGCCTGCAGCGAAGATTCGCCCTGCCGGTCTCTTATGCCGACGAACGCATGACGTCGCTCGACGCCGAGGCGCGCCTGCGCGAGACCGGGCGCAACGCCAAATCCGCCAAGCCGCTGCTCGATGCCGTGGCGGCCCAACTCATTCTTCAAACCTGGTTCGAGAATCCGAATGTCCAACCTCAATCCCCTGCCTGACGCCGAGGCGCAGTGTCGCCAGCTGGCCGAGCTGATCCGCCCGCAGCTGGCCAATAACCCGGCCCTGGTCGGCATCTATAGCGGCGGTGCCTGGATCGCCGAGCGCCTCAAGCAACTCCTCGGTTTGAGCGAAGAGATCGGCATGATCGACGTGTCCTTCTATCGCGACGATTTCTCGGAGAAAGGCCTGCATCCGCAATGCCGCCCGACCGTGATCCCGTTCGATGTCGAAGGTCGCCACGTCATCCTGATCGACGATGTGCTCTACACCGGCCGTACCACGCGGGCGGCGATCAACGAGCTGTTCGACTACGGCCGTCCAACTTCGGTCACGCTGGCCGTGCTGGCCGATCGCGGCGAGCGCGAATTGCCGGTGGCGGCGACCTGGTGCGTCTGGGAGGTGAGCCTGGCCAAGGGCGAGAACCTAGTGCTGGCGCGCGGCGAAAACGGAGATCTGGCCTGGAGGCTCGAAAATGCATAATCCTCAGCTCAACAAGAATGGCGAGTTGATCCACCTGCTGTCCACCGAGGGACTGCCCAAGGCGGTGCTGACGCAGATTCTCGATACCGCCGAATCCTTCATGGAAGTCTCGGCGCGCGAGGTGAAGAAAGTCCCGCTGCTGCGCGGCAAGAGCGTATTCAACCTGTTCTTCGAGAACTCGACGCGCACGCGCACGACCTTCGAAATCGCCGCCAAACGCCTTTCCGCCGACGTCATCAACCTCGATATCGGCCGCTCTTCCACCGCCAAGGGCGAAACCCTGCTCGACACCATCGACAACCTGTGTGCGATGGATGCCAATCTCTTCGTCGTGCGCCATGCCTCGAGCGGCGCGCCCTACCTGATCGGCGAGCACCTGCAACGCATCGGTCGCGACGATATCCACGTCGTCAATGCCGGTGACGGTCGTCATGCCCACCCGACGCAGGGCCTCCTCGACATGTTCACCATTCGCCACTACAAGAAGGACTTCACGCAGCTGCGCGTGGCCATCGTCGGCGACTTGCTGCATTCGCGCGTGGCGCGCTCCGACATCCATGCGCTGACCACGCTGGGCGTGCCGGAAGTTCGCGCCATCGGCCCGGAAACGCTGCTGCCCAAGCACCTCGACAAGCTCGGCGTGCATGTTTACCACGACATGGAAGAGGGCCTGAAGGATTGCGACGTGGTCATCATGCTGCGCCTGCAGAACGAGCGCATGACCGGTGCGCTGCTACCTTCGGCTGGCGAATACTTCCGCTTGTACGGCCTGACGCCGCAGAAGCTGGCGCTGGCCAAGCAGGATGCCATCGTGATGCATCCGGGGCCGATGAATCGCGGCGTCGAGATTCACTCGGCCGTAGCCGACGGCCCGCAAGCGGTGATCCTGTCGCAGGTCACCTTCGGTATCGCCGTGCGCATGGCGGTGATGAGCATTGTTGCGGGGAATTGAGCACATGAATATCGAAATTACCAATGGCCGCTTCATCGACCCCGCTGCTGCGGTGGACATGCCGAAAACGGCAATTTTCATCGCCGACGGCAAGGTCGCTGCGATCGGTACGAAGCCGGACGGCTTCGTCGCCGAACAGAGCATCGACGCCAGTGGCTGCGTCGTCTGTCCAGGCTTGATCGATCTCGGCGCCCGTCTCAACTCCATCCAGGCCGAACTGGCGGCTGCCGTCACCGGTGGCGTGACCTCCGTCGTCGTGCCGCCTGATGCCGATCCCCCGCTCGACGAGCCGGAACTGGCTGACCGCTTGGTCCATCGTGGCGAGGAAATCGGCAAGGCGCGCGTGCTGCCGCTCGGCGCTCTGACGCTGGGCCTCAAGGGCGAACGTCTGGCCGAACTGGCTGGCCTGAAGAAGGCCGGCTGTGTCGCCTTCTCGCAAGCGGGCAAGACCGTGGTTGACACCGAAGCGTTGCTGCGTTCGATGGAATATGCCGCCACCCTTGGCTTCGCCGTCTGGCTGCAGCCGCAGGATTACTGGCTGTCGCGCAACGGCATCGCCCATGAGGGCGAGGTGGCCAGTCGTCTCGGTCTGGCCGGCATTCCGGTTGCTGCCGAAACCATCGCCGTCGGCACCATCGTCCAACTGGTGCGCGATACCGGCTGTCGCGTGCATCTGACCCGCATCTCGTCGGCTGCCGGCATGGCGCTGATCCAACGTGCTCGCCAGGAAGGCTTGCCGATTAGCTGCGACGTCGGCGTGCATCACCTGCTGCTGACCGACAACGACATCGGCTATTTCAATCCGCACGCCCGTTTCGTGCCGCCGCTGCGTTCGCAAAATGACCGTTTGGCGCTCTCCACCGCAGCCGCCGAGGGTTTGGCGGCGATTTGCTCCGATCACACGCCGGTCGGCGCCGACGACAAGCTGCTGCCCTTCGGCGAAGCCAAGCCGGGCGCGACTGGGCTGGAAGTACTGCTGCCGCTGACCATGAAATGGGCGGAGGCGGCCCATGTTGCCTTGCCGGATGCCCTGGCGCGCATCACCACGGCCCCGGCCGAGGTCTTGGGCATCGAAGCCGGTACGCTGGCTGTCGGTAGCACGGCAGATGTCTGCGTGTTCGATCCGGCGGAAAGCTGGCAGCTGACGCCGGAAGCCCTGAAGAGCCGCGGCAAGAACTCGCCATGGCTGGGCTACATGATGACCGGCAAGGTCAAGGTGACGCTGGTCGGCGGTCGCCTCGTCTATTCGGCCTGAGCAAAACGGGCGACGGCTTCGGCGGTCGCCCCGATCACTTCCAGCACCTTGCGCCGCGAGGTCTGGCCGCTCTTGAGGTTGACGGCACTCTTGGCCAAGCCGAGTTGATCGGCGACGAAGCGGATCAGGGCCTCGTTCGCCTTGCCGTCCACCGGCGGTGCGGCGAGGCGGATTTTCAGCGCATCGCCGTGCAAGCCGGCGAATTCCGTTTTCTTGGCGCCCGGTTGGATATGCAACGTCAGGGTCAGGCGACCGTCGGCCGCCTGCTTGAACCAATCGCTCACAACAGCATCAACAAGGCCTGCAGCAGCAGGATGGCGACCAATGGTGACAGGTCGATGCCGGATATCGGCGGCAGGATGCGCCGGATCGGATCGAGCAGCGGCCGGGTCAGCTGATAGGCCGGCGCCGACAGCGGCGAATAGGGATTGACCCAGGACAGCACGGCTTGCAGGATCAGCGCGCCGATCATGATGTAAACGGCCAGGCGCAGCAGGGCGATCAAGGCGAATTTGACCGCCATCAGCGCGATCAGGCCGGGGTCGGCACTGACCAGCGGGCCGGCCAGGGCGACCAGAAAGCCCGATAGGGCTAGCTGCAGGGCTAGAGCGGCGAGCAGGCTGGCCCAATCGAATCCGCCAAAACCGGGTACGACACGGCGCAGTGGCTTGACCGCCCAGTTGGTTAGTTTGACCACGAAGTCGCCGATCTGCCCGCCGAACGACACGCGCATCGCCTGCATCATGAAGCGCAGCATGAACAGCGTGCAGAAGAAGCTGACGACAGCGTCGAGCAGGAAGGCGAGGGCTTGCATCAGGCGGCTCCGAGCAGTTTGCCGAGTTCCTGGCCACGGGCTTCGGCGGCCTTCACACCGGCGACGATGCCGGCCTTGACGCCCATCTCCGCCATCTTGTTGAGTGCGGCTTCGGTCGTGCCGCCCTTGGAGGTGACGCGTTCGCGCAGGGTCGAGGCAGGTTCTGGTGAGGCGGCAGCCAACGCGGCGGCGCCCTGGACGGTCTCGATGGCCAGCTGGCGGCCCTGCTCGGGCGTGAAACCGAGTTCGGCAGCAGCCTGCTGCATGGCCTCGATGAACAGGAAGACGTAGGCGGGGCCGCTACCGGAGAGCGCGGTCACGCCATCCATCTTGCCTTCGTCGGCAATCCAGACGGTGGTGCCGACAGCCTTCAATACTCGGTCGGCGGCGTCACGGCCGGCGGCGTCGACCTCCGGTGCAGCGCACAGGCCGGTGATGCCCTTGCCAATCAGCGCCGGGGTGTTCGGCATGCAGCGGACGATCTTGCGATGGCCGCCCAAAAAGCGGGAGAGCGCAGCGATATCGAGACCGGCGGCGATGCTGACGACCAGCGCCTCACCCAGTTTGGCGACGAGCGGAGCAACGGCCTCCTTCATCTGCTGCGGTTTGACCGCCAGCATCAGCAGGTCGCCCGCGCTATCGGCCTCGCTGGCCGCAGCCAGCGTGCGCACACCGTAGGTTTGCTCCAGCTTCAGGCGAGCTTCGGCGCCCGGGTCAATGACGGTAATGTCGGAGGCGGCAAAGCCTTGTTGCAACATGCCGCCAATCAGCGCGTTGGCCATGTTGCCGCCGCCGAGGAAAACGATTTTCATGCGTAGCTTCTTTCACCAAAAATGGCCGTGCCGATGCGGACGATGGTCGCGCCTTCGGCGACGGCGGCTTCGAGATCGTGGGACATACCCATGGACAGCGTGTCGAGCGGCAAACCGCTCGTTCGCAGTTGTTCGTAGAGTTCACGCAGGGCGCGGAAAGGGGCACGCTGCGCCGCTTCGTCGTCGGCCGGCTCGGGGATGGCCATCAGCCCGCGCAATTGCAGGTGCGGCAGAGCCGCGACGGCGCGGCAGAGATCCGGAGCCTCGGCAAGCGTGCAGCCGCTCTTGCTGGCTTCGCCGGAAACATTGACCTGCACGCAGACCTGCAGTAGAGGCAGATGTTCCGGGCGTTGTGCCGACAGGCGTTCGGCGATCTTCAGGCGGTCGATGCTGTGCACCCAGGCGAAATGCTCGGCCACCGGACGGGTCTTGTTGCTTTGCAGCGGGCCGATGAAATGCCATTCGAGCCCTTGCACGGCAGTCGCTATGGCCTTGTCGCAACCTTCCTGCACGTAGTTCTCGCCGAAAGCCCGTTGTCCGGCAACGGCGGCCTGCAGTACAGAGTCCAGCGGCCAAGTCTTGCTCACGGCAAGGAGGGAGATGTCGTCCGGCGCGCGACCGCAGGCCCGGGCGGCAGTTTCGATGCGGCGGCGGACGGCTTGCAGGTTGCTGGCGATTGCGCTCATAATCCCTTTGGAATTTCCAACAATCCCAGTATACACGCGCTCAGAGGACGATCCTCATGGATATCACCGAACTGCTGGCCTTCAGCGTCAAGAACAAGGCTTCCGACCTTCATCTTTCAGCAGGTTTGCCACCGATGATTCGTGTGCACGGCGACGTGCGCCGTATCAACCTGCCGGCCATGGAGCACAAGGACGTGCACAGCATGGTGTACGACATCATGAACGACGGCCAGCGCAAGGTATATGAAGAGACGCTGGAGTGCGACTTTTCCTTCGAGATTCCCAACCTGGCCCGCTTCCGGGTCAATGCCTTCAATCAGCAACGCGGCGCGGGGGCTGTCTTCCGGACCATTCCGTCCAAGGTGCTGACGCTGGAAGAGTTGAACTGCCCGAAGATTTTCAAGGAAATTTCCGAGTATCCGCGCGGCATCGTGCTGGTCACCGGGCCGACCGGTTCCGGTAAATCGACCACGCTGGCGGCGATGGTTAACCACATCAACGAAAATGATTACGGCCACATCCTGACGGTTGAGGATCCGATCGAATTCGTGCATGAAGCCAAGAAGTGCTTGATCAACCAGCGCGAGGTCGGCCCGCATACGTTGTCCTTTGCCAATGCGCTGCGCTCTGCGCTGCGTGAGGATCCGGACGTGATCCTGGTCGGCGAAATGCGCGATCTGGAAACCATCCGTCTGGCTCTGACCGCGGCCGAGACCGGCCACTTGGTGTTCGGCACCCTGCATACCTCGTCAGCCGCCAAGACCATCGACCGTGTGGTCGACGTCTTCCCGGCGGCGGAAAAGGAAATGGTTCGTTCGATGTTGTCCGAATCCCTGCGCGCGGTCATTTCGCAAACCCTGCTCAAGACCAAGGACGGTTCGGGCCGGGTCGCGGCGCACGAGATCATGATCGGCACGCCGGCCATCCGTAACCTGATCCGCGAAAACAAGGTGGCGCAGATGTACTCGGCCATCCAGACCGGCCAGAACTTCGGCATGCAGACACTCGATCAGTGCCTGATCGATCTGGTCCGCCGCAATGTCGTTTCCAGCAACGAAGCCAAGCTGCGTGCCGCCAACAAGGATGCTTTCCCGGCCTGATCGGCCGCCTGAGCACAATAACGAGGGGAAATCATGGAACGCGATCAGGCAATGAAATTCATGCACGATCTTCTGCGACTGATGGCGCAGAAGAAGGGCTCCGACCTCTTCATCACGGCGGGCTTTCCGCCGGCGATCAAGATCGACGGCAAGATCACGCCGGTGTCGAATCAGGTGCTAACGGCGCAGCACACCGCCGAACTGGCGCGTGCCATCATGAACGATCGCCAGGCCGCGGAGTTCGAAGCGACCAAGGAATGCAACTTCGCCATTTCGCCTTCGGGCATCGGGCGTTTCCGGGTCAATGCGCTGGTCCAGCAAGGGCGCGTCGGGGTCGTCTGCCGGACGATCAACATGACCATTCCGACCATCGACGAACTCCAGCTGCCGCCGGTGATCAAGGACCTGGCGATGACCAAGCGCGGCCTGATCATCTTCGTCGGCGGCACCGGTACCGGTAAGACGACTTCGCTGGCAGCGCTGGTTGATTACCGCAACGAGAATTCCTACGGTCACATCATCACCATCGAAGACCCGATCGAATATGTGCACGATCACAAGAACTGCATCGTCACCCAGCGCGAAGTCGGGGTAGATACGGACGATTGGGGACCGGCGCTGAAGAACACGCTGCGTCAGGCACCGGATGTCATCCTGATGGGTGAAATCCGCGACCGCGACACGATGGACTACGCCATCGCTTTCGCCGAAACCGGCCACTTGGCGCTGGCCACGCTGCACGCCAACAGCTCGAACCAGGCAATTGACCGCATCATCAACTTCTTCCCGGAAGAGCGCCGTTCGCAACTGCTGATGGACCTGTCGCTGAACCTGCGTGCCATGGTGTCGCAGCGCCTGATTCCGAAGAAGGACGGCAAGGGCCGCGTCGCCGCCATCGAGGTGATGCTCAATTCGCCGCTGATCTCCGACCTCATCTTCAAGGGCGAGGTGCACGAGATCAAGGAAATCATGAAGAAGTCGCGCGAGTTGGGCATGCAGACCTTCGACCAGGCGCTGTTCGACCTCTACGAGGCCGGCAAGATTACCTACGAAGATGCCCTGCGCAATGCTGATTCGCTCAACGACCTGCGCCTGCAGATCAAGCTGCACGGCAAGGAGTCGAAGGACAAGGATCTGACCACCGGCATTGGTCATCTCGATATCGTCTGACGGAGATCGCCATGCGCCGTTTAGCCCATCTGGTTTTTGCCCTTTTTGCGCTGTGCACCGCAGCAGTCACCTACGCCGGTGCTCTGGATGGTATTTCCAGCGGTGACGCCAGCGCAGGGGTCAAGGAGGCACTGGCCAAGGGGGCGGATTACGCGGTTTCGTCCTTGGGCGTCAGCAATGGCTTTCTCGGCAACAGCAAGGTGAAAATTCCGCTGCCCGGCTATCTGCAGAAAGCGGAAACTGGCTTGCGCATGTTCGGCATGGGCAAGCAGGCCGACCAACTGGTCGAAACGATGAACCATGCTGCCGAGAATGCGGTCGCCGAAGCCAAGCCCATCCTGACCGACTCGATCAAGAAAATGAGCGTGCAGGACGCCAAAGGCATCCTGACCGGCGGCGAGGACAGCGTGACCCAGTATTTCAAGCGTACCTCGACCGAGCAACTAACCGCCAAGTTCCTGCCCATCGTCAAGGCGGCCACCAGCAAACTGCAATTGGCCGATCAGTACAACGCCTTCGCCGGCAAGGCGGCGAGCGCAGGCCTGATTGACGCCAAGGATGCCGATATCGACCGTTATGTCACGCAGAAGGCGATGGACGGTCTCTTCCTGATGATTGCCGAGGAAGAGAAAAAGCTGCGCAACAACCCGATCGGCGCCGGTAGCGAACTGCTGAAGAAGGTCTTCGGCGCACTCTGAGTTAAAGCTTGTCGGCTTTCCTGCCGTAGAAAAAGGCAGGAGGGCCATCATGAAGCTCAACCGTTTCGAATCCGCCAGTTATCACCCCGCTTCGGGCGACGTTCCGGAGCAGTTGGCCGCCGTGTCCTCTGAGCGCATCCGCCGTGTCGAAGCGAGTGAAGGTCTGGAAAACGACAGGCAGCGTTCCTTGCGCCAGGAGTTGGCTGGGCAGCCGGAACCCGCGCAAGAGTCGGCGGCCAACGATGCGGTGGCGAATCAGGCACACCATCTGGCTGCCCGGATCGTCGAGCTTGGGCCGCAGGCGGAGCAGCTGATTCGCCTTTCCGCGCTGGAGAGCACTGGCCTGCATACGGTCGACGACAGCGCCTGACCCCTGCTGCGGTGCACTGCCCGAAAACGCCATTTTTCGCAGCCTCGGCCCTGGGGTAAAATCGGGGCCATCGAATGATACGCACGCGCCCCGCCTGCCGGGGCGCTGCCTTTTCCAATGTCCGGTCTCAATCCCCAGCAACGCGAAGCGATCCATTACCTGAACGGCCCCCTGCTGGTGCTCGCTGGCGCCGGCTCGGGCAAGACGCGCGTCATCACGCAGAAGATCGCCTATCTGGTGCAGGACTGCGGCTTCCAGCCGCGCAACATCGCGGCCATTACCTTCACCAACAAGGCGGCGCGCGAAATGCAGGAGCGCGTCGGCAAGCTGCTGTCGTCTTCGCAGGCCAACGAACTGCAGATTTCCACCTTCCACTCCTTGGGCGTGCGCATTCTGCGCGAGGAAGCCAAGGCGCTGGGCTACAAGCCGCGTTTTTCCATTTTCGACTCCGCCGATTGCGCGGGCATCATCGGCGACTGCGCCAAGACCGTCGATAAAGCCACGCTGCGCCGCCTGCAGTCGATTATTTCCAACTGGAAGAATGCGCTGGTTACGCCTGAGGCGGCACGCCATCTGGCGACCAACGAGCATGAGGCCTTGGCCGCCGGCACCTACCTTTCCTACGAAGCTACTTTGAAGGCCTACCAGGCAGTCGATTTCGACGATCTGATCGGCCTTCCGGTCAAACTCTTTACGGAACACCCGGAGATTACCGACAAGTGGCAGAACCGCCTGCGCTACCTGTTGGTCGACGAATACCAGGACACCAACGCCTGTCAGTACCAGTTGCTCAAGCTGCTGACCGGCGTGCGTGCGCAATTCACCGCGGTGGGCGATGACGACCAGGCGATCTACGGCTGGCGCGGCGCCGATATCGACAACCTGAAGAAGCTGCCGGCCGAATTCCCGGCGCTCAAGGTGATCAAGCTGGAGCAGAACTACCGCTCGACGGTGCGTATCCTGAAGGCCGCCAACAACGTCATCGCACACAACGAGAAGCTGTTCGAAAAGACCCTGTGGTCCGAACTCGGCCACGGCGACCAGATCAGCGTCACCGCCTGCCGCGATAACGAGGCCGAGGCCGAAGGCGTAATCATGAAGCTGCAGGCGCATCGTTTCGAGCAGCGCAGCAAGTTCAAGGACTACGCCATCCTCTACCGCTCCAACCACCAGGCGCGTCTGCTCGAAACACATTTGCGCAATCACAAGATTCCCTACCTGCTGTCCGGCGGTCAGTCCTTCTTCGACAAGGCGGAAATCAAGGACATCACCAGCTACTTGCGCCTGCTCACCAACGAGGACGACGACCCAGCCTTCATCCGCGCTGCGACCACGCCCAAACGGGGCATCGGCGCGGCGACTCTGCAAGCACTCGGTACTTATGCCGGCGAGCGGCATGTCTCGCTCTTTCATGCCGTGTTCGAGGAGGGCTTCGCCCACCGCGTCGCGCCGCGCCAGCTGGAGCCCTTGCTCGAGTTCTGCCACTTCATCAACCGCATGCAGCACCGGGCGACCAAGGAACCCGCGCAGCAGGTCATGCCAGACCTGTTGAAGGCCATCGATTACGAGACCTATCTCTACGATGCGGAAGAGCAGCGTACGGCCCAGAACCGCTGGGCTAACGTCTGCGAGTTTGCCGAATGGATCAACAAGAAGGGCGAGGAAGACGGCAAGACGCTGATCGAGATGACGCAGAGCATCGCGCTGATCAACATGTTGGAAAAGCAGGACAGCGACGAGATCGACGCCGTGCAGCTATCGACCCTGCACGCCTCCAAGGGGCTGGAATACAAGCACGTCTTCCTGGTCGGCGTCGAAGAGGGCATCCTGCCGCATCGCGAATCGCTGGATCCGGCCAAACTGCAGGAAGAGCGCCGGCTGATGTACGTCGGCATTACCCGTGCCCAACACTCGCTGCATATTTCCTACTGCGAGAAGCGCAAGCAGGCGCGCGAGCTGATTCCCTGTGAGCCGTCGCGTTTCATCGCCGAAATGGGTAAGGATGACGTGCGCTATCTGGGCGGAAAGGATGCGGCACCGCCGGACAAGGCGACGAGCAGCGCTCGCCTCGATGCGATGAAGGCGATGCTGGCTGGCAACAAGCGGTGAGCAGCTTTGGCCGCCGCGCGGTGATTGCGCGGGCAACAAAAAAGGAGGCCGCAGCCTCCTTTTTTGTTCTGTGGCGTATCGCCCGATTACTTGACCTTGGTCAGGATGTAATCGACCGTGGCCTTGATTTCGGCGTCGGACAGATCGCCAGCGCCGCCCTTGGCCGGCATGGCGTTCTTGCCGTTCAGGGCGCTCTTGTACAGCGCTTCCTTGCCCTGAGCAACGCGCGGCGCCCAGGCAGCCTTGTCGTCGACCTTCGGTGCGCCGGCTGCGCCGGTATTGTGGCAAGCGCCGCAAACGCTATTGAAGATGGTGGGGCCATCCTTCGGGCCGCTGGTGGCCGGGGCCGCCTTGGCCAGTTCGAACTTGGCGACCGGCTGGATGCGGACTTCGGCTTCGTCGCCACCGGCACCGCTATCGGCGGCGGAGTTGAACGACTTGTTGGTGAGCGGATAGATGATGGCAATCAGAACGACCGCAACACCGATCGTTTTCCACATGATGCCCTTGGAAGAGTATTGTTCAGCCATGCCGAAGACCCCAATGCGTTTGAATAAAAACGCTAATTATAACGGCAGCCCGACGTTGCAGCGCAAAAAAAACCCCGCACTCGGCGGGGTTGAAATTCTCGAAAGGGGGAATTTCGAGAGGAGGGGTTCAATGCACAGTTGCAGTTTATGCATTGCGCCGCCATACGTCTGTCGTACTTTCGTAGCCTTGTGTAACAGAATGTTCACAAGCGGAAATTTGTGAGCCGTTGCCGGCGAGTTGCCGGCTTTTCCCGGCAAAAAGCAGACGCAGCCGGGGTGTTCCCGGCTGGTCCGTGTGGCGGGCGAAGCCCTCGGCGTCAGCGTTCGATGTGGCGGATTTCGACGGCGCTTTCTGGGATCTGATAGTCCGCTGCCAACTGGGCGCGGGCCAGATCCTCGATGGTGTCGCCGTGATCGGCGGAGAAATGCCGCGCGCCGGTGTAATCCTGCGGAATGCCGGCGCGATCCTGGGTGATGCGGTAGTGAACCTTGACGCTCATTTGCTGTACTCCTTTTATGGATTCTTTGTGATCCTGGCAGGTAGTATAGGTGAGTAATGTTGCACTGCAATATCGGTTTTCCACAGTAGGGAATACCCTGGGATTTTGTCAGTGGCGCGAACGATAAATCCGTCGTTCTGCGCCCGTGCTAGCATGCCGCATGGACAAAGACCTCGAAATGCTGGCCGAGCGCCTCGGTCAATTGTTGCTGCAGCGCGGCGAATGGCTGGCGACGGCAGAATCGTGCACCGGCGGCTGGGTGGCGCAGAGCGTGACGGCGATTGCCGGCAGCTCGGGCTGGTTCGATCGTGGTTTCGTGACTTATTCGAATGGCGCCAAGGTCGACATGCTTGGCGTACCGGAAACCACGTTGGAGCGGCACGGTGCTGTCTCGGAAGCGACGGCGCGGGCGATGGCGCAAGGCGCCTTGGCGCATAGCCGAGCCGACTGGACGGTGGCGATTACCGGTATCGCCGGGCCGGGTGGCGGTTCGGCCGAGAAGCCGGTCGGCACGGTTTGTTTCGCTTGGGCAGCCAAAGAAGGCGGGTGTGAGGCGCAGACCTGTCATTTCACCGGCGACCGTGCGGCGGTAAGGGAGCAATCGGTACGCCATGCCCTGCGTGGGCTGCTCGAGCGCCTCGATGGCGCGGTGCTGCTAGCCTGATCGGTCGCTTATTGACTGACTTCGCGCAGCAGTTCCAGCAGCAGCGGGCCGGCGATGCCGGCGGCTGAACCGGTCGGTTTGCGATAGGCGAGCCAGGTCGTGCCGTTCTGGCCAGGCAGGGTATAAACCGAGATGGCGAAGGGGCAGAACACGATGTTGTGCGGGTCGGTTTCCATCATCTTGCGCGACAGGCCGGCCGAGCAGAATTCGATGATCTCGGCTTTTTCATAAATCTTCTTCGTGGCACCGAGGTCGGCCCCGGTCCGGGCCAGCATGTCAGCGATGTGCGAGGTGTAGTTGATGACCAGGCCGCGGTTCTCGATGGCGGTCACCAAGGCTTCCTTGGTTTCGTCGAAACTGCCCTTGACCTGGCTTTTTTCCATTGCGCCATCGGCCATCGCGGCGAGGCTGAGCAAGGCAAGGCAGAGGCTGGCGATCAGGTGGCGCATTGAGGTTCCTTGGCGGGATAGTCTTTCGGCATTTTAAGCCACTGCTGCGGTGCACTGCCCAAAACGGGCAAAAATGCTCAGCCCGGGAGTGGGGCGAAGAGGGCGGCGAGGTCGTCGTTGCCGAACTTGATTTCAACGCTGCGGTCGTCGGAGAGGATGCCGGCAGCCAGTTCGGCCTTGCGCTCCTGCAGGGCAAGAATTTTTTCCTCGATACTGCCGCTGACGATCAGCTTGTAAACGAACACGGGCTTGTCCTGGCCGAGACGGTGGGCGCGGTCGGTCGCCTGGTTCTCGACGGCCGGGTTCCACCACGGGTCATAGTGGATAACCGTGTCGGCTGCCGTCAGGTTGAGGCCGACGCCGCCGGCTTTCAGGCTGATCAGGAAGATCGGCACGTTGCCTTCCTGGAAGCGCTGAATCTGTGCTTCGCGGTCGATGGTGTCGCCGGTGAGCAGCGAGTAGCTCAGGCCGGCTGCCTGCAATTCGCCCTCAATCAGCGCCAACATGCTGGTGAACTGTGAGAAAACCAGGATGCGCCGGCCTTCGTCGACCAGTTCAGGCAGCATGGCCATCAGCAGATCGAGCTTGGCGCGTTCGCTGACCTTGCGCGCGGCGTTGGCGCGCACAAGACGCGGGTCGCAGCAAACCTGGCGCAGCTTGAGCAGGGCGTCGAGAATGACGATCTGGCTGCGCGCAAAGCCCTTGCTGGCGATTTCGTCGCGCACCTTGGCGTCCATCGCGGCGCGCACCGTCTCGTAAAGGTCGCGCTGGCTGCCTTCGAGTTCGACGCTGCGCACGATGATGGTCTTCGGCGGCAATTCCTGGGCGACGTCTTCCTTCTTGCGACGCAGGATGAAGGGGCGGATGCGGCTGGCCAGCAGATCGCGTCGTTCGGCATCTCCCTGTTTTTCGATGGGCGTACGCCAGTAGCGATTGAACTGTTTGGCACTGCCGAGGAAGCCCGGCAGCAGGAAGTCGAATTGGCTCCACAGCTCGCCCAGGTGGTTTTCCAGCGGCGTGCCGGTCAGGCACAGGCGGTGGCGGGCGCTCAGCTTGCGCACGGCCTCGGCGCTCTGGCTCTGGGCGTTCTTGACCGTCTGCGCCTCGTCGAGGATGAGCAGGTGGTAGCTGTGCTGCATCAACTCGTCGGCGTCGCGCCAGAGCAGCGGGTAGGTGGTCAGCACCACGTCGTGCTGTGAGATTTCGGCGAAACGGGATTTGCGTTCAGGACCATGCAGCGAGAGTACTCGCAGGTCGGGCGCGAAGCGGGCGGCTTCGCTCTTCCAGTTGAAGATCAACGAGGTCGGCAGGATGATCAGTGCCGGCTGGTCGAGACGACCGGCTTCCTTTTCCAGCAGCAGGTGAGCCAGCGTCTGCGCTGTCTTGCCGAGGCCCATGTCGTCGGCGAGGATGCCGGACAGGTGGTGCTCGCGCAGGAATTGCAGCCAGGCCAGGCCTTCCTTCTGATAGGGACGCAGGTCGAGCTTGAGGCCGGCCGGTGGGGCGATATCGCGGATGCCCTGGGCCGCCTGCAGACGCTCGGCCAGCGCCATTACGTCATTCTGGCCGCGGAATTGCCAGCGGCTGGTGTCGGTCAGTGCGGCCAGACGCGGTGCGTCGAAGCGCGACAGGCGCAGCATCGGGCCGCCGTTGAAACCGTCGAACAGGTCAATCAGCGTCATGGCCAGCGGCTTGACCCGTCCGGCCGTGACGCGCAGGCGCTTGCCGGCCGGGGTTTGCAACTCGACCGGATCGTCGTCGGCGATGCGGATCAGTTCGAAACTGTCCAGCCAGCGCGGATCGCGCTTGAACAGGCCGGCCAGCAGGGGGGCGAGCGGCAGACGCTGGCCTTCGACGATGATGCCCATGTCGAGGTTGAACCAGCCGTTGTCGGCCTCGTAGAGATCGGCTTCCCAGCCGTCGACTTCGACCATGTGATGGCGGAAGTCTTCCGGGAATTCGATTCCCCAGCCGGCGGCCTGCAACTCCGGCAGGGTGTTCTGCATGAAGGCGACCCAGGCCGCTTCGTTGGCCAGGCCAAAGATACCTTCCGGCGGGCTGCCGAATGTGTAGAGGATTTCGCGCGGGATGGCTTGCAGGCCGCGCAGGTTCAGTTCGGCCAGTGCCACCTGTTCGGCCTCGCCGCGCCGCTGCAGGCGTACCGTCTCGCCATCCGGCAGGGTGACGAATTCGTTCGTTTCGCCCGGATGGATGTCGGCGTCGGCGTAGCGGAAGACGACGCGGGCGATGTCGAATGGGCCGCCGCTGGCATTCTGTTCGTAGCCGCGCCAGGTCTGGTAGCCGTGGGTGTACAGCGTATCCAGCTGCAACACGGGTTGCAGCGGTGCGTCGATCAGGCGCAGGCGGGCGGCTACGTCGGCGGTCGGCAGCGCCAAGTCGGGTGCCTGCTCGGACAGGGCCTCGGCGACGCGCGCCGCTTCTTCCGCCGATAACGGGGGCAGCGAGAAGAGATGCTGGATCAGTGCCGGGTTGCTGCCGATATCGAGCGGTCCGGCTTCGCCCTCGGTCAGGTCGATGTACCAGGGCGGATCGACCGGGATGGTCAGTTCCGCCGTCGGCTCCGGCTTCAGGTAGGGGCGTTGCAGGCCTGAACCGTCGATCTGCCAGCCGATGCTGGCCGGGCGGGTGGCGCCGGCGTGCAAGGGCAGCGACAGGTCGTCGCTGGAATAGAGGCGCCGCGTTTCGGCGATACGCTGCAGCAGTTCGGCGCCATGCGCACGGCTCAGACTGAAGGCGCGCAGGCCGGCAGCCTGGCCGCGTTCAGCCCAGATCAGGCGCAGGATTTCCATGTCCTCGTCGCTGGCGAACTGCGGTCGCACGGTGAGGGCGCGGTCGATCTTCCACCATTCCTCGGCGCTGTCCGGATACTTGCCCTTGCGGAGTTCGATACCGAAGTGGCGGCGGTCGGGCGACCATTTCAGCACGTAGAACAGTTGCTGGCGGGCGCTGGGCGGGCGGGCCTTCTTCTTGGCGACGGCGAGCGAAGCACGGCGCAGGTCTTCCAGCCAGGACAGGGCGCTCACGCTGGCGGCAGGTTGCGGCGCGCGTTCGTCAATGGCGCGCAGCAACACGGCGATGACGTGCTTGCACTGCTTGCCCTGTTGGCAGGTGCAACGGCTCAGCGGCTGCATCTCCCCGTTCTGGTCCTGGCTCAGGCAGACCTGGACGCGATAAGGCTCGCTGGCCGAGCCGGGAACCAGGGCGGAAATCTTGTCGCCATCGGTTTCGAGTTCTTGAACCAGATCGACATAGGGCCGGGCGCGGGCGATATCCGCCTCGCTGAACCATTCGGCCAGATGTTCTTCGGAGAAGTCTTCGAGGGTGACGAGAGTCATGCCGTCAGGCAAACAAGCTGGCGACGAGCAGCGTCAGCAGCAGCGCGATGATGGCGAGCCAGCGGTTCTGCTGGCGCTGCGTGGCGATCAAAAGCTCGATCTGCGGCTGCAGGTCGGTACGGGGAGGCTGCGCCAGGGCCTGATGCACCAGGCGGGGCAGTTGCGGGATGCTGCGAGCCAGATAGGGCGCTTCGTGCTTGAAGGTGTTGATCAGGCCGCGCCAGCCGACCTGCTCGCTCATCCAGCGCTCGAGGAAGGGCTTGGCGGTTTTCCACAGGTCGAGTTCGGGATCGAGCTGGCGGCCCAGGCCTTCGATGTTGAGCAGCGTCTTCTGCAGCATGACCAGTTGTGGCTGGATTTCGACATTGAAGCGGCGCGAGGTCTGGAACAGGCGCAGTAATACCTTGCCGAAGGAGATGTCCTTCAGCGGGCGGTCGAAAATCGGTTCGCAGACGGCGCGGATGGCGGCTTCGAACTCATCGACACGGGTGTCTTTCGGCGCCCAGCCGGATTCGATGTGTGCTTCGGCAACGCGCTTGTAGTCGCGGCGGAAGAAGGCGAGAAAGTTCTGCGCCAGGTAATTCTTGTCGGTGTCGGTCAGCGTGCCGACGATGCCGAAGTCGAGCGCGATGTAACGGCCGTCCGGGGCGACGAAAATGTTGCCCGGGTGCATGTCGGCATGGAAGAAGCCGTCGCGGAAGACCTGCGTGAAGAAAATCTCGACGCCGGCAGCGGACAGTTTCTTCATGTCGATGCCATCGGCGATCAGGCGCTCGGTCTGCGAAATCGGCACGCCCTTCATGCGCTCCATGACCATGACGGTGGAGGTGCAGAAGTCCCAATGCACTTCGGGGACGATGAGCAGGGTCGAGTCGGTGAAATTGCGGCGCAGCTGCGAGGCGTTGGCGGCTTCGCGCATCAGGTCGAGCTCGTCGCGCAGGTATTTGGCGAATTCGGCGACCACTTCGCGCGGCTTCAGGCGCTTGCCGTCGGACCACAGCTTTTCCAGGAGCAGGGCGAAACTGTCCATCAGCGCCAGATCGTGCTCGATGACCGAGAGCATGTTGGGACGCAGGATCTTGACGGCGACTTCGTGCCCGCCATCCTCATCGCGCAGCTTGGCGAAATGCACCTGGGCGATGGAAGCGGAGGCGACCGGTGTCGGATCGAATTCGGCAAAGACCTCATGCGCCGGGCGGCCGTAGGCCTTCTCGATTTCCTTCAGCGCCAGTTCGGAGTCGAAGGGCGGTACGCGGTCCTGCAGTTTGGCCAGTTCGTCGGCGATATCCGGCGGCATCAGGTCGCGCCGGGTGGATAGCACCTGGCCGAACTTGACGAAAATGGGACCGAGGGCTTCGAGCGCCAGACGCAGACGAACGGCGCGTGGCGCCGAGAGATCGCGCCAGAACTGCAGGGCATTGGCCAGGCGGACCAGGCGACCGCTCGGCTCGTGTTCGAGCACCATCTCGTCCAGGCCGAAGCGGCTGGCGACCGAGGCGATCTTGAGCAGGCGAAGCAGACGCATGATGACGGCGAGACCGGGTGTCCGGCCAACGAAGCAAAACGGAAATGCTAACACGCGCTCTGCCATTGTGGCGGGCAGATTTGTCCTTTTGGGACAATGTGCGAAAAATGTTGCCTTAAGCAAATACGACTTGTGTTATCCAGGCTGCATTGCGTTAAACTGAGCTGGCAAATTTATTATTTCCGCGACCCATGTTTGAACTGCCGAACGATCCATGAGCGAGACCAAAAATCCGTCCGAGATTGCCCGGGAGGCATTCAAGCAGCTTGTCGCGCGCAATCTTTCACCGACGCCGGCCAACTATCAGGCCTGCTACAACGAAATCGCCAAGCTGCCCAATACGGCGCCCTTCCCGGAGCCGCCGCTGCGACAGATTGCCCTGGCTTTGGTGGCCAAGGGCGAGGCACAGCAGAAATGCCTCGAGCAACTGGATTTGGCGATCGGCAAGCGCAGTTGGCAGGCGGTTCAGGAAGCCTTGCTGGCTTTTATCGAGGCGGAACCGGCGCCGGCTCTGCGCGATATGCTGCCCGTCCATCTGCCTGCGGTGTCGCCGGATTTCGCCCAGCGCCTGGCACGTTTTGTCGAAGGGGTTTTGCCGGCCCTGGGCGATGATAATGAACGGGTAGTCGAGCATGCCGGTGAATTGCTGCAGGCCTTGCGCCAGCCCGGACTGGATTTGTCCGTGCTGCAGGAGTCCCTGGGGCGGCTGACGCATCAGGTCTTGATCGCCGCCGAGGAGCAGGTCGAGATCAAGGGTTCCTTGCTCAAGCTGTTGCACCTGATCATCGAAAACATCGGCGAGCTGAGTCTTGACGACAGTTGGCTGAAAGGCCAGGTGGAGGGATTGCTGGCCGTCGTCGCGCCGCCGATCACCTTGCGTCACCTCGATGAGATGGAGCGCCGCCTGCGCGACGTCATGGAGAAGCAGAGCGTCGCCAAGCAGCGTTCGGTCGAAGCGCAGGAAGAGATGCGCCAGATGCTGGCCGCCTTCATCCAGCGCCTGGCCAATATCAACGAGTCGAGTGCGGCTTTCCAGGGTCGGATCGAGGACAGTGCGCGGCAGATCGAGCAGGTGAAAGGCATCGAGGAATTGGCGCCGCTGCTCAAGGACGTCATTGCCGCGACGCGATCGATGGCGGAAGAAACGGCAAAGTCCCGCGAAGAACTGAGCGCCTTGCAGGAACGGGTGCTGGCCACCGAGGCCGAGCTGGTGCAGTTGCACATGGAGCTGGACAATGCCAGTGCGCTCGCGCGCCACGACCCGCTGACCGACGCCTTGAACCGCAAGGGACTGGACGAAGCCTTGGCCCGCGAGATTGCCAGCATGCGTCGTCAGGACCTGCCTTTGTCGCTGGCCTTGCTGGATGTCGATAATTTCAAGCGGCTGAACGATGAATTGGGCCACGAGGCGGGCGATCAGGCCCTGGTTCATCTGGCCACTATCACGCGCAACACGATGCGGCCGACCGATACGCTGGCCCGTTATGGCGGCGAAGAATTCGTCATCTTGTTGCCGGATACCAACGTCGAGCAGGGCGTCGAGGCCATGGTCCGCCTGCAGCGCGAGCTGACCAAGGCGATTTTCCTGACCGGCAACCAGAAGGTGCTGATTACCTTCAGCGCCGGCGTAGCGCAGCTGACGCCAGACGAAACCGGGGCGGATGCGATCAAGCGTGCCGACAAGGCGATGTACCTCGCCAAGCGCGCGGGCAAGAATCGCGTCATCGCCGGCTGATTTAGGGTTCCATGAGTCTGGCCCAGAGTTTCCCGCCGGTGGCGGATAGTTCAGCACGAGTTCTGATCCTCGGCAGCATGCCGGGGGCGGCTTCGCTGACGGCGCAGCAGTATTACGCCCATCCGCGCAATGCCTTCTGGCGCATCATGGGCGACCTGATCGGAGCCGGGCCGGATTTGCCCTACGCCCAGCGTTTGGAAAAACTGAAAGCCGCCGGCATTGCCTTATGGGATGTGATCGCCGAGTGCCACCGGCCAGGCAGTCTGGACTCGGCCATTGTCGGCGAATCGGTGGTGGCCAATGATTTTTCGGCTTTTTTGGCCGTGCACCGCAGCATTGACCGTATTTTCTTCAATGGTGGCGCGGCTGAAAGCAATTTTCGCCGCCACGTCTTGCCGCAGCTGAAAAACCTGGGGCTGAGCTATGGCCGCCTGCCCTCGACCAGTCCCGCACACGCTGCGCGCGGTTATGCTGAAAAGCTGGCTGCCTGGCGGGTCATCGTCGAGCCGCCAGCGAAGTGAGGGCGGGCAGCGTATAATCGCGCTTTTGCTTTTTTCGCCAAAAATCAATGGCCCAAGACGTTAAAGCCCAGCTGACCGAACTCCTGCAACAGGCCCTGGCCAGCGTTGCCCCGACCGCAACCGATACCCCTATCCAGCTCGAACGCCCGCGCGACCCGACGCACGGCGACTTCGCGACCAACCTCGCGATGCAGCTGGCCAAGGCGCTTAAGAAGAATCCGCGCGAGATCGCCAACCAGCTCGTCGCCGAACTGCCGGTGTCGTCGCTGGTGACCAGCGCCGAAGTGGCCGGTGCCGGCTTCATCAATTTCAAGCTCGATGCCGGCACCAAGACTGGCGTCGTCAAGAATGTGCTGACCGAGGGCGCCGCTTTCGGTCGCTCCACCGCCGGTGGCAAGCAGAAGGTTCAGGTCGAGTTCGTCTCGGCCAACCCGACCGGCCCGCTGCACGTTGGTCACGGTCGTGGTGCCGCCTACGGCGCCTCGTTGTCCAGCCTGCTGTCCTTCGCCGGCTGGGACGTGACGCGCGAGTATTACGTCAATGACGCCGGTCGTCAGATGGACATCCTCGGCCTGTCGACCTGGCTACGCTACCTCGACCAGCACGGCCAGGCCGTACAGTTCCCGCCGAACGCCTACCAGGGCGACTACGTGCGCGAAATGGCCAAGCAGATGACGGTCGCCCACGGCGACAAGTTCGTCCGCGCCGCTGCCGATGTGGTCGCCGGTACGCCGGGCCTGCCGGAAGCCGGTCGTGCCGACGACGAAGCCAAGCAGCAACGCGAACTGCACCTCGATGCCCTGATCGCCAAGGCCAAGGAACTGCTCGGCGGTGACTGGCATTACGTGCATCAACACGCGCTCAACGAACAGCTCGAAGACTGCCGCGACGACCTGAAGGAATTCGGCGTCGAATTCGAAGTCTGGTATTCCGAAAAGTCGCTCTACGACACCGGTCTGGTCGCCCGCTGCGTCGCCCTGCTCGAAGAGAAGGGCCACATCTACGTGCAGAACGGCGCGAAGTGGTTCAAATCCACCGCTTTCGGCGACGAGAAGGACCGCGTCGTCCAGCGCGAAAACGGTCTGTACACCTATTTCGCTTCCGACATCGCTTATCACCTGAACAAGTTCGAGCGCGGTTTCGACAAGGTCATCAACATCTGGGGCGCCGATCACCACGGCTACATCCCGCGTGTCACCGGCGCGATCAAGGCGCTCGACCTGAATTCCGACAAGCTGCACGTTGCGCTGGTCCAGTTCGCCGTGCTCTACCGCAACGGCCAGAAGGCCTCCATGTCGACCCGCTCCGGCGAGTTCGTCACGCTGCGCGAACTGCGTCGCGAAGTCGGCAACGATGCTTGCCGCTTCTTCTACGCCCTGCGCAAGTCGGACCAGCACCTCGATTTCGACCTCGATCTGGCCAAGAGCCAGACCAACGAAAACCCGGTCTATTACATCCAGTACGCCCACGCCCGCGTCTGCTCGGTGATCAACCAGTGGAACGGCGATCTGGCCACGCTGGCCGATGCCGACCTGTCCTTGCTGGCCAACGAGCGCGAGCTGACCATCGCCAACCAGCTGGCCCAGTTCCGCGAAGTGGTGGAAACCGCCGCGCGCGATCTCGCCCCGCACTCCATCGCCTTCTACCTGAAGGATCTGGCCGGCGAATTCCATGGCTGGTACAACGCCGAGCGCATGCTGGTGGACGACGAAAAGCTGCGCGATGCCCGCGTCGCCCTGGCCGCCGCCGTGCGCCAAGTGATCCGCAACGGCATGGCCATCCTCGGCGTCAGCTGCCCCGAATCCATGTAAGGAAAGTTCACGATGAGCCGTGACATGAAACCCCGCAAGACCCAGCCGTCCAAGAAAAAATCCGGCGGCGGCACGCTGATCGGCATGTTCATCGGCCTCGTGCTCGGTGTGGCGATGGCTGCCGGCGTCGTCTGGTACCTGAACAAGTCGCCGCTGCCCTTCGTCGAGAAGGTGCAGACGCCGGCCAAGCAGCAGGATGGTGCGCCGGGCAAGCAGGCCGCCAACGGCCAGCCGCAACAGCCGATGGCGCTGCCGGGCAAGCCGGGCGATCCGATCCCGGAGAAGCGCTTCCAGTTCTACGACATCCTGCCGGGCAAGGCCGATGCGGTGCCGGACAAGAACGGCAAGCCGGTCGCCAAGGAAGAAGCCAAGAAGGACGAAGGCAAGGACGCCAAGAAGGAAGAGCCGAAGAAAGAGGACAAGAAGGAAGAGTCCAAGGAGAGCAAGACGCCGCTCTTCCTGCAGGCCGGTTCCTTCAGCACGGCGCAGGATGCCGACAATCAGAAGGCCAAGCTGGCTTTCATGGGGCATGAAGCGGTCGTCCAGCAGGTCATGATCCAGGACAAGACCTTCTACCGCGTCCGCGTCGGCCCCTACACCAAGATCGATGAATTGAACAAAGTCCGGGCCGAGCTTGCCAAATCCGGCATCGAAGCCCAACTCGCCAAATAAGGAGCACCGCAGATGAAGTTTGACCGTCGCAGTTTCGTCAGTGCCATTTTTGCCCTAACCGCCCTGTGCACCGCAGCAGTGCCTGCGCTGGCCCAGACCGCCGGCAAGGATTACACCGCGATCAGCCCGGCCCAGCCGACTGACGATGCAAGCAAGATCGAGGTCATCGAGTTCTTCAGCTACGGCTGCCCGCACTGCGCCGATTTCAACCCGCTGCTCACCGCCTGGGCAGCCAAGCTGCCGGGCGACGTCGTGCTCAAGAAGGTGCCGGTCAGCTTTGGCCGTGCCGCCTGGGCCAATATCGCCAAGTTGTACTACGCGCTGGAAGTGACCGGTGACAGCGGCAAGTTCGATGCCGACATCTTCAAAGCCATCCATCAGGAGCGCGTCAATCTGTTCGACGAAAAGACGATTGCCGAGTGGGTCGCCAAGAAGGGCGTCGATGCCAAGAAATTCGCCGATGCCTTCAACTCCTTTGGCGTGATGAGCAAGGTCAAGCGCGGCGACCAGCTCGCCCAGGCGTACAAGATCACCGGCGTGCCGACCCTGGCGGTCGAAGGCAAGTACCTGGTCGGCGGCAAGGATTTCAATGAAGCGCTGGCCATTGCCGACAAGCTGATCGCCAAGTCGCGCAGCGAGAAGAGCGGCAAGAAGTAATTGGCCCTGAAGGTCTTCATCACTGGCGCCTCGTCCGGTATCGGCGAGGCGCTTGCCGTTTACTACGCCGAACAGGGGGCGACGCTCGGCCTGGCTGCTAGGCGGATGGATTTTCTGAACGGCCTCAACCAGCGCCTGGGCAGTGCCCACGCCTGCTACGCGCTCGATGTCACCGACGCGGGTGCCCTGCATGACGCGGCTAAAGACTTCATCGCCCGCTTCGGCGCGCCGGATATCGTCATCGCCAACGCCGGCGTGTCGGCCGGCACGCTGACCGAATACGAGGAAGACCTCGCCGTCTTCAAGCGCGTGATGGATACCAACGTTTTCGGCATGGCCGCCACCTTCGCGCCCTTCATTCCGGCGATGAAGGCAAGCAAGGGCGAGCGGCGATTGGTCGGCATCGCCTCGGTGGCCGGCATTCGTGGTCTGCCGGGGGCGGAAGCCTACTCGGCATCGAAAGCAGCGGCGATCTCCTACCTCGAGAGCCTGCGCCTCGAAATGCGCCCTTACGGCATCCGCGTCGTCACCATCGCGCCCGGTTACATCGAAACGCCGATGACGGCGATCAACCCTTACCGCATGCCTTTCCTGCTACCGGTCGAGAAAGCGGTACAACGCTTCGCCGCCGCAATAACGCGCGGTGCAAGCTACACCGTCATTCCCTGGCAGATGGGTGTCGTCGCCAAGTTGCTTCGCCTGTTGCCGAACTGCTTATACGACCGCCTCTTCGCGAACGCGCCGAAGAAGCCGCGTGGCGTACTGACTCAGTAATTCCTGGCTGTGCGCCCAAGCGGCACACTGCAGCTCGACGTCGGTTTCTGCTTCGGCAATACCGCTGGTTTCAGTGAAATAGCCTTGCAGCGGGCAGATACGGTCGGGCGGGCAGTCGTGCTCGCGTGCGCATTCGCATTGCGTTTCGTCAGTCAGCACCATTTCGTGGACGGCTTCGCAGCGGGCGATCGGAGCGTCAAATATAGACATCGGAACCTCCATTCGCGTTAGAAATGTCAATTTCACTATAGGCCAAGCCCTGAAAAAAAGCGCTGATTTTGCTGCGGCGGGGGCGGCCGCCGCTTGGTAAAATTGCGCCATGCTCGAACTCAGAATCAATGGCGAAAACCGCCAGTTTTCCGCTCCGCTCACCGTCTTCGGCCTGATCGAACAGCTCGGCTACGTCGGCAAGCGCATCGCCGTCGAACGCAACGGCGAAATCGTGCCCAAGAGCCAGCACGCCTCGACCGAGCTTGCCTCGGGCGACGAGCTGGAAATCGTCGTCGCCGTCGGCGGCGGCTGAGCGGTGCCGACAAAATGTCCCTGGCGTCGTTGAGCCTCCTCGCCGTACTCGTTGTACTGTCTTCCTCGGCCCGCCTGGCCAGGGCCGCTGCGCTGCATTTTGTCAGCGCCTCTATGGAGAAAGCTTCATGCATCAACTGACCATCGCCGGCAAGGCGTATCGTTCCCGCTTGCTGGTCGGCACCGGCAAGTACAAGGATTTCGCCGAAACGCGCGCCGCCATTGACGCCTCGGGCGCCGAGATCGTCACCGTCGCCGTGCGCCGCGTGAACATCGGCCAGGACGCCAGCCAGCCCAGCCTGCTGGACGCTGTGCCGCCCTCGCAATTTACCATCCTGCCCAATACGGCCGGCTGCTACACGGCCGACGATGCCGTGCGCACCCTGCGTCTGGCGCGCGAACTGCTCGACGGCCATCCGCTGTGCAAGCTGGAAGTGCTGGGCGATCCGACCAATCTCTTCCCGAACATGCCGGAAACCCTGAAAGCCGCCGAAACGCTGGTCAAGGAAGGCTTCGAGGTCATGGTCTACTGCGCCGACGACCCCATCCAGTGCAAGATGCTGGAAGAGATCGGCTGCGTCGCGGTGATGCCGCTCGCCTCGCTGATCGGCTCCGGCATGGGCATCGTGAACCCGTGGAACCTGCGCCTGATCATCGACAACGCCAAGGTGCCAATCATCGTGGATGCCGGTGTCGGCACTGCGTCGGACGCCACCATCGCCATGGAATTGGGCTGCGACGGCGTGCTGATGAATACCGCCATCGCCCATGCCAAGAATCCGGTGCTGATGGCCTCGGCCATGAAGAAGGGCATCGAGGCCGGCCGCGAGGCTTTCCTGGCCGGTCGCATGGCCCGCAAATACTACTCGGCCGACCCGTCGTCGCCGACCACCGGACTGATCGGCTCATGAGCAAGGATATTCTGATCGAAACGGGCGCCGCCCACGACGAGGGCGTCTACACCGAAGGCCGCGAAGGCAACGACACGCACGGCCACATCAAGAGTTTCGTCCGCCGTGCCGGCCGCATGTCGGAAGCGCAGCATCGCTACTTCGACGAAATGATGCCGAAGATCGGCATCGCCTATCAGCCGTCGAATATCGACCTGGCTGCGGTGTACGGGCGAAATGCGCCGAAAATCCTCGAAATCGGCTGCGGCATGGGCGAAACGACGGCGAGGATCGCCGAAGCCAACCCGCAGAACGACTATTTCGGCCTCGAAGTGCACGTGCCCGGCGTCGGCGCGCTGTGCAAGCTGATCGCCGAGAAGAATCTGAGCAACCTGCGGATCGGCAACCACGACGCGGTCGAGGTCGTGCGCGACATGCTGCCGGAAGGCTCGCTCGACGGCATCCACATCTTCTTCCCCGATCCCTGGCACAAGACGCGGCACAAGAAGCGCCGGTTGGTCCAGCCGCCCTTCGTCGCGCTGCTCGCCTCGCGCCTCAAGCCGGGCGGCTACATCCACTGCGCCACCGACTGGGAAAATTACGCGCTGCAAATGCTCGACGTGCTCGGTCGCGAACCCAGCCTGCAAAACAGCGTGCCCAACCCGAGCGCCGAGCAACTGGCCGCCGCGCTCGAAGCGGATAGCGCCGCCAACCTCGCCGGCTTTGCGCCGCGCCCGGAATACCGGCCGCTGACCAAGTTCGAAAACCGCGGCCTGCGTCTCGGCCACGGGGTCTGGGATCTCGTTTTCAAGAAGCGCTGAGCGCTCAACAGGAATTCATCGCATGTGGTTCAAGAACCTCCAGCTCTATCGCCTGCCCACCCCGTGGAACATCGACCTCGCCAAGCTCGACGAGCAGTTGAGCCGCGGCACCTTCGCCCGCTGCGCCAGCCATGAGCCGATGTCGCGCGGCTGGGTGTCGCCGCGCAAGGATGGCGGGCTGATTTACGCCAACAACCGCCAATGGCTGATTGCCCTCGGCGTCGAGCAGCGCCTGCTGCCGTCCTCCGTCGTGAACGACGAGGTCAAGGAACGCGCCGAAAAGCTGACCGAAGAACAAGGCTACGCGCCCGGCCGCAAGGCGCTGCGCGAATTGAAGGAGCGCGTCACCGAGGAACTGATGCCGCGCGCCTTCACCAAGAAGCGCACGACCTACGTCTGGATCGACCCGCAGAACGGCTGGTTCATCGTCGATGCCGGCAGCCCGGCCAAGGCCGAAGAGGTGATTGAACACCTGCGCTTCTGCCTCGACGAGTTTCCGCTACAACTGCTGCACACCCAGCTGTCGCCGCAAGCGGCGATGGCTGACTGGCTGGCTGGCGGCGAAGGCCCGGCCGGTTTCACCATCGACCGCGATTGCGAGCTGAAGGCCATGGGCGAAGAAAAATCCGCCGTGCGCTACGTTCGCCATCCGCTTGGCGACGAAGTCAGCGGCGAGATCAAGGCCCACCTGGCCGCCGGCAAGCTGCCGACCAAGCTGGCGCTGACCTGGAATGACCGCATCTCCTTCGTGCTCAGCGAGAAGCTCGAGGTCAAACGCCTCGCCTTCCTCGATCTGCTGAAGGAAGAAGCCGAGAAGAATGCCGAACACGCCGATGAGCAGTTCGATGCCGACTTCGCGCTGATGACCGGCGAACTCGTCCGCTTCCTGCCCAGTCTGGTCGAAGCCTTGGGTGGTGAAAAGGTCGAATCCGAAGTGATTTCCGCCCCGGCGCCCGCCGCCGGCAGCACCACCCCGCCGTGGGAAGCGTGAAAGCGGTAGCTGATGCTTGCCCGTGCGGCAGCGGTCGGCCTTACGCCGACTGCTGCGGTGCACTGCACTCAGGGGCCAAAAATGCCGATAGCGCCGAAGCCCTGATGCGCTCGCGCTACAGCGCCTACGTGCTCAAACTCGAAGATTACCTGCTCGCCACCTGGCATCCCGACACCCGCCCGAGCGAACTCGACATCGCCGCCGACGACACCAAATGGCTGGGACTGGAAGTGAAGAAGCACGAGGTGCAGGACGAAACCCACGCCACCGTCGATTTCGTCGCCCGCTACCGCATCGCCGGCAAAGGTCATCGCCTGCACGAACTCAGCCGCTTCGTGAAGGAAGACGGTCGGTGGTTTTATCGGGATGGAGAGTTTCTACCCTAGCATCCACTTTGCAGCGGTACCCGATTGCTATGGTTTATGGCTCGGCGGGAATAAATAGCCATGGGTACGGGCCGCCAAGCTTATCGCTCCCGCTGATGCAGCAGATCGCGTTGCCATTCAGTAGCCAGACTGACGCCCATTTAGAAGCCAGTTCACTAGAGGCAAAGCACATATCCTCAAAATTATGTTCATGGGCCGGGAAGTTCACGTAAACGAGTAGGTTTAGGCTCGATACGTCTCCGCCATAATGGTTAAATTTCTTCTGGATATGATCTTTTACCCAAAGAGGACCATTTGTCGCTCCTGCGTCCCAGTCGTTCAGCGTTGAGGTCTTTGGCTCCTTGCTTTTATATTCATCCCCACGCCTTCGCCCCGGGGTCAGGCTTTCGACAATTTGAAAGGGATAGCGTTGGCCGCTGACCTCTAAAAAGAAGTCACTTTCTGTTTGTTCATCACGATCCGAAGCAAGCAAGGAGCAAGCATTAAGATTTGCCGAGAAAGCTCGGCCAAACTGTGCAGCACACCAGAACTCCATGGGCTTTTTGTATCGAGGGGAGCTATAGAACTCACTTGGGCTCACTGCGTCGTGAGCTTGCCTGAATTTCTCATAAAGCTCGTCAGGGGTGTATGACTTAAGGCTCATGACCAACCCCGACAAAGCGAGCTAAGCGTAGTCATGCATTTGGAAAGCGTACTGCCTTTGGACCTCGGTTCTTAGGTCTGATGACAACCGTGCCTGCGAGCTTGTCATGCCAGCCCTGCTTTTTTGCGTCGAAACCGACCCACATGAACCCCAGGCACAGCGGTAGTACAGAAACGAAATAAGCCAAATATCGTCCGATACTTTGGCTGACAGAAAGAGCATTTCCTGAGTCGGCATCAACAAGTCGTAGTGACAAAGCCATTTTTCCAGGAGTGGCTTCTTTTTTGGTCCAGAACCAAATAACCCCTGCGATGGGTAATAGCCACGAGATGATGAAATCGGCTGGTCCAGAAATGAATTTCTCCGAACTGAAGTACTGCCAACCATAGATTGAAATTAATAGAGGGTAGGTGATCGCCATTAGGATAATGGTATCGATCAGCGTGGCGCCGAAACGCACCCAAAAGCCTGCGTATTCGTATTCAGTTTCGTCCATGGTGCTATGAAAATTCTTGGAAAAGTTATCGTTGGCCAAGCACTCGATAGCACGGTCGAATCCAGAGATTGACCGGCATAAATTCTGGAGTGGATGGGGAGGGTGCAACGGGCAAATGGTATCCGTATGGCATCAAATATGCCAGTGGTGAAGCATGGCTTCAAGCTGACTAACAACGTCTGGTCAGAAGCCAAAGATCAGATGATGCTGACCTTTTCTGTTTGAAAATTTGCCGAGATGCAGACGTTTGGTTCAGATAAACCGCCGCGCCGACCCTTCCAGCGATTGAAAGAAAGATTCGGCCGTCAGGCGGGCTTCTTCCGAATCCGACGGGTAATCGCAGGTGGCGAAGATGCCGGCGTTGTTGCGGCTGTCGGGGCGGTATTCGCCGGTGACGACGCGGCGGCGCTCGGTAATGGCGTGGAAGGCCAGTTTCGGCCGGATGGCCTGGCGGGTCAGCTTGAGGCCTTGTACCGCATAGCGGTCGTCGGTGTATTCCTGAATCCAGGCATGCACGAGCCGTTTGACGCCGGGGCCGCGCTCGGAAGTGTCGATCAGGTCCGGCAGGCTTGAATAGGCCTGGCAGTGGGTGTCGTTCTCCAGGTCGAGCCGGGTTTTGGCGCCGGTATCTTCGCGCACCTGGAGAATTCTCGCGTTGAGCGAGGGGCTGAAATAGATGCCGGAGCGCGACTGGAGTTTTTCCGGTGACGCGGGTTCGACGAGCTGGAAGTTGCCCAGGCTGCGCCCATGGAACATGGGCTTGTGCAGTTCGGTCATGCAACGGATGCGCGTGTTTTGCGTCTCGAAACGGTTGCAGGCATCGCGCCATTCCTTGGCTGAGTAAAGCCGGTCACGAATTTGGGCGGCACTGGCGGAAGTGGCCGTTGTGCCGATGGTGAGAAGCAGCAAGAGCAGCTTGGTGGCGATATGCATGCGGCGATTTTCCGGTGAGTTGACGCGGAGGTTGGTTAAATATGCCGCGAGATAATATAACGAATAATCAGCTGCTTGCGGTATGTTTTTGAAGTTATTTGTGCGTTAAGTTTTGGCCGTCGGGCGGATTGCGCTTCGCCATGCTTGCGGGAATTCCGGGGAAGCTTGTGCCGGGGGGAATTCGGGCGATTCATGCCGAAAGATCGCCCGATGTCGCGGGGCGAGATTGATGTTTTCGGTGTGGCCGATCAGGCTCGGTTTTTGGCAAAAACAGGCAGTGCACCGCAGCAGTCGAACGACTTGGCGGTGATGACGGGGGAAATGCCGAACGCCGTGAAAGGACATTCCTCACGCCGCGGATGACCGAAATAGGCGAGCGCCCGGCAGTGTCTTCGGGGCGCTGGCTTTGCCCCGAAGGCGGTCAGGCTCAGTGGTTCGGCGTTTCTTCCGGTTCGGTTGCCGCAGCCTCGGCGAAGCGCCGGGCTGGCCAGATGAAGATGGCGAAGAGTGCACCTTCAAGCAGCAGTCCGGGCACGGCGAGGATCAGGCTGGCTTGTCCGCCGAGGGCGATCAGCACCATGCCGCCGGCAGAGATCAGCAGCAGAAGCGCGGCGGCCACACGGATCGCCGGGTTCGTTCCGCGGCCCACCAGCCGGGGAAAGCCGAGCATCAGCGGGCCGAGGCCGAAAGCGAGGCCGATCACCAGCAGCGGAGCGAGCAGGTCGAACAGCTTGCTGCCGCTGGGCAGCTCGCCGCCGCCGTGCGAGAAGAGCAGCAGGGCAGCCGGGGCCAAGGTGAGGGCAGTGCCGAGCAGCAGGGCGAGCAGACGGAGCAGGGCGATCATCGTTCTGGCCTAGAGGAAGCGTTCGAGCAGGATGTTGAGGAAGCGCCGGCCCTTGAGGGTGGGCGCGATTTTCTCCGGCGTCAGCGTCAGCAGGCCGTCGGCTTCGGCGGCCTTCAGTTGCGGCAGGATGGTCGACAGCGGCTGGGCGGTGCGTAGCTCGAAGAGTGGGGGCGCGAAGCCGTCGGCGAGGCGCAGGGCATTCATCATGAATTCGAAGGGCAGGCTGGCTGCCTCGACCTGGCTTTCTTCCTGAATCGGCGTGCCGGCACGAACGTTGTCGAGGTAGGCCTTGGGATGCTTGTGGCGCATCTGGCGCAGCACGCGGTCGTGCAGCGTCAGCTTGGAATGCGCGCCGGCGCCGATGCCGAGGTAGTCACCGAAATGCCAGTAGTTCAGGTTGTGCAGGCACTGCTTGCCCTCCTGCGCGAAGGCGGAGGTTTCGTAGTTGGTGTAGCCCGCGGCGGCGAGCTTGGCCTCAATGGCGTCCTGCATGTCGGCGCAGATATCACCTTCCGGCAGCTCGGGCGGGAAGGCGGCGAAGCGGGTGTTTGGTTCCAGCGTCAGCTGGTAGCAGGAGAGGTGCGTCGGTGCGAAGGCGAGGGCGGCGTCGACGTCGGCCAGCGCTTGCGCTAGCGTCTGACCGGGCAGGCCGTACATCAGGTCGAGGTTGAAACGTTCGAAATGCTCGCCGGCGAGTTGCGCCGCCTTCTGGGCTTCGGCGGCGTCGTGGATGCGGCCGAGCGCTTTGAGATGCGCGTCGTCGAAGCTCTGGATGCCGAGCGACAAGCGATTGACGCCGGCGGCGCGAAAACCGGCGAACTTGCTGGCTTCGACTGTGCCGGGGTTGGCTTCGAGCGTGATTTCGGCTTCCGGCGACAACATGGCGAGGGCACGGAAGGCGGCGATCAGTTCGTCGATGGCGGCCGGTGAGAGCAGGCTGGGCGTGCCGCCGCCGAAGAAGACGCTGACCACCGGCCGGCCCCAGATCAGCGGCAGGGCAGATTGCAGGTCGGCGATCAACGCATCGACATATTCACGCTCAGGGATCGTTTCGCCGGCTTCGTGCGAGTTGAAGTCGCAGTAGGGGCATTTCTGCACGCACCAGGGCACGTGCACGTAGAGCGAGAGGGCTGGCGATTTGCGGAATTCCAGCCCTGCTGCGGTGGACGGTGCTTTTTGGGCAAAAATGGGGATGGTTCGGGTCATGCTCGGATGGCTTGCAGAAACGGGTCCGGCTCAGAGCGCCGAGGGCCCCGGAAGTTCCGGGGCGGGTGAGTTACAGCGTGGGCAGGCGCTCGATCAGCTTCTGCATGGCGCGGGCGCGGTGCGAAACACGGTTCTTGGTGTCGGCATCGAGTTCGGCGGCGGTCTGGCCGAATTCCGGCACAAAGAACAGCGGGTCGTAGCCGAAGCCACCTTCGCCACGTAGCGCGGGCAGGATTTCGCCGTGCCACTCGCCTTCGGCAATGATCGGTTGCGGATCATCCTCGGCGCGGACCAGCACCAGCACGCAGTAGAAGTGGGCGCGGCGGTCATCGTAGTCGGTCAGGTGGTGCAGCAGCTTTTCGTTGTTGCGGGCATCCGATTTCGGCTCGCCGGCGTAGCGGGCCGAGAGCACGCCGGGCGCGCCGCCGAGGGCATGCACGCACAGGCCGGAGTCGTCGGCTAGGGCAGGCAGGCCGCTGTGCGCGGCGGCGTGGCGGGCCTTGGCCAGCGAGTTTTCGACGAAGGTGCAGTGTGGCTCCTCGGCTTCGGGAATGCCCAGTTCGCCCTGCGGAATGACTTCGAAGCCGAGCGGCGCCAGCAGCGCGTTCAGCTCCTTCATCTTCTTGGCGTTGTTTGAGGCGAGGACAAGCTTCTTCATGCGGCGAGGGCGCTCTGCTGCGCGGCGACGAGTTGGCGGATGCCCAGGGTGGCGAGGTCGACCAGCACGCTCATCTGTTCGCGGCTGAAGGGCTCGCCTTCGGCCGTGCCCTGGATTTCGACAATGCCCCCGGCGCCGGTCATGACGATGTTCATGTCGGTATCGCAGTTGGAGTCTTCCGGGTAGTCGAGGTCGAGTACCGGGGCACCTTCGAAGATGCCGACCGAGATGGCGGCGACATGCTCCTTGACTGGATTGGCCGGCAGCTTGCCGGCCTGGACCAGCTTGTCGCAGGCTTCGTAGAGCGCCACCCAGGCGCCGGTAATCGAGGCGCAGCGGGTGCCGCCGTCGGCCTGCAGCACGTCGCAGTCGAGGGTGATCTGACGTTCGCCGAGCGCCTTCAGGTCGACCACGGCACGCAGGGCGCGGCCGATCAGTCGCTGGATTTCCTGGGTGCGGCCGGTTTGCTTGCCCTTGGCGGCTTCGCGCGAGGTACGGGTGTGTGTCGAGCGTGGCAGCATGCCGTATTCGGCCGTAACCCAACCCTGGCCCTTGCCGCGCAGGAAGGGCGGCACGTTCTCCTCGACCGAGGCGGTGCACAGCACGCGGGTGTCGCCCATCTCGATCAGCACGGAGCCTTCGGCATGGCGGGTGAAATTGCGGGTGATGCGGACCATGCGGAGTTGGTCGGGTTGGCGTTGGCTGGGACGCATGCGGCTTATTGTCCTATTTTCTTCGGGTTGAATTTTTCGATGGCGGTACGGATTTCGTCGATCGCCTTTTCGATCTCGTCTTCGGTCAGGTCGCTCTTGTAGGCCGGATTGCGACCGAATTCCTCGAGGCGGGTGGTGACTTCGTTCTGGGTCATGGTCTGGGTCGAGATCGCGCTGCTCGCTTCTTCGACATAGGTGTCTTCCCAGCGCACGGCGACGACCGACAGGTTGTCGCCGTATTCGCCGCCCTTGATTTCAGCCTGCTCCAGCAGCATGGGCACGACCTGCAACAGGTTGGCGTTCTTCAGCGCGGTGGCCATCATTTCGCCAGAGGTGACGCCCCACAGGCCATCCGTACAGATCAGGATGATGTCGCCTTTTTCCAGCGGGGTCTTGCGCGAGAACTCGATCTCGGGCGCATGCGGGCTACCCAGGCAGCTGTAGATCTTGTTGCGGTCCGGGTGTTCGGCGGCTTGCGCTTCGCTGATCAGACCTTCCTCGACCATCAGGCGGATGCGCGAGTGATCCTTGGTCTGCGCGATGACCTTGCCTTCACGCATCAGGAACAGGCGGGAATCCCCCGCGTGTGCCCAGTAAGCGATGTTGTCCTGCACGATGCAGGCGACGCAGGTCGTGCGCGGCGTATCGGGCAGGCGATGACGCGAGGCGTAGTCGAGAATGGCGCTATGCGCGTTGGTCATGCTGCGCTGCAGGAAACGGAAGGGGTCGGGCAGAATCGGCTTGGCTTCGCGCTGAAAAGCCTCAGCCAGCGTTTGCACGGCGATCTGCGAGGCGACTTCGCCATAGTGATGCCCACCCATGCCGTCGGCCACCACCATCAGCAGAGCATCGCGCGAATAGCAGTAGCTGATGCGGTCCTCGTTGTTCTTGCGGCCGCCCTGGCGGCTCTCCTGATAGATGGTGAATCTCATAGGATGGGTTTCTTGAGTTTATCGACGACGCGGTTGATCCAACTCGGCTGCGGTTTGGGCTGCGGCGGGGCAATCGCTTCGACCAGCGCCTTTTGCAAGGCAAAAACGCTTTGCGGCCGGTAGAGGTGGTTGAGGTTCAGGCACCAGTCGATGATTTCGAGCAGGCGGTCGGAGTATTGGCCGTCCCAGCGCATCATGGCCGGAACCAGCGTGTCCTTCTTCAGACGCTCGTCCGCTGCCTGCGGCGCCGAGCCGGCCAGGCAGGCATACATCGAGGCACCGACGCTGTAGATATCGCTCCACGGCCCCAGGTCCTTGCGCGTGCCGTAGTGTTCCGGCGAGGCGAAGCCCGGTGTGTACATCGGCTTCAGCATCGGCTGGTCGGACATCAGGGTCTGGCGGGCCGCGCCGAAGTCAAGCAACACCGGCGTATTGTCGCTGCGCAGGTAGATGTTGGAGGGCTTGAGGTCGAGGTGCAGCAGCTTGTTCGAGTGCACTTCGCGCAGGCCGTTGAGCAGTCGTGTGAACACGCCGCGGATGAAGCGTTCGGAGATATGGCCCTGGTGCTTCTGGATGAATTCCTGCAGCGTGCGCCCGTGCTCGTACTCCATCACCATGTAGACGGTGTCGTTGGCGCGGAAGAAATTCAACACGCGGATCACGTTGGGGTGCGACAGCTTGGCCAGAGCCCGGCCTTCCTCGAAGAAGCACTTCATGCCGTAGCGGAAGGCGCCCTGGTGCTCGCCGGTGATGACCGGCTTGATCTCGCCCTTGCCGCGCAGGGCCAGACTGTTCGGCAGGTATTCCTTGATGGCGACCTGCTTGCCCGTCGGGTCGGCGGCCAGATAGACGATCGAAAACCCGCCGAGCGAAAGCTGGCGTTCGATCGTGTACTCCTCCAGTTGCGTGCCATTCGGCAGGGCGTGGTTGGCTTGTTGCGCCATCTGTCTCGCGGTTATGATGCAATCCCAGGCATTTTCGGGCGTGTTGTCCGGCCTGTAAAGCTGGAGACTACCCTAGAATGATTTGTAGTATGACCGGTTATGCAGTGAAAACGCGCGATCTGGAGCGCGGAACGCTGCAGCTAGAGCTGAAAAGCGTCAATTCTCGCTATCTCGATTTCCACTTTCGCATCAGCGACGATTTGCGCGCGCTGGAAATGCCGCTGCGTGAATTGCTCGCGTCGCGTATCGCTCGTGGCAAGGTCGAGTGCCGCCTGTCGTTCAATGCCGCTGCTGCCCGTCCGGAGCAAATGCAACTGAACGGCGACCTGCTGGCGACGCTGAAGAGCCTGAGCGCCAAGGTGCGGGCCGAGGTGCCGGAGGCGGCGCCACTGACCGTCAATGAAATGCTGCGCTGGCCCGGGATGTTCGGCGAGCAGTCGGTTGATTTCGCTGCCCTGGGTCCGGAAGTCATGACAGTGGCCCGCGAGGTGCTGGAGGATTTTTCGGCAACGCGCGGTCGCGAAGGCGCCAAGCTGGCCAACATGATCCTGGAACGTGTAGCCGGCATGCGTGCCATCGTACAGCGTGTCGCCCCTCGCATTCCCGAGGCACAAGCCCTGTTCACCGACAAGCTGCGCCAACGCCTGACCGACGCGCTGGGCAACGCCAGCGATGATCGCATCCTGCAGGAAGTCGCGGTGTTTGCGACGCGTATCGATGTGGCCGAAGAGTTGTCGCGACTGACCACGCACCTGGATGAAGTCGAGCGCGTACTGAAGCAGGGCGGCGCCTGCGGCAAGCGCCTGGATTTCCTGATGCAGGAACTTAATCGCGAAGCCAATACCCTGGGCTCCAAGTCAGCGCTGACCGAAGTGTCGCAAGCCTCGATGGACCTCAAGCTGCTCATCGAGCAGATGCGGGAACAGATTCAGAACCTGGAGTAGAAAAGCAAGTCGTCTCACAAAGAATTAATATCGACTAGAAACCCCCTATCCACGGGGGTTTTTTGTTTTTTGTTGTTGCGTACCATCTCATTAGAGCGCACCATTTGTGTGTACCGAAGCGTGTATTTTTCTAAAGTACACCAATCTGAAATTAGTACACGCGTGCCTCATGGAAAAGCTTACAAACGAACTCATTGCCGAATGGATTGAAAGCAACCAGCGTTTTGAAATGCGCGGCGATGGTGGCGGTTTGTACCTAGGTTTCAGAGCCGATCAAAAGAATCCTGTTTGGCTATTCAGGTTTCGTCAGTTTGGTGAGCAGCACAAACTCACCTTGGGCAACTACCCAACTATTTCGCTTGAGACCGCACGAGACTTGGCTCGTAGCTATCGGAAGCTCATCGACAACAATGAGAGCGTGATCGCGGCTGCGGGAGGCGGCAAACCTTTCTGGGTCGAAGGCGACCTAGCAATTTCGGCAAATGAACAAATATCGTTCCTGCGTCATCTCTATCGTAATGAACTGCCATTCCCGGTCGAGCATCAGCGGCTCATCAAGGACGTGATGGTGAATGAGGCAGGTCGTGATTGGATATTGCGGGCTAAGACCGGCTGGAGTGGAAAGGTTGGCTGGTGGGTAGGCTGGGTCGAGTGGCCAACCGGACCGGTATTTTTTGCGCTGAACATCGATACGCCCAACAGACTGAATGACCTCTCAAAGCGGCAAGAAATTACGCGCAACATACTTCGTTCTATCAGTGCTCTGCCACCGTATTAACTGTGAAGGACGATGTCGGTTGTTTGCTTAAGGCAGTCAGCCCACCGTACATAGCTCACCGGCAGTTCCTGGCCGGCTCCTAGCCGATACCAACTAGTTGCCGTAACGAAGAACAGCCCTCGACCCTGAACAGCCTTCAGTGGTTACTAGCGATGCTCTCACCGCTACGGGTTGTCTTGAGTTTTGAGGAGTTTGGACACGCTCGGAATCCGAATTTTCTTGCCATGCACCTCAAGCAGCCCGCTATCCGACAGGTCGTGCAAAACCCTGGAGAAGTGTTCCTGAGTGATGTTGAGGCGTGAGGCAATGACCCCTTTGCCTACAGTGAGCTCAAACTCCAGTTTGTCTGTGTCTATTGCTGCCTGAGGCACATCAGTC